>DATBQU010000142.1:0-3638 GCA_036560665.1 Polyangiaceae bacterium
TGACCCTGGGCCGAGGCGCTGAGGCTCGCGATCTCGTAGCCGACGCCGAGGCCGACCCAGGGGTCGATCGTCTGGTCGGGCATGAGGTGGTAGTGAGCATCGATCCCGAACATCATGTCGCTGGCCGAGCAGCTCACGCCGGACTGGGCGCATCCGGGGGTAGCGTCGTTGGCCGTGTTGACCAGGCCAATGCCGTACTGGAAGAAGGCGCCGATGTAGATGTTCGGGTTGAGGCGGTAGCCCGCGTCGACCCAGATGGGAATGACGCCCGAGAAGACTTTGCTCAGGTCCGCCGTGGGCGCACCGGCCGGCGCGTTTGGCGGCAGACCCTGGATCTGGCCCAGCGGAATCGCGTAGCCGGTTCGCAGCCCCACCTCGACGCCTGTCGGCGTCGCGTCGGCGGCCATCGCCGAGGCGCTCACCGCCATGCCCACTGCGACGAGACCCGAAAACAGAAAGATTCGCATTATGGACCCCTCTCTCGCCGTCGTTGGACGGGCTTGCCGCGAGGGTATTCAGCTCGCATGAGCTTGGTCAACTAACTTGCAGTAATGTTGCAGCCGCCGTGAGTGGAGCGAGCGGAGCGAGCGACAGGACGGAGGAGGCGACGCCCCGGCGCCTGCGGCGGGCGCGGGAAGAGGGGGACAGCGGGGCCAGCGCCTACGCCGCGCAGGCCGTGGCCTTCGTGGTGGCCGTGGCGGTGGTGCCCTCGGCGGTCCGGGCGCTCGCCTCGCACGCGGCCGACGATCTGCGCGCCGCGCTGGCCCAGGCGGCAGACCCCGCGCTCCTCGCCGGCGTGCGGTTCGACGCGATCGGCCTGGGGACGAGCGTCGTCGCCCTGGCCCTGCCGGTGCTCGTCGCGGCGGGGGTGGCCGGGGCGATCGCCCACGTGGTGCAGACCGGAGGCGTCGTCGCCTCCCGGCGTCTGGCGCCGCGGCTCGGACGGCTGGACCCCGTGGCGGGGATGCGCGGGCTGCTGTCGGGGGCGCGCCTGTTCGCGGTGGTGCGGGCGCTCGTCGCCGGGCTCGCCGTGGGCTGGCTCGCCTGGAGGGGCCTGAGCGCGCACGTCGTCGATCTCGCGCGCGCCGGCGGTCGCATGCCGTGGCTCGGCGTCGTCGTCTCGGAGGTGGCCGGCGGCCTGGCCTGGCGGGCGGCGCTGGTGGGCCTCGCGCTCGGGGCGATCGATCTGGTGGTGACGCGGCGGGCGTGGGCGCGGAGGCTGAGGATGAGCAAGGACGAGGTGAGGCGCGAGTACCGGGAGCAGGACGGCGACCCGCAGCTCAAGGCCGCGCGCGAGCGCGCCTACCAGGAGATGCTGGCCCAGGCGACGGTGGCCAGCGTGCGGACGGCGAGCGTGGTGGTGGTGAACCCGACGCACGTCGCGTGCGCGCTGCGCTACGACGAGAAGGAGGGCGACGAGGCGCCGGTGGTCGTCGCGAGCGGGCAGGGGGAGCTCGCGCAGCGGATCCGGGCGGCGGCGGAGGACTACGGCTTGCCGGTCGTGCAGGACGTGCCGCTGGCGCGGGCTCTCGTCGAGCTGCAGGTGGGGGAGACGATCCCCGAGGCGCTGTACGAGGCGGTGGCGGAGATATTGAGGGAGATCGGGGAGGGGGAGGGGGCGTAAGCGCGGCCGCGACCGCGACCGCGCCCGCGGCCGCGCCCGCGCCCGCGCTACGCCGCCGCCTTCCCGAGCACCCGCACCCGGAACCCCAGCTCCTGGCTCAGCGCGACCATCTCCTCGAAGACGTCGCCGTACCCCACCGCCACGTGGTTCGACAGGTAGTGCGCCATGAGCGCGTCTCGCGACACGCCCATGTCGGCGACCATCAGGGGCCACTCGCGCGTCGTGCCCTCCCACCACGCGTCGCGCACCGCCGGCGGCAGCTTCACCACCTCGCCGCGCCCGACGTCCATCCAGAGCGCGCCGCCCTTGATGTACGCGCGCGCCCAGGTCATCCGCCCCGGCAGGCTCTCGCCCGCGAACGTGCCCCCCGGCGTGGGGAAGTAGAGCGCCGGCTGCCGCCAGGAGTGGACGCCGCGCAGGGTGTCCGGATCGTGGTTGAACGCGTAGGCGCCGCACGAGCCGCTGTTGAGCAGGACCCACAGGAACCGCCCCTCGTGCGCGGCGCCCCAGCGCACGTCGTGGAACATCACCGCCTGGTGCAGGCCCTTCTTCCGGAGCAGGCGCTTGAGCATCTCCATGGGCACGACGTTGCCCTGGTCGGCCTCGGTGGCGAGCGCGAGGGTGTCGCCGCTCGACTCGGGGCGGCACGTCGAGTTGAGCAGGCCCTCGGCGAAGTCGCTGGGGGGGCGCAGCGGGATGAGGCCCAGCTGGTACTGCCAGCCGATGCAGTCGGCCTTGTACTCGGCGGCGAGGTCGACCACCGCCAGGTAGTCGCGCAGCTGCTCGCGCGTCGCGCGCTCGTCGAAGTCGTCGGCGCCCATGGGGGCGCCCCTGGCGCGCTCGCCCCAGTGGAAGGTGACGCCGCGGTCCTTCACGAAGCGCAGGGCGTCGTCGATGCGCCGGTCCTCGATGCGCCGGCCGCGGTCGATGATCCAGGCCTGGTCGATCTTGTGCTCGGTGAAGCCGTGGGGGTTGAGCAGGCGCGGCCCGAAGTAGCCGTTGATCATCCCCATGGAGGTGTCGCCGAGCATCATGACGAGGACGCGACGACGGTGGATCTCGTTCGCCACCTCGCGCGCCACGCGCTGCGCGCCGGCAGACACCGCCGCCGAGTAGGCGATCTCGTCCTCGGGGTAGGCGATGCGCCCGGTCTCGCACCACTCCGCCAGGCGCTCCATGAACGCCGCGTCCTGCGTCCAGTCGGGCGCGTCCGTCCACGCGCGCGAGTGCGCCCGCCCCACCGACTCGAGGCACGCGCCGGTGTTGAGCAGCCCCACCAGGCCGGGCCACTGTCCGCTGAAGTTGCTGGCCAGGAGGAGCGGGTTGTCCTTGCCCACCACGCCGTCGGTGGTGTGCGGGCCGTAGAGCCAGTGCACGCAGACGCCGACCATGGGGTCGTCGATGGGCCCGAGCTTCTCGATGGCCTCGTGCGGCTTGGCCAGGAACCCCGGCACGCGGTGGCTGGTGCGCCCCAGGCGGCGCAGCGCGCCCTCCAGCTGCTGCGTGGCTTGCTCGACGCTGGGCAGCGCGAGCTCGTTCGGCTTCGCGCGCGCGTCACCCGGCCAGAAGATGGCGACTCGCTTGGGCATGCCCTCAGGGTAGCTGCTCGCGCGTCAGGTTGCGCACGCCGTTCTCGGCGACGAAGACGTCGTCCTCGATGCGCACGCCGCCCAGCGGCGCCAGCGCCTCCACCGTCTTCCAGTCCACCAGGCCGCCCTCGGCGCGCCCGCGCAGCTCGGCCAGCAGGGCGGCGATGAAGTAGACGCCGGGCTCGATGGTGAAGACCTGGCCCACCGCCACGTCGGTGGTGTTGCGGAGGAACGGGTTGTCCGCGCGGGGAGGCTGCAGGCCGCAGCCCACGTCGTGGGTCTGGAGCCCGAGCGCGTGGCCCAGGCCGTGGGGGTAGAGCGCGCGCGTGACGCCGCCGGCGACGGCCTCCTCGGCCGATCCGCGCACGATGCCCACCTCGCGCAGCACCGCGGCGACCTGGCGGTGCGACTCGTCGTGCAGCGCC
>DATBQU010000143.1:0-10080 GCA_036560665.1 Polyangiaceae bacterium
AGTTGACGAAGAAGTCGGCCTTGGCGATGGGCTCGGGGGTGAAGACGTAGTCGCGCAGCCGCTCCTTGTGCGAGTAGCGGATCTCGACCTGCGGGACCTCCTCGAAGAGGTAGCGCTTCACGCCCTTCACCCGGCCGAGCATCGCGTCCCAGCCGCTCTCGGCGAAGGACAGGCGCGTGGGCACGGTGATGCCGCAGCGCTCGCCGACGGCGAGCTCGCTCATCTTGTCCGAGGCCACGTCCTGCAGGGCGCGCAGCACGCCCTCGCCGAACTCGGGGCGGGTGTAGGCGTGCGGGAAGAGCTCGCCCGCCGCCACGAGGTTCGGCTTGACCAGCGTCCGCCCGGAGGGCACGAGCTCGAGCTCGCGCAGCCCCTCGCGCACGATGGTGCGGATGCGCTCCGGATCGTAGGAGTCGCAGTGGCGGATGATGACGCGCGGGGGGGCGGCGTTGGGATCCATGACGCAGCAGGCTAGCGCTGTGAGGGGCGTTGTCGACGCTCGCCGCGCGCACTAGAAGGAGAGGCGCCCAGGTGCCTCGTTCGCCTCGTCTGCTCCGTTTGCCTCGCCTCACGCCCGCCGCCCTCGCGCCGCTCCTGGCGACGCTCGCCCTGGCGTGCGCCGCGTGCCAGGCCGAGTCTCCGCCGCGCGGGCCGGAGGAGGTCTGCGCGCGCGCGTGCTCGGCCAAGGCGACGCACTGCAGCCGCCACGAGTGCGCGCGCGGGTGCAACCTGGTGATCGACCGCCTGGCGGAGAACGAGGGAGACACCGTGCTCGCCTGCGTCGGCGCCGTCCGCGACCGGTGCGACGACCGCACCTGGGCTGCCTGCGCGGTGCGGGTCGGGCCGCACGCCGACGGGGGGCCTCCGGCGCCGCCGCCTCCCCCCAGCGACATCGACGCCGTCGAGGAGTGAGCGCGCCGTGTTCCCCGTGCGCGTGTTCGACGACCGCAAGCGCGCGCTCGACTTTCACGCCGCGCCCCGGCGCGTGGTGTCGCTCGTCCCGAGCGACACGCTCACCGTCGCCGCCCTCGGCTGCGCCGGCGCGCTGGTCGGTCGCACCGACTACTGCGAGCTCCCGGCGGAGGTGGTGAAGGCGCTCCCCAGCGTGGGGGGCACCAAGAACCCGCGGGTCGACGCCGTCTGCGACCTCCGGCCCGATCTGGTCCTGGCCAACCAGGAGGAGAACACGCGCGGCGATCTCGAGGAGCTCGCGCGGCGCGGCGTCCGGGTCTACGTGGCCTTCCCGAAGCGCGTGGTGGACGGCCTCGGCCACCTGGCCCGGCTGGCGCGCGTCTTCGGCGTGGAGGGGGACGCGGCGGTGAGGGAGCTCGTCAAGCGCGGCTACGACGAGCTTCGCGCCGCCGACGAGGCGCGCGCGGGGCAGAAGCCGCTGCGCGCGTTCTGCCCCATCTGGATGAACCCGCTCATGACGGTGAACGGCGACACGTTCATCAGCGACATGCTCGACCTGTGCGGAGCGCCGAACGTCTTCGCCGACCGCGAGCGGCGTTACCCCCTGGCGGCCGATCTCGGCCGGGCGCCGGCGCTGTCCGCCGAGAAGGTAGGCGACCGGGACGTCCGCTACCCGCGCGTCACCCTCGACGAGGTCGTGGCGCGGGCGCCCGAGCTGATCGTGCTCCCCGACGAGCCGCACCCGTTCAGCGACGAGGACGCCGCGGTCTTCCTCGCGCTGGGCACGCCGGCCTCGCGGCGCCGCGCCGTCGTCCGCACCGGCGGCAAGGATCTGTGCTGGTACGGCGCCCGCAGCGTGGAGGGGATCGCCCGCGTCCGCGCGCTCGTCGCCGGCTTCAGGGAGTGACCGGCGTCATCGCGTCGGTCGCCAGCAGGGCGAAGAGGGCGTGGTCGAGCCAGCGGCCCTGGCAGCGCTCGGCCTCGCGGGCGATGCCCTCGAATCGGAAGCCGAGGCGGCGGATGACCCCCAGCGACGCGAAGTTGTCGGTGGCGGCGGCGACCCGGACGCGGTGCGCGTTGAGCCGCTTGAAGGCCCAGACCACGGTGGCCCGGGCCGCCTCGCTCATGAAGCCGCGGCGCGCCCCGTCGAGGCGGAGCCAGTAGCCGAGCTCCGCGCTCTGGTGCAGGTGGGCCAGCGACTCCAGGCCCACCACGCCCAGGAAGCGCCGCGTGCCGCGCTCGCGGATGGTGAAGCGCAGCGCGCGCGCGTGGTCCCAGTCGCTGGCGCTGGCCTCGCAGTAGCGCCAGCTCGCGTCGAGGTCGGTGTTGAACGGCACCCAGGGGAGCCACTTCTCGAGGTGCGCCCGCGAGGTGTCGACGGCGTTCCAGAGGTCCGCCGCGTCCGCGGGCTCGACCGGCGCGAGCACGAGGCGCGGCGTCTCGAGCGGACGGTGGCGGAGCTCGGCGCGAGGCGGGACGACCAGCATGCGGCGTACGAAGTTACGACGAACCGCGTCTGCTTGCATTCACCCTGCACGGAGTGCCGCGACGGCGGCGGCGCCCTAGTGCTTGCGCTGCCGCGGCGACGACGGGTAGGCCGTCACCAGCTCCCGGTTCGGACGCTCCACGGTCTCCAGCGGGCTCGTGACCAGATCGCGTCCCTCGCTGGCGAAGTAGAGCGATTCGCCGGGGCGGGGCTCGCCCGCGTTGGGCGCGATTCCCCCGTCGACGAAGAACTTGAGCCCGCCGTGGACGCGCCGGTGCAGGGCCAGGTGCCCGTGCAGGAACTCGCCGGTGCGCCGGTCGCGGACCGCGACGCAGAAGCCGTCCCGGAAGTGGTACTCGGTGTTGCGCGTCACGTAGACGCGGTGGCGTCGGCGCTCCGGCCCCTGGTACTCCGCCGAGGGCTCGCGCTCGCGGGCGGCGTTCGATTGGTCCTTCATCGTCGGGCGACGATGCCCCCGGCCCGGGCGGCGGGCCAAGTTCGCCTAGGTCTTGCCCGGGGAAGCGGGCCCGGCCGCGTTCTCGCGGGCGATCCGCCGCTGGAAATCCTCGAGCGATTCGTCGGTGTGGCGCCAGCGGTAGCCCCCGGAGCTCACCGGGGCGACGTAGTCGCCGGGCTGGCTGGCGGGCGTGGTCTGTTCCCGCGCCTGCCTCGAGGCGAGCACCAGCACCGCGGCCACGCCCGCGATCACCGTGACGAGCGCCACCACCCCCAGCACCAGCACCATGGGCCGCCCCTTCCGCGTCGCGCAGCCTTTCGCCGGGCGCTCTGGCTGTCAAGTCCCGTCCTGGCTATCGTCCCCCCGCAGATTGGAGCAGCGCCGGCAGTACGTCCTCTTCTTCGTCCTCGTGGCCGTCGTCGTGGCGACGGGGTTCGCCCTGGGGCGTTCCCGGGCCCGGGACGCCGGCGTGCTCACCGCGGTGCCGCGCGACGCCTGGCTCGTCGTGTCGGTCGACGTGGCGGGGCTGCGTCAGTCCCCTCTGGCCCAGCCGCTGCTCGGGCCGGGCGCGTCGGCCGCCGTACCGGGGCTGGGCTCGCTCTCGGGGACCTGCGGGTTCGACCCGCTGACGCGCCTGCGCGAGCTGGCCGTCACCTCGCCCGAGGGCGGCGAGCGCGGCGACTTCGGCGTCGCCTTCGCGGGGGACCTCACCCGCGACGAGCTCGCCGGCTGCGCGGACAAGGTGATCCGGGCGCGCGGGGGGCAGCCGGCGACGTCGGCTCACGGGGGGTTCACCGTGGTCGAGGACACCGCGGACGCCCGGCACGCCCGCGTGGCGTACCGCGACGGCGGGCCGTTCCTCGTCGGCCGGGGAGGGTGGCTCGACGCCATGATCGACGCCGCGGAGGGCAAGGCCGAGCGCGCCCGGGCGGAGCACGCCGCCCTGCGCGACGCGCTCGCCCCGAAGGCCGGGATCGCGGCGCGGACGCTGGTGCTCACCGCCCTGCTGCCCGCGTCGCTGCGCGAGCGGCTCAAGCGTGACCTCGGCCCCGAGCTCGGGAGCGAGGGGGAGAAGACCTACGCGAGCGTCCTCGCCGTCAGCGCGGCCGGGGTGGCCCTGAGCACCGGGCCCTCCGGGTCGACCACGGAGCTCGTGGCGGAGCTGCGCTGCGAGACTCCCGCCGCCTGCGAGGAGGTCAAGCAGCTCATCGAGCGCAAGCGGCTGGCCTTCTCGCGCGACATCGGGGTGCGCCTGATCGGGCTCGGCCCCCTGCTCGACTCGCTCGCGGTCGAGGCCCACGGCGCCTCCCTGTCGGCGAGCGCCCGCGCCGGCACGGACGACCTGGCGAAGGCCATCCAGCGCGTCATCGACTACAAGACGCCCCGCCCGGCCACCCCGCCCCCGCCCGCCCCCACGCCCACGCCCGCCCCCACGCCCGCCCCCTCCGCGACCTGAATCGACACGCGGTCATCGGAGAACTATAAGAAGAATCCCCCCACGCACCCAGGGAGCGAGACTCATGGCAGGCGCAAACGTACTCGAGATCAATGACGGCAACTTCGAGACCGAGGTGGCCCAGTCGTCCGTCCCTTTCCTCCTCGACTTCAGCGCGGTGTGGTGCGGCCCCTGCAAGGCGCTCACGCCCATCGTCGAGAAGCTCGCGGACGAGCTGAAGGGCAAGGTCAAGGTCGGCAAGCTCGACATCGACGACTCGCCCGGCGTGGCGTCCAAGTTCGCCATCAAGAGCGTGCCCACCATCCTCGTCTTCAAGAGCGGCAAGGAGTCGGGCCGGCACGTGGGCGTGACCAACAAGGACACGCTGGTCAAGCTCCTCGGCATCTGAGCGAGCCCGATGCGCTAGCATGGGCGCGTCACGATGCACCCGATCGACCCGCGCCTGCTCGCGCTGCGCGACTTGCTCCCGGGTCGGGTCTTCGAGGGGACTCGGGGCGCGCGCTTCCATCTGAAAGAGCGCATCGGCGAGGGCGGCCAGGGGTGGGTCTTCACCGCCGCCTGGGACGAGCCCGACGGCTACATCGTCATCGTCAAGGTGCTGCGGCCGGACGCCGTGTCGCCCGAGTCGCTCTCGCGCTTCGAGCGCGAGGCGCAGGTGCTCCGCATGCTGGGGCAGGCGGCGCGGCCGAACCCCCACATCGTCCGCTTCTTCGATCACGCCAGCGCGCGCGTGCCGTCGCCGGGCGGGGGCGAGCCGGTCGAGCTGCGCTTCACGGCGCTCGAGTACGTGCGCGGGCCCACGCTGGAGCACGTCCTCGCCCAGAGCCGCGGCGCGGGGATCGGGCTCGACCGCACGCGCCGGATCGGGCGCCAGGTCGCGCTCGCGCTCGAGGACGTCCACGCCCACAAGATCGTCCACCGCGACCTCAAGCCGTCCAACGTGCTGCTCGCCAGCGAGACCGGGGGCGAGATCGCCAAGGTGACCGACTTCGGTCTGGTGAAGCTGGTGGACATGGGGCTTGGCAAGACGACCGCCCTGGCAGGCGCGAGCCTCGGCTACGCACCGCCCGAGCAGTTCGAGCAGGGCAACCGACGCGTCAACGTCCGCACCGACGTCTTCTCCTTCGCGGCCATCCTGTTCGAGATGCTGACGGGGGTGAAGGCGTTCCCGTACGGCGACGGCGAGAACCCGCTCATCATCGTGACCCGCCTCCTCAACGGCCCCCGTCCCAGCCTCACCACCAACGTGCGCGGCGCCCTGCCGCAGGAGCTGGCCATGCGGCGCGAGCTCGTCGAGCGGCTCGACGCCATCCTCGTGCGCGCCACCGCCGCCGAGCCGGCCGACCGCCAGGCGTCGATCGGCGAGCTGTGGGGGACGGTCGAGCCGCTGCTGCGCGCCGCCTCCGAGCGTCGCTCGTTCTCGCCGGTGGCGGTCGGCGCGCCGTCGACGACTCCCGCCGCGCCCGGGCGCCCGGGTCCGGCCGAGGGCGAGATGCGCCCCGGCGAGACCCTCGACACCACCGCGCGGACGTCCACCACCCCGCCCGACACCGACGCGCAGCTCGCCAGCCCCGCAGCCTGGAAATGGCGCGTCTGCGTCCCCTCCGTGCGCGCGGGCGCAGTGCGCACGGCCGCGTTCGACGCGGGTGGAGAGGCGGCCGTGGCCATCGGCGCCACGGGCATCGTGCGCTGGGAGGGAGCCGCGTGGACGCGCCTGTCGTCGACCCCCGAGCTCGACGCGCGCGGCGTGCGCGGCCTGGCCTGGCTCCGCGCCGGCGAGCTCGTCGCCTACGGCGCGCGCGGGCTGGCGGCGCGCCTCGTCCCGGGCGGCGCGCTCGAGACGTGGGAGCTGGCCGATCAGGAGGTGACCTTCCTCGGCGCGAACGTCGACCCGCAGGGGACCACGGTGACGCTGGTGGGCGAGCGGCCCGCGCGGCGTGCCGTACGCGGCGGCGGGCAGTCGAGCACGATGGGGATGATCGCCCAGTTCGCCCGGGGCAAGCTCACGCTGCTGGCCGAGGCGCCGAGCAGCGCGCGCCTCCGGGGCGTCACGCGCCTGCGCAGCGGCAACGTGGTGGCCTGCGGCGACTGGGGCGCGGTGGTGCGCCTGGAGATGGGCGTGCCGGAGCACGTCGGGTCGATCTGCGGCGGCCACCTCAACGCCATCGCCGCCGTCGGCGACGGGGCGGTCACGGTCGGCGCCGGCGGGCACGCGCTCTCGCTCTCGGCGCGCCTCCAGGCGCAGCTCGAGGCGGTGCAGACCACGCGCGATCTGCTGGCGCTCGCGGTCGACGCCGCCGGCGTCGCCTGGTCCGGCTCGGCGCAGGCGAGGCTGCTGCGCCGTACCGCGGGCAGCTGGGTCCGCATGAGCGGCGAGCTCGGCCTGCAGTCGTCGGTCGTCGCTCTGTGGGCGGCTCCGCGCACGGTGCGTGCAATATGCGACGACGGCGCGGTCATCGAGGGGATCGTCGCCTGACCGAGATGACCACCTCCACCGCCGAAGAAGCCCCGGTCGAGCCCGCCGCGCACCACCACGCGCGCCGGCGCGCGCGCATGTCGCGCTTCCTGCGCATCCTGCTGGCCATCACCCTGGTGATGCACGTCCCGGTCGCGCTCGGCGTGGCGGAGCTCGGGCGCGTGCTCGGCTGGCCGCACCCCGGGCCCATCGGCGTCGCCTGGGGGCTCGCCGGGGTGGTGCTCTTCGTCGGCCGCGCGCGGGCGGGGATGCCGGATCGCCGCCGGCACCCCGGCCTGGTGCGCTTCGTCGACATCCCGTACTTCATCCACTGGTGCGCGGCGGTCTTCACGCTCATCCCCGCGGTGGTGGTGACGCTGGTCGCGCCGGTGGTCGACCTGGCGCGCGGCGTGCCCGTCGCGCTGCCGATGGGCGCGTACATGGGGATCTACCTCGCCGGGCTGGTGGTGTGCGCGTACGGCGTCCTCGTGCGGCGCCGCTGGTTCCGGGTGGTCGAGCGCGACGTGCGAATCGCGGGGCTCGACCCGGCGCTCGACGGCCTGCGGATCGCGCAGCTGTCGGACCTGCACCTGGGGACGCTGACGCCGCGCTCGTGGGGCATGGCCTGGGCGCGGGCCGCCAACCGCCGCGCGCCCGACCTCGCGGTGGTCACCGGCGACATGGTGACCAGCGGCACCGAGTACCACCAGGACATCGCCGACGCCCTGGGCACGCTGCGCGCGAAGCACGGCGTGTTCGCGTCGATGGGCAACCACGACTACTTCGGCGAGGGCGAGCCGCTGGCGACGCTCCTGCGCGAGCGGGGCGTACGCGTGCTGCGCAACGAGGGCGTCGTCCTCCGGCACGGCGGCGCCTCGCTGTGGCTGGCCGCCATCGACGACACCTGGACGCGGCGCGACGACCTGGCGGCCGCCATGCGCGATCGCCCCGCGGACGCGGCGGCGGTGCTCCTCGCGCACGATCCGGCGCGCTTCGACGCCGCCGCCGACGCGGGGGCCGACCTCGTCCTGAGCGGCCACACGCACGGCGGCCAGATCGCCTTCCCCTTCCTCGCCCGCGCGCTCAACCTCGCGCACATCACGCACCGCTACACGGTGGGCTTCTACCGGCGCGGGAGGTCGACGCTCTACGTGCACCCCGGGCTGGGAACGACGGGCCCGCCGATGCGCCTCGGCTCGGCGCCGGAGGTGACGATCCTCGTGCTGCGGAGGGCGTGACGCAGAGGATCAGCCAATCCGCGAGCGGGCCTCATTTCCCGCAGTGAAGCCGCTTCACCGCATCGCGCGCCGCATCCGCGCTGACGCTGCGCGGCGTCGCGTGACCCCAGCGCGCCAGCACCTGCGCGTACGCGTCGCACGCACCCTGCGGATCCCCCGTCTGCTCGAGGGCGCGGCCGAGATCGAGCCACGCATGGACGTGCTCGTACGGCAGGTTCATGTCCCCGCAGGACGCGACCGCGCGCTTCAGGTACGGCACAGCCTCCGTGACGCGTCCGGCCAGGACGAGGACGTGTCCGGCCTGCGCGTCCGGTATCCCGACGAGCGGCGTGAGAATCAATTGCCCGTCCGTCGGGAGGCGTAGCCGCGGGTCGCGCGCGAGCGCATCGAGCGCGTCGTTCGCCTCCGCGCGCGTGAGCGCCGGGGCGGCCCACGCGAAGGCCCAGACGATCCCCGGCAGCGCACCCTGCCGGAGCTGTTCGTCGATCCACGCCGTACGGTCCGCGTCGATCGCGTGCGGCTTGCCCGCACCGATGCGCGCGAGCCACAACGACATGTTCGCCTCACCGGCGGCGGCCCACGCCGTTCGCGTCCACGATCCGCTCCGCGAGGTGAATTCCTTCGCCACCTTGCGCGCCCCCGCATCGTCCCCCACCTCCAGCGACGTCCTCGCGCGCCCGACGGCGAGGCCATAGTGCCGGTCGTAGTCGTTCGGCAGCGTCGCCGCGACGAGCTCCGCTCTGCGGTCGGCGACCGCGCGCCCCTCGTCGAAGCGCCCGGCGAGTGTCGCGAGGGTCCAGTCGGCATCGACGCGCGCGAGCGCGCGCAGCTCGGCGGGGTTCCCAGCGACGTCACGGTCGAGCAGCTCGCGTACCGTCGCCTCCGGGCGCCCCAGTGCAACCCCGGCCGTTGCGAGCTCGCTCCAGCCCTCCGTCGTGTCCACGTCGCTCAATCGCCTGGCGTCTCGCTCGTAGTCCTCGCAGTGCCCGTGGCTCGCATCGAGCTGCCCCAGCCAAAAGAGGACGTCGCCGGAGTTGACCGCGAGCGATGCGCCATGCTCCAGCGCGCGCCGCGCGTCGTCCTCCCGACCGAGAACCGCGAGGGATCTTCCCTCGTTCTCCCACGCCTGTGCGTCGCTCGGATCGAGCTTCGTCGCGCGATCGGCCGCGTCGAGGGCTCGATCCGGTGTGGCGACCATCATGGCGATCCAGTCGAGGAACTCGACGTCGAGGGGGTAGCGCGCTGCGGCCGCTTCCAGGCGCTCGCGGCCGACCACGTGGTCCTTGTGCACGCGGCCGATGATCGGTTCGAGCGCCTCCATCAGCGCCTGGTCGCGCTCGGTGAGCCGCGACCGCAGTGACAGCGCCGTGGACAGCTCGGACCGGGCGAGCTCGGGTCGGGTGAAAGGCAGAGTCATCGCGAGGCGCAAGTGGCCCGCGGCCATCGAGGGATCGAGCTCGGTGACACGCCTGAAGTGTTTCCCGGCGAGAGTGAAGCTGTCGTCGCGGAGCGCCTGGAGCCCCGCCAGGAACTCGCTGCGCGCCTCGGGGACGCTGGTCGGAGGCAAGGGAAGATCCGTAATCGCCGTGGCTCGCGGGGCAGCCGACATGGCCGACTGCGTGGCCGATGAGGACGGTGCTGCAGGACCCCCCCGCAGCGACGCGACCGCGGCAACGACGCATGCCACGACGACCACGGCGAGGGCGCCGAGCGCGAGCCACGGCGTCCTCCGGGGTGCGCCCCCGAGCGCATCGAGCGCACCCACCACTTCCGCCGCGTCGCGCCAGCGCTGCTCGGGCGCCCGCGCGATGCACTTCGCGACGATCGCCGCGAGCTTGGCGTCGACCGCAGCCTTCCCGCTCGCGAGCGCCCCAGGCAGGCCGCCCGTGAGCATCTCGTGCAGGACGATGCCGAGCGCGTACACGTCCGTTCGCGCGTCGACCGGCTTGCCGGCGGCCTGCTCGGGCGACATGTACCCGGGCGTGCCCATGACGACGCCCTCCTGCGTCTGCGTCTCCTGGTGCTCGAGCGCGCTGTCGGTCGACTCGGGGTCCCTCAGCTTCGCGAGGCCGAAAT
>DATBQU010000144.1:0-2105 GCA_036560665.1 Polyangiaceae bacterium
ACCAGCGCCCCCACCACGACGTTGCGCGCGAGCTGCCGGGCGTACGGCGACGTGCCCTCGGCCGCCGCCCAGCCGTGCCGCCGCACCAGCCGCCGGCGCCCCCACAGCACCAGCGCGATGAGCGCCGGCAGCAGCAGCACGTGCGCGGTGTATCCGCGCGCCAGCCCGAGCGCGCCGAGCTCCGTCCCGCCCTGGATCATCTGCTGGAGCCAGGGGCCCAGGCCGGGCGCCATGCCCACGATGTTCCCCTCCACCACGCGGCCCCACCACCCGCGCTGGTCCCAGGGCAACAGGCCCCCGGTGATCCCCTCGGCCACCGCCAGCCCCAGCAGCGCCAGCGTCAGGAACCACGCGAGCTCGCGCGGCTTGCGGTAACTCGCGACGAACGCGCCGTGCACGATCTGGAGCGCGGCCAGCACGAAGAGCGACTGCGCCGCCCAGTAGTGCAGCCCCCGCACGATCCACCCGCGATCCTGCACGAACTGGGCGAAGAAGACGCTGGCCCAGGCCGCCTGCGGGGACGGCGAGTAGCTCGTCATCAGCGCCGTGCCCGTCAGCGCCAGGACGCCGAAGCAGGTGGCCACGGACGCCGCGATGGCCGACGCCCACGGCGCCCCGCCGACCACGGGGTGATCGATCCAGGCCCGGTACGAGGCGCGCCAGGCCGTCCGCTCGTCCAGCCAGTCCCCGAGATCGCGCAGGCGACTCATGCTCAGCCGACCGGGGCCTTCTCCGGCGTCCCCTGGCGGAAGCGCCGGAAGTCGACCAGCACGACGCCGTCCTCGACGCGCGTGTCGAACGTGTCGAGATCGCGGGGCGACGGACCCGAGAGGCGGTGGCCCTCGGGATCGAACGACGAGTCGTGGCAGGGGCAATAGAAGCCGGGGCCGGTGCCGCTGCGGTCGACGGCGCAGCCGAGGTGCGGGCAGGTGACGCTCCACGCCTTCACCGCGTCGCCACGGCGCACCAGCCACGCCGCGCCGAGCTCCACGTCCTTCTCCAGCGTCCACGCGTCGCGGTGATCGGCCACCAGCGACACGCGCTTGGGCTCGCCCTCGGGCAGCGCGTCCAGGCGCACGGTCTTGATCCAGCGCCCCGCGGCGGCGCCTCCGTGCGCCGGCGCCACGAGGAAGCGCACCGTCGGGACCGCCAGCGCGCCGCATCCCACGGCTCCCCCTGCGATCGCCAGCACTTTGAGCGCGCCGCGCCTGTTGGTCATGGGCCCGTCCGCCACATGCGGCAGCCTACCGCGTCGACGCAGCGCCGAGAACGGCTCGTACACGGGGTGCGCCCCCCGGAGGCGAGGAGTATGCTCCTTGCACCTCGAGCGGAGCGAGAGGAGGGAGGACCTGCATGCGCACGCTCGGCGCCGTCGGCTTCGTGCCGCTCGCCTGCCTCGTGACCGTCGCCGCCTGCGCCGGGAGCCCCCGGTCCTCCGCGGACGCTCCGGCTAGTGACGACGCCGCGCCCCCCCTCGACGGCGGCGACGCCGGCAACCTCGTCGGCAACGGCGACGCCAGCGGCCACCCCTGCGTCGGGCTGGAGTGCCAGCGCGTCGACTGCGCCGCGCAGGGACTGCCCGACACCACGGTGAGCGGCGTCGTCTTCGACCCTGCCGGCCAGAACCCGCTCTACGACGTCATCGTCTACATCCCCAACGCGCCGCTGGCCCCGCTCACGGCGGGCGTCACCTGCGATCAATGCGGGGTGCTGGCGAGCGGATCGCCCATCTCCACCGCGCTCACCGGCCCGAGCGGCAAGTTCCTCCTCGCCGACGTCCCCGCCGGCGACGGCATCCCGCTCGTCATCCAGCTCGGCAAGTGGCGCAGGCAGCTCGTCATCCCGAACGTCGCCCCGTGCCGGGACAACCCCATGTCCGATCCGCGCCTGATGCGCCTGCCCGCCAAGCAGAGCGAGGGGGACATGCCGCAGATGGCCGTGGCGACCGGCGGCTGCGACCCCTTCGAGTGCCTGCTGCGCAAGATCGGCATCGACCGCAGCGAGTTCACGGAGGCGGGGGGCGGCGGGAAGGTGCACCTCTACCAGGGCACCGGGGGCTCGGGCCTATCGGCCACCACGCCGACCGCGGCCCAGCTGTGGGCCAG
>DATBQU010000145.1:0-7126 GCA_036560665.1 Polyangiaceae bacterium
GTCTTGGTGCGGTCGTTGCCGACCTCCAGCGTCTCGTCGTGCCCGACCTTCTGGTTCTTGTCGTTCTTGACGTTGATCGTCCAGTCTTTCTGCGCCTGGAGGAACACCTCCTCCGAGCCCTTCTTGTCCTCGAAGCGCAGCTCGTTGAAGGCGTCGTCCCCCGCCTGCGGCGAGCTGTGCGACTTGATGGTGCTCTTGGTCTTCTCGTCGGGCAGCGCGTAGGGCACCACGTTGGTGCCGTGGTAGACGCGCCCCACCACCAGCGGCTTGTCGGGATCGCCCTCGAGGAACGCGACCACCACCTCGTCCTTGACCCTCGGCAGGAACATCGCCCCGAAGGCCGCGCTGGCCCACATCTGCGCGACGCGCACCCAGCACGAGCTCTTGTCGTCGTTCTTGCCCAGGCGGTCCCAGTGGAACTGCACCTTCACCCGGCCGTGCTTGTCGGCGTAGATCTCCTCGCCCTGCGGCCCCACCACGATGGCCGTCTGCACGCCGTGGATCTGCGGGCGGCGCGTGACGCGCGCCGGGCGGAACACCACCGTGGAAGGGATGGCCTCGAACCGGTTCCGGTAGGGCGTCTCGCTGCCCTCGCCCATGACCTCCATGTCCGGCTCGGTCCCCCAGTGCTCGACGCGCGTGACGAGGTACCCGGTGTTGAAGTCCTCGCGCGGGTGCTCGGACAGCGTGAGCTCGTGGCCGCCCGACAGGCGCGCGCACGTGCTCTCGCCTCGGCCCGTCCGCCGCGGCGCCTGGAGCTCCTCCAGGCGCACGGCGGCCAGCGCCTCGCCGTCGGCCGGCACCCCGTACTCGCCCGGCTGGTCGTAGACCTCGAGGTTCGTGTCCTTCGCCGCCTCCTTGTCGGCCTCGAGCTTCAGCGCCGGCTTCTCGAAGTTCCAGTCGCGCAGCGTGACCTTGCCCGGGCGCACCTCCTCGGACATCGCGAAGCGCGTGACGTGCGTGCCGTGGGCGATGCCGCCCAGCGCCCCTTCCGCCTGGCGGAAGATCAGCGTGGCCTCGCCGGCGATGGGGGGCCACGCCGCCGGCCGGTCGACGAGGACGAGCGTGTGCTTCGCCTCGTCGTGCTCGAAGAAGTAGGCGATGCCCTCCTCCTCGAGCAGGCGGCTCACGAAGTCCCAGTCCGTCTCGCGGTACTGCACGCAGTAGTCGCGCGTCACGTACGTCCCCTGGAGCGACAGCTTGAAGTCGTCGCCCGACGTGTACCCCGCCGCCTGCAGCACCTTCTGCACGATGTCGGGCGCGGTCATGTCCTGGAAGATCCGGCTGTCGACGCGCTGCTCGAGCATCCACGCCCACGGCACCACGGTGATGCGGTAGGTCGACCCCCGCCGGTGCGGGCTGCCCTGCTCGAAGCGGCTGACGACGCCGTGCACCAGCCGCGGGTGATCTTCGCCGTCGGGGTGGATGGTGAGCGAAGCCTTCTTCCTGACGATGTCGGCGAAGGCGATGGCGCTCGACTCGGCGCCCACCGTCACCTCGAACTCGAAGAGCTGCGAGATGCCCTCGTAGCCCTCGAAGTGGACGACGCGGAGCTCCTCCGAGAAGCCCTCGATCTCGATGGAAAGGATGCGGTGGAGCTCCGGCACGGCAGGAACATCGCATGGAGGGCGGGGCGCCAGCAACGACGTGGCCGTGGATGGTCGCTCGTGGGTCGGAGTGCCCGGTCACTCCGCGGGCCATCGACCGCAAGGCGGCAAGTCGACTGACCACTCGGCGTGGCGCCGATCCCCGGAAAGTCCGGGGATTCCCGGTGGGTGTGCGCCGGAACGAGACGTGCTTCGTGACAGCGCCCAGAGGGCACCTTCATGCGCTTGTCCAACGTGTTCCTGTCGGTCGTCTTGCTGGTCGCCGGCATCGGCGTCGCCACCGGCTTCGTGGGGTGCGGCGGCTCGAACAACTCGGGCGCGGGCGCCGACGGAGGGGATGACGGGACGGCGGGCGACGACGGCGGGCTCAGCGACGCCAACCTCGTGCCGGACGTGCTGGGGGGCGGCAACGGGAGCTGCCTGGCGCTCGGCGCGGCGTGCAAGTCGGGCGGGGACTGCTGCAGCACCGACTGCGCGAACGGCGTGTGCGACTACCCGGCGTGCCAGTCGGACAACGGAGCGTGCACCGCCAGCGGGCAGTGCTGCAGCCAGACCTGCACCGCGGGCAAGTGCGTCGCCCTCAACCCGAACTGCAGCACCCTCGGCAACCAGTGCACGTCGAACACGCAGTGCTGCTCCTCGCTCTGCACCGGCGGCACCTGCCAGCCTTCGTCGTTCTGCGCGCAGGCGGGCGACGCGTGCACGGCCAGCGGAGAGTGCTGCACGGGCACGTGCACCATCGCCAGCGGGCAGAGCATCGGCACCTGCGCCCTCTCGCCCCCCAGCGGCCCGGCCAACTGCGGCATGGTCGACGGACAGCTCTGCGGCGGCTCCGGCCCCGACGGCGGCGCCACCTTCCTCGACAGCGGCCTTCCCCGGTGCGGCGGCCCCTGCTGCAGCCGCGCCTGCGCGCCGTGGGGCCCGACGGGCGTGCTCGTCTGCCAGCCGGCCAGCGGGTGCCACGTGGTCGGTGACCTGTGCACCACCGACACCGACTGCTGCGGCTCGGCCGGTCTGCCCGGCGGCTCGGGCAAGCCGGTGACCTGCGACAAGAGCGGCGGCGGCGCGATCGGCATCTGCCGCAACCCGCAGGGCTGCAAGCCGGACGGCGACGTCTGCAAGCTCAAGACGATGTCGTGCAACTCGTCGTGCGACTGCTGCTCGGGCAACTGCGAGACGCAGGACACCTGCAAGCAGGACAACGTGGGCGTGCCCCGCTGCGCCGCAGCCCAGTGCGTGAACCCCGGCGGCTCGTGCGCGTCGAGCGCGAACTGCTGCAACGGCGCCCCCTGCGTCCCCAACCCCACCGGGAACCCCCCCTACGTCTGCTACGGCTCGAGCTGCGTGCCGTCGTGCGGGACCTGCACCAACAACGCCGACTGCTGCCCCGGCTTCGCCTGCGACATCCCCACCGGCAGCACGCACGGCGTGTGCGGCCCCTGCGGCGGCGGCACCGACGGCGGCACCGGCGACGGCGGGACCACCGGCGACTCCGGCACGACGACGGGCGACGCCGGCGGCGGCTGCGCCCTCTACGGCCAGATCTGCGCGGTCGCGTCGGACTGCTGCAACGGCGTGCCGTGCACCAGCGGCCGCTGCGAACCGCCCATCCAGTAGCGAGGGTGCGCTCGAGCGCGACGGCAGGAGGGCGCGGGCTAGGCGCCCTCCACCGTCACCTTGTTCATCCTCACCGGCGTGAGCGGCCGATCGTCGGGGTCGGTCCGGGTCTTCTCGATCTTGTGCACCACGTCCATCCCGTCGATCACCCTGGCAAAGACGGGGTGCTTCGACGCCCCGGGCGAGAACCAGTCGAGATAGGCGTTGTGCACGGTGTTGATGAAGAACTGGCAGCTCCCGCTGTTGGGCCGGCCTGTGTTGGCCATGGACAGCGTCCCCGGCTCGTTCGACAGCTTCACCGCCGGCGGGTGCTCGTCCTGGATGGTCCCGTCCGGGCCGTCGCCCGTGCCCGCGCGCGAGCTCTTGGGGTCCTTGCTGTAGGGGCAGCCGAACTGGAGCATGAAGCCGTCGATGACGCGGTGGAAGTGCAGCCCGTCGTAGAAGCCGCTCTTGGCGAGCTTGATGAAGTTGTTCGCGGTGATGGGCATCTTGTCCGTGAAGAGCTCGATCTTGACGGTGCCGAGCGAGGTCTCCAGGGTCGCGGTGGGGTTGGCCATGGACCCAGCTATAGCGTCCAAGGCCCCGTCGTGTCCTAGATCTCCCCCCGTCGCACCCACTCCCCGAACCGCTCGCCCATCATCAGCGCCGTGAGGTTGGTGTGCGAGCTCGGGATGGTCGGCATCAGGCTGGCGTCCGCGACCCACAGCCCCTCGACGTGCCTCACCCTCCCTCGACCGTCGGTCGCCGCCTCGACGTCGCTCGCGCCGTCCTCCCCCATCGGGACGGTCCCGCACGGGTGGTAGCTCGAGTCGCAGATGCGGCCGATCCACCGCGTGAGGCCCTCCTTGCTGGCCACGACGCGCGGGGGCGGCCAGAAGAAGCTGGCCAGGGCGCGCATCGACGGCGTCCGCGCGAGCTCCGCGGCGAGCTGCATCGCCTCGATCGCCCGCACGCGGTCCCTGTCCTCCATCAGCAGGCGCGACTCGATCCGCGGCCGCGCGTGCGGGCTGGGCGAGGCGAAGGTGATCGTCCCGCGCCCGTACGACTTGCCCACGCTGCCCATGATGCTCACCAGCGGCAGCGTCCCGTACGGGAGCGGGACCGCCGAGCCGGCCTGCAGGAACATGTCGTTGCGCAGGCCCCCCGTGGCCGAGGCGTAGCGCAGGACGGTCTGGATGAACGGCCGCCCCGGCACGTGCACGCGCCCCTTCGGCCGCAGGAAGATGGCCGTCCCGGGGTGGTCGAGGAGCCTCGCGCCCACCGCGGGCAGGTCCACCACCACGTCCACGCCGAGCCGCTCGACCGCGGCGCGCGGTCCGATCCCCGAGCGAAGCAGGATCCCCGGCGTCGACGTCGCCCCCGCGCAGAGTATGACGCGCCGCGACCGCAGGGTGTGCACGCGTCCGTGCGTCTCCACCTCGACGCCCACCACGCGCCGGTCGGCCATCAGGACGCGCCGCACCAGCGTGTGGGGCCGGATGCGCAGGTTGGGCCGCCGCCGCGTCTCCGGCCCGAGGTAGCACCGCGCGGCGCTCATGCGCACGCCGTCCACCAGGTTCATGGCGTGCGGGCCCCAGCCCGTCGACGCCGGATCGTTCGAGTCGTCGCAGCGCGGCAGGCCGAGCGACGCGCACCCCTCGAGGAAGGCCGCCTGCCAGGGGGTGAGCTCCGCCGGCGTGTGGCGGCGCAGCGGGATGGGGCCGTCCTGCGAGTGCCACTCGCTGCGCACGTCGAGGTCGTTCTCCAGGCGCTTGAAGGCGGGCAGGCACCGCTCCCAGCTCCAGTCCGGCAGGCCCATCGAGGCCCACTCGTCGTAGTCGTGGGGCTGCCCCCGCAGGGCGATGCAGGTGTTGACCGCCGACGAGCCGCCCACCACCCGCCCGCGCGGGAACCAGAACAGGATGGGCCAGTCGGGCCGCGGGCGGTGCATCTGCCCCCAGTCGTGCAGGCGCATCGAGTTGCGCGTGCCGTCTCGCAGATCGTCGGGCAGCCCCGCCAGGTCGGGGTAGTCGGGGCCCGCCTCCAGCAGCATCACCTCGCGGGCGCCGCCCTCGGTGGCGCGCGCGGCGAGGACCGCGCCGGACGAGCCGGCGCCGACGACGAGGGTGTCGGCCTGACGGGGAGAGAGGGACAAGCGGGGCGGATGGTAATGGAGTGGCGGGGCTGTACGAGCGGCAAGGGAGACTTCGATGAGGCCTTCCGTAAATGACCAGGATCCGTAGGATGCAAACCACTTACGGAGAGGTACCCCCCATGTCCACGCGTCGTTCTCGCCCGCCGCGCGCCCGAAAGTCCCGCCACCCGGAGGCGCAGCACGCGCAGGACGTGGCCATCGTGATCCCGCGGGCCGATCCCGTCGAGCAGCTCGCGCTCGCCGCGGGGGATCCTTCGACGACGTCGGAGCTGGCCGCCCTCGAGGCGGGGTGGGACGAGCTTCTCGCCTGAAGCGCGGGGGCGTCGCGCCGTCCGTGCTGGCGCTGCTCTCGCCGCTGGCGCTGCTGGCGTGCGCCGCGCCGTCGCCGCCTCCTCCCGCGACGGTGGAGCTTCCCGTCGCGACGGCCGTCGCGGCCTCCGGCAAGCCCGTCCTGCCGGCGCCGAGCGGGGAACCGGTCTGGAGCGACCGACCGGAGGCGTCTCCGTCCGGTCCGCGCGATCCGGCGCTGCTCGATCCGGCGCTGGCCAGGGCGAAGGCGCCGCCCGTCTACCGCGCGCGCTTCACGACGTCGCAGGGCGACTTCGTGGTCGAGGTGCACCGCGCCTGGTCGCCCAACGGCGCCGATCGCTTCTACAACCTCGTGAAGATCGGCTTCTACGACGACACGCGCTTCTTCCGCGCCATCGACGGCTTCATGGTCCAGTTCGGGATCGCGGGCGATCCGCGCGTGGCCGCGGCCTGGCGCCCGGCGACGGTGCCCGACGATCCGGTGAAGCACGGCAACCAGCGCGGGACCATCAGCTTCGCCAAGTCCGGGGCGCCCGACAGCGCGACCACGCAGGTGTTCGTCAACACCGTCGACAACGGGCGCCTCGACACGCTGCGCTTCTCGGCGTTCGGCGAGGTGGTGGAGGGTCTCGCCGTGCTCGAGGCGCTCTACAAGGGCTACGGCGAGAGCCCCGACCAGGGGCGCATCCAGGGCGAGGGCAACGCCTACCTCGACGAGCGCTTTCCGAAGCTCGACAGGATACTCTCGGCGCGTATCGAGGGGCTGGGCGGGCACTGACATGACCAAGCGACAGAACCGAGCCTTCGTCGTCACCGGGTGGCCCACGTCGATCCCCGCGCTCGTCATGAGAGTGCGGGCCGTCATCGTCGCGTCGACGGGCAATCCCTTCCTGCCGGAGCCCAGGCCGAGCCTGGCGAAGCTGCGTGCGGCGGTTTCGGCGCTCGAGCGCGCCGAGACGGCGACGGCGACGCGCGCGCAGGGAACGAAGGCGTTGCGCGACGCCGCCCACACGGCGCTCCTCGACGCGCTGCGGATCTTCAAGGCCTACGTCCAGGAACGGGCCGACGCGAACCCCGAACAGGCGGAGACCATCATCACCAGCGCGGGGCTGAACGTGCGCAAGCCCACGACGCGCGTGAAGTCGCCCTTCGTCGCGAAGCAGGGCCTCTCCGGCACCATGCACCTCGAGGTGAAGGCTCCCGCCAAGCGCGCCTCGTACCAGTGGGAATGGAGAGTCGCGGGTACAGCGAGATGGACACGTGCCGAGCCGACCATCCAGGCGAAGACCACGATCACCGGCTTGCCGATCGGGACGTACGTCGACTTCCGCTTCCGGACCGTCACCAAGGCAGGCGAGAGCGACTGGAGCGAGCCGCTCACCGTGCTGGTGAAGTGAGGGAAAGCGCCTTCGATCGAGGGTGCCGGGGCTGCCTTCGCGAAGGGAGCGCCTGAGGTCGA
>DATBQU010000146.1:0-3946 GCA_036560665.1 Polyangiaceae bacterium
CCGGAAATCCGCCCGCCATCCCCCAGGGGTGGGTGAGAGCGACGTGCTCGGAGGCAGGCGCCTGCTCCCGCGTGCCCGCAATCAGAAAGGAGAGAAGGTCATCATGAATGGAAATCGCATCACCCAGGTAGCCGCCGACCAGAAGTTGGCCGACGGCTTGACGATGAACGCTGCGCTCATCGGCACCTTCACGATCGACGGGAAGCAGCTCAAGCCCGCCGACGTGGTTCAGGTCCTCCAGGGTCGTGTCACCGCCGCAAACGCGGCGACCACGGCCAGGGCGGGCCTGAAGGCCGCTGCGGAAGCCGCCAAGACCGAGCTCGCGAACACTCGCGTGCTCATCGTGGCGGTCAAGCAGGCACTGCGTCTTATCTTCGGAAAGGACATCAACACTCTCGCGACCTTCGGACTCGCTCCGCGCAAGCAGACGACTCCGAAGCCCGCGACGAAGGTTGCTGCCACGACGAAGGCCAAGGCGACGCGCACGGCCCGTGGAACGAAGGGCAAGAAGCAGAAGCTGGCGATCAAGGCTCCGGCCGCACCGCAAGGTGCTGCCGAAGCGGCGACCCCGCCCGCGCCTGCGACGACCCCCGCGCCCGCGAACAGGCAGTAAGCAGCAGAAAGGATGGGAGCCCCCGGTACCGCAAGGGCCGGGGGCTCCGGTCCCCTACCCGCGCTTGGCCCTCCCGCCCGCGCTCGCGCCCGCGCTCGCGCCCGCGCCCGCGCCCGCGCTCGCGCCCGCGCCCGCGCTCCCGCCCTACGCGGGCTTTCGGCCTTACGACGACCCCGCCCGCGGCCGTACCACCGGACGCGGCCCATCCGGGCCGGGCGCGCGGCGACCATGGGCGTCGAGGGCGCAAAGAGGCCCGCGGATCAGGGCCGGCCATGGGGAGGAGCTCACATGGGACAGACTTCAGATCGTGCGGCGTACGAGGGCACGTCGGTGCAGCGCGCCGAGCGCCGGGTCCATCCACGCGTACACACCGCGGTGGCGGTGGGGATGACGAGCCGATCGAACTTCTACACGGGCCTCACCGAGAACTTCTCGGAGAGCGGCCTCTTCGTCGCCACCGACGAGGCTCTCCCCGTCGGCTCCAGGGTCGATCTGACCGTCGATCTGGGCGACGGCCTGCCTCCCCTGAGCATCAAGGGCGAGGTTCGCTGGATTCGGCGCGTCGTTCCGGGGGGCGTCGGTGTCCGCTTCGAGGACGTCGGCCCCCTGGAGAGGCAGCGCATCCAGTCCTTCCTGTCCCGTCGCAGCCCTCTCTTCTACGAGGAGTGAGGGGACCCGCGCCCGCCCCTACCCGCTCTTCGCCGACTCCGGCGCCCCGCGCGCGATCTCCTCGGCGACGCGGCGGTCCACCAGCGCGCGCAGCACGCGCACGTCGATCGGGTGCTGGAGGCACGGGTTGGGCACGCGCGACAGGAACTCGGCGAGCTTGAGCGGCATGGTGCCCGCTCCGAGAAAGACGATGCGCGAGGCCTGGCGCGCGGAAGCGGCGCAGACGCGCGCGAAGATCTCCGCGCCGTTCATGGCGCGCATGGTGAGGTCGCACAGGACGACGTCGAAGCGCGCGCCGCCGGCGATGCGCGCCACGGCCTCCGCCGCGTCGGCCAGCACGGTCACCTCGAGGTGGTCGGCGAGCACGGCGACCATGGCGGCGGCCGAGCGCGCGTCGTCGTCCACGATGAGCACGCGGCCGGTGCGCGGGCGGGTGCCGGATCCCGGCCTCGGAGGCGGTGCGTCGGGCATGGGAGACGCCACGAGGATCGCCGATCGACGCGCCGCTGGCCAGCGCTTGCCGCGGCCGCGGCCGCATCGCACACGCTGGTACACCGGCCTCAGCCGACGAGGTTCACCCGCAGCGCCTCGAGCGTCCGGGCGAAGGCGTCGCGCGACGCGCCCACGTGGTAGGTGGGGCGGTTGTCGTTGAAGAAGGCGTGGTGCGCGCCGGGATAGACGTGGCTCTCGAAGCGCTTGCCGGCGCGGCTCATGGCCTCCGCGAAGGGCGCGATGCCGGGGTTGATGCGGGCGTCCTCGCCGCCGTAGAAGCCGACCACCGGGCAGGCGATGCGGGGGACGAGCTCGGCCGGCGGCGAGCTGCCGTAGTAGATGCAGGCGACGGCGAGCTCCGGATCGTGGCAGGCGAGGAGCGCGGACAGGCCGCCGCCCATGCAGTAGCCCACGCTGCCGACCTTCTGGCCGCGCGTGGCCGCGTGCTCGTCGCGCAGGGTGCGCGTCGCGGCGAGGAGCGCCGGCACGTGGGCGTCGAGGGCGCGCACGGCGGAGAACATCACGCCGAACGTCTCGCTGATGCGCGCGCGCTTGCCCTCCTCCAGCCTGGCGAGCTCGGTGGCGCGCGTCTTCTCGTCGGCGAAGAAGGTGGGGACGGCGTTCATCAGGGCCTGGAGCTCCGCCAGGCGCTCGCGCGTCATGGGCGGCGGGCGGACGCCGCCCCGGGCGTAGAGGTCCGGCGCGAGCGCGGCGTAGCCGGCCTGGGCGAAGCGGCGCGCGACGTCCTCGATGTGCGCGTCGAGGCCCCACGCTTCCTGGATGACGAGGACGGACGGAAGCGGCCGGGCGCCGCGCTCGGGCATGACCAGCATGCCCGTGTGCTGCCCGTCGCCGTAGGTGAGGGTCTCGGTGACGAATCCCATGGGGTCGCAAGGTAGCGTCGCCGGGCGCCTACGGCGAGGATCCCTGGCCGACCAGGTAGTGCGCGCGCACGCGGTCGGCGGGCAGGGCGTGGTCGTAGACCGCGACCTCGTCGAGGGTGCCCGGGAAGTAGTTGGCGCCGCCGCCGAGCTCGGCCCCGACCACGAAGTCGCTGCCGGCGCCGGCCAGCGCGAAGGCGGCGGTCTGCGTGCCCTGGGGCTCGCCGTTCTCGTAGAGGATCATGTCCAGGCCGTCGAAGGTGGCGACGACGTGCGTGTACGCGGTCGCGCTCGGCGGGACGGAGCTCGTGGCGGTGGACACGCTGGCGCCGTCGAGGCGCTGGATGGCCAGATCGGCGTCGTTGGGCGCGACGAAGAGGATGTACCCCTCGCTCGGGGGTCCGCCGACGGCGTCGTTGCGCGAGGCGATGCCCGAGTACACGCCGACCGAGGCGGGCATCACCCAGGCCTCGATGGAGAACGGGGCCTGGGCGCCGGCGAAGGCGAAGCGGTTGCCGGCGGTGACGAACCCGGTGGCGCCGTCGAGCGTCACGCCCGTGCCGGGGTCGCCGGTGATGGCGCCGAGGGCTCCCAGCTTCACGCCGCCGACGTAGGTGGCGTCGTTGCCGTGGCCGCTCGAGTCCTTCGCCGTGGGCCCGTGCAACTCGTCGAAACGCCAGTACGCGACGGGCTGGTCGGCCATGACCTGGGCGACGTACGCCGGGACGGGCGCGCCGGTGTCGGTCCCGGCGGCGTCGAGGCCCGAGCCGTCGTGCGACCCCGCGTCCAGCACGACGCCGCCGGTCAGCCCGTCGAGGGGGACGAGCGAGCAGGCCGTCATCGCGATCGCCAGCGCGGCCGCGGGGACCGCGCGAAGGCCGGGCATACGAGACATGGTACGCGCGCCGCCTCCGTCGTCGAACTCAGCCCGCCATCGCCTTCATCTGCCGCGCCACGACCAGGGGCAGCACGTAAGGCACCCCGATGCTCATCGTGTCGAGCTGGGGGTCGATCTGCCCCACCAGCCAGAAGGCGATGACGCTGGCGCGCTCGACGTAGAACCACCCCTCCGGGTACGAGATCGACCGCATCAGCTCGCGCAGCTCGTCGCGCTCCATCTCCGGGTTTGCGAGCTTCTCGAGATCGCGCCGGTCGGCGCGGATCAGCGCCCCGGCGCTATGGTCCTTGATCTTCAGGAGCTTCTTGAAATACGTCATCACCGTCTGTTCGAGGAGCTCCTCGTTGGCCCCCTCGGCGACGAACCCCATGTCGCGGAAGCCCTTCAGCGCCA
>DATBQU010000147.1:0-2660 GCA_036560665.1 Polyangiaceae bacterium
GTGGTGTCCCAGTTGAACGAGGGCGAGAGATTGTAGGCCAGCATGCGATCCGGAAACCGTGCGTGGATCGCCTCGGCGAAGACCCGCGCGTCGTGCAGATCGGCGGTCTTGGTCTCCATCCACAAGATGTCGGCGTATGGAGCTGCGGCAAGGGACTTGGCGATCGCGTACTCGATCCCGCCCCGCACCTGGTAGTAGCCGTCCGGCGTCTTGGCATGCTCGCAGTCCCACTCGTCGTGCACGCTCATCTCGCGCGCCTTCTGGCGGATGGCGTAGAACGAGGCCCGCTGCGAGAAGGCGCGCCACTCGTCCTCGCTCATGGGGTACTGCACCCCCTCGCTGGCGAGGAAGCGCATGACGTCGGCCACCGCCTCGCCGTAAGTCTTCACGTTGGCCTCGGCCTCCCAGACATCGACGAAGCGGTCGAACACCTTGTCGAGCGCCGCATCCACCGCCACCGACCCGCCCCGCTGGTACTCGGCCACCGCACTCTCGACCAGCGCGCCCAGGCCGTGGCCGTCGAGCCACGCGTCGGCGGCGGCATACTCCTCCTCGCTCGTCGCGTAGAGCTCGTGGCCGCTCATCTCCTCGATCCCGCGCCGCCGGAAGCGACGCAGGATGGCGAGAAACGAGGCCTTGTAGGTGGGCAGGTCGACGTTGGTCGCACCCAGGATGAAGGGCTGGTCGCGCTCGTCGCCGCGCCCGTCGAGCAGCGTGGCCGACTCGGCGTCGGTCCGGGCCACGATGATCCCGGGGACTCCCATGATGTCGAGCTGGAACCGCGCCGCGCTCAGGCGCTTGATCTGCTCGTCCTCCGCCACGAGCACCTTGCCGCCCTGGTGCCCGCACTTCTTGGCGCCCGGCTTCTGGTCTTCGATGTGGTAGCCGGGGACGCCGGCCTCCACGAAGCGGCGGACGAGGTTGCGCACGTGCGCGTCGCCGCCGTGGCCGGTGTCGGCGTCGGCGATGATGAACGGCCGGTAGTCGACCACCGGCGTGGTACGCCGCTGCTCCTCGGTCATCCGCGCCCGCGCCTGGAACTGGTTCTTGTCCGCCGTGAGTAGCGCACGGACGATCGGCGCCGCCTCCTCGGGCACCCGCGACAGGGGGTAGCTCGCCAGGTCCGGCCCGGGATCCTCGTCGGCCGAGCCCTTGGCGCTCGTCGCCCACCCGCCGAGGTAGATGCCCTCGATCCCGGCGCGACGCATGGCCACGGCCTGCCCGGGCGAATACGGCCCGAAGGTGGTGATGCTCTTCTTCTCGGCGAAGAGCTGCCGGAGGCGCGCGTGGAAGGCCACCGCGGCGTCGCGGGCGACGGCGTATTCGGGGCGGATGGTGCCGCGCTGCTCCACCACCTCGCGCGCCGAGTGGAGCCGCTGGATGCCGGCGAAGCGCGGGCTCTCGAACCAGCGGCGCGTCTCGGCGACTTCTTGATCGAAGGGCGTCATGGCTGGCCCATCCTAGACCGGCGACGGCGCGGGCGGCAGCAGCGGATCGCGACTCGATCCGCTCCCAGGCACCGAAACCGTCCTAGACTCACAGGATGGCCTGGTCGCGCGCCGGACGTCCCACCGCGATTGCGCTCTTCGTCGGTGCCGGTGTGCTCGCCGCCTGGGCGGTGGCGTGCGGGCTGCCCCAGGGCGGGCTCGGCCCCGGCGACGATGGGGGGAGTGACGATGGTAGCGGCGGCGTCGCCGACGGCGCGGGGGTCGTCGATCAGACGCCTGTGCCGCCGTCATGCTCGACCATCGACGCCGGCTGCCTCGGCGCCCTTCTGTCCGGCTGGCAACCCGTCTCGCTCGGCGACGCC
The DNA here is from genome assembly GCA_036560665.1 of Polyangiaceae bacterium. Classification (GTDB taxonomy): domain Bacteria; phylum Myxococcota_A; class Polyangia; order Polyangiales; family Polyangiaceae; genus Palsa-1150. The sequence continues at coordinate 1,811 of DATBQU010000147.1, forward strand.
GGCTGCGGCCCCGCCTTCGATGCCGCCACGCTCCACGTCAACGCGCGGCTGCCGCCCGACGGATGCCGGTGCGGTCCGTGCCAGATCATCGGCTCCTTCGACTGCACCGCGCCAGTCGACATCTCGGGCGGCAACAACTGCACCGATCCGACGCTCGTCAGCGCGGCCCCGGGCGTGTGCACGCAGGCACAGGCCCAGCACGTCGAAGCGTACCCCAACGACGCAACAGGCAGCGTGGGCTGTCTGTCTCCCGACGACGCAGGCGCCGGGGTGGTGACCGACACGCTGACCATCTGCGTCCCCGGGTGCGCGGCCGACTACTGTGGCTCGTCGCCCCGCTGCATCCTGGCCGACGGCGAACAGGCCTGCCCGGCAGGCTTCACGAGGTTTGCACGGGCGGGCACGGGCGCCGATCCCGGGTGCGCCCCCTGCCCCTGCGAGGCGGGCCCTCCGGGCCGGTGCGACGGCACCGTCACCGTCTACGACAACACGTCGTGCACCGACTCGGGTGCGATGGCGACGTACGCGCTCGGCACCTGCAACACGTACCCCACCGACTACCAGAGCGTCCTCGTTCAGACGGTCGCCCCCGCCGGCGCCTGCTCGCCGACGCAGGCGACGCCCTCCACCGGCGACGCGAGCCTGGTGGGGGTGAAGACGATCTGCTGCCAGTGAGGACGGGGCCCCTCACGGGTGGAAGTGCTGGTCGGCGAACATCATGGCAAACTGCATGCGCCCGTAGTTCTCGGGGTGAACGCTCTCGACGCCTTCGATGGAGTAGAGGCGCCACTGGGTGAGGATGTCGTGGTCGATGGTGGGCGGCCAGTGCTGGGCCTGGCGAACCGTCGCG
>DATBQU010000148.1:0-2713 GCA_036560665.1 Polyangiaceae bacterium
GAGAAGGAGGGCGGTGAAGAGGGGGACGAGCGCGGGGGCTAGGCGCTTCATGGTGCGCAGGAGCGCAAGGGGTGTGCCTGGTGCAAGAGCGCGGAATGCGGCGGGGAAGGGTGTGCCAGTCTGGGCGCCCGCGCCCGCGCCCGCGCCCGGCCTAGTTCGCCGCGGCCACGTCCTTCACGCTCGCGTCCTTGTCCACGCTCTCCACCACCGCCGCGGCCGGCGTCTCCTCCGGCCGCTCCGCGCTGCGCTGCCGGCCCTGCCAGCGCTTGATGGCGCCGCTCAGGATCTCGCCGATGAGCGTGCGGTACTCGATCTTCGCGCCGTTCGCGATGAGGCACAGGTCGCTGTAGTCGGGCGTCAGCCCGGGCAGGGGGTTCACCTCGATCACGGTGACGCGGCCCTCGGGGGTGATGCGCAGGTCGATGCGCGCCACGTCGCGGCAGCCCAGCGTCATGAACGTCGTGCGGCACGCGCGTTCGACGGCGCGCAGCTCGTCCTTGGTCAGGTTGGCGGGGCACTCGTAGCGGACGTGGCGCTGCCAGTCCTGCTTGCACTCGTAGTCGTAGACCGGCCGGGCGGAGGCGGACTGCGTGAGGAAGACGACCTCCATGGGCGGCAGGACGCGCGGGCGCTTCTCGCCGAGCAGGCCCACCGTGAGCTCGCGGCCGACGATGTACTCCTCGACCAGCGCGGGCTGGCCGTAGCGCTCGATGAGCTCGCGCGCGACCTCGCGCAGCTGCGCCTCGTCGTCGCACACGCTCTTCTTGGTGATGCCCTTGCTGGTGCCCTCCTGGTTGGGCTTCACGATGACCGGGTAGCGGAAGGGGCGCAGCTTCTCGCGGCCGGTGACGAGCACCTGGAAGGCCGGCGTGTCGACGTCGGTGAGCAGGCGCTTGGCGAGCGCCTTGTCGAGGCAGATGGAGAGCGTGGCCGAGTCGCTGCCGGTGTAGGGGATGCCGCGCAGCTCGCACAGGCTGGGCACCTGCGCCTCCCGGCTGCGGCCGGAGACGCCCTCGGCGATGTTGAAGACGCAGTCGACGCTGGCGGCGATGAGGGCGCGCGGGAAGTCGGGCGTGGCCTCGAGCGGGACCACCACGTGGCCGTGGCTCTCGATGGCGCGGGTGATGGCCTGGATGGTCTCCGGCGCGTCGTACTCCGCCTCGCGGTCGTCGCCGCCGTGCGACTCGATGCGCTTCATGTTGAAGGCCAGGCCCACGCGCAGGCCGGTGCGGCGCGCGCGCGGCGGGCGGGGGCGGGTCGCGTCGAGCAGGGCGGTCAGGCCGTGGCGCTTGGCCGCCGAGCGCAGGACGGCGAGCACCGTCGCGTCGTAGTCGACGCCGACGGCGCGGGTGGCGGCGAAGAGCGCGCCCTCGGGATGGAAGCCGGGCGTGGCGGTGGTGCTGAGGAACCACACCTCGCCGTCGGCGCCGACGCGGAAGTTGAGGGCGGCGACGTCGCGCAGGGCGAAGGCCGACAGGGTGCGCTCGGCGAGGTCGCGCACGCGCTCGTTCACGGCCGCGGTGAGGCGCGCGGGGGCGCGGCGCTCGACGAAGCGGGTGTCGACGTTGGCCAGGCGGTAGTCGAAGACGTCGAAGCGGCGGGCGTAGGCGGGGTCGACCACCGTCTCCACCGGGGGCAGCGCGGGAAGGCCCTCGATCATCACCACGCGCACGTCGACGCCGGGGACGTAGCGCTCGACCAGCGCGCCGTCGGGGTAGCGGGCGAGCAGCTCGTCGAGCACGCGCCCGAGGGCGATGGGGTCCTCGACCACGCTGTCCTGGCCGATGCCCTTGCTGGAGCCCTCGAAGTTGGGCTTCACCAGCACCGGGTAGGGCAGCTCGTCGAGGCCGCCGCTGCGGAGCGAGGCGCGGGTGACGAAGCGGCCGCGCGGGCTGGGCACGCCCCACCCGGCGAGCTGCTTCTTGGTGAGCGCCTTGTCGAGCGTCACGCACAGCGTGTACGCGTCGCTGCCGGTGGAGGGGATGCCGAGCTCCTCGAAGAGCGCGGGGTAGAAGGCGCGGCGCGACTTGCCGCGGTGGCCCTCGGCGAGGTTGAAGACGATGTCCGGCGCGAAGGCCTCCAGGCGCGTCACCAGCAGCGACGCGGGGCCAGTCACGTCGATGGGCTCGACGCGGTGGCCGGCGCGGGCGAGCGCCTTCTCGATGCCGGCGATGGTCTCGGGCGAGTCGAACTCGGCTTCTTCTTCGGAGTCGGTGACGCGGAGGTTGTGCGTGAGGGCGATGCGCATCGGGGCGCGTCGTTACTCAGCATCTCCACTTGCCGCGCGCAAGACAGGCGGCAGGTCGTGCTCCATGCGCAGGCGCTTGGCCTCGAGGTAGCGCACCGAGTGCTTGTTGGGCTGCACCACCACGGGGACGCGCGCCACCACGCGAACGCCGAGGGCGCGCAGGCCGTCGACCTTGGCCGGGTTGTTGGTGAGCAGGCGCACGCTGGCGACGCCGAGGTGCTCGAGCATGTCGCGCGCGACGTCGTAGCGGCGCGCGTCGTCGGGCAGGCCCAGCATGCGGTTGGCGTCGACGGTGTCGTGGCCGTTCGACTGGAGCGCGTAGGCGCGGATCTTGTTCACCAGGCCGATGCCGCGCCCCTCCTGGCGGAGGTAGAGGATGGCGCCGGCGCCGGCGTGCGCGACGGCGGCCATCGCCGCGTCGAGCTGCTCCTTGCAGTCGCACTTGAGCGACCCGAACACCTCGCT
>DATBQU010000149.1:0-3620 GCA_036560665.1 Polyangiaceae bacterium
GATGCCCATCTTGCTCATCACCTTGAGCAGGCCCTTGTCGAGCGCCTGCACGTAATGGCGCGTGCGCTCGTCGCGCGGGGTGGCCATGTCGAGCGCTTCGATCGCCTCCAAGGCCAGGTAGGGGTTGACGGCGCCGGCCCCGTAGCCGAGCAGCAGTGCCACGTCCGCGACCTCGCGCGCCTCCCCGGTCTCGACCACGAGACCCACACGCATGCGCTTGCCCGCCCGCGCCAGCGCATGATGCACCGCGCTCGTCGCGAGCAGACTGGGGATCGCCGCGTGCAGTCTGTCCACGCTGCGGTCGCTGAGGACCAGGATGCTCATGCCTTCGTCCGCGGCCTGCTCGGCCTGGGCGCACATGGCGACGAGGGCCTGCTCGAGCGCAGCCCCCGCGTCGGCCGCGGTGGCGTCGAAGAGCGCCGGCAGCACGCGCACGGGGAAGGCCTCCACCGCACCCCCGACGAGCCTGGCCAGCTCCTCGCTGGTGAGCACCGGCTGCTCCAGCTCGAGTAGGCGACACTGCTGCGGTGTCTCGGCCAGCAGATTGCCCTCGCCACCGACGCAGCTCACCAGCGTCATCACGAGCTTCTCGCGGATGGGGTCGATGGGCGGGTTGGTCACCTGCGCGAACTGCTGCTTGAAGTACCGGAAGAGGACTTGCGGCCGGTCGCTCAGCACGGCCAGCGGCGCGTCGTTGCCCATGCTGCCGGTGGGCTCCTCGCCACCTGTGGCCATGGGGGTGAGGAGCACGCGCAGGTCCTCGCGCGTGTAGCCGGACGCGCGCATGCGCCGACGACGTTCTTCGGTCGGCATGGGCACGGCAGCGACGGGCGCGTGCAGGGCGGCGAGGTCGATCTTGTTGCCCTCCAGCCAGCTCGCGTACGGCTGGTGCCCGGCGATCTCCTTCTTGATCTCCTCGTCGCCGACCAAGCGGCCTCGCTTGAGATCGACCAGCAACATCTTGCCCGGCTGGAGGCGCCCCTTCTCGATCACGTCCTCGGCGTCGAAGTCGACCACGCCGAGCTCGCTGGCGGCGACGACGAATCCGCTCTCGGTCACGACGTACTTCATCGGGCGCAGGCCGTTGCGATCGAGCGTGGCGCCGACGTAGTTGCCATCGGTGAAGAGCAGCGCCGCTGGCCCGTCCCACGGCTCGACCAGCGACGCGTGGTACTCGTAGAAAGCGCGCCGCTCGGGCGGCATGTCGGCCTGCCCCTCCCACGCCTCGGGGACGAGCATCATCATCACGTGAGGGAGGCTCCGCCCGCCGGCCACGAGGAAATCGACCACGTTGTCGAGCGAGGCCGAGTCGCTGCCGCCGGGCCGGATGATGGGCTTGAAGTCGGCCATGTGCTCGCCGAACGCAGCGCTGGCGAGGAGCGGCTCGCGCGCGCTCATCCAGGTCTGGTTGCCGCGCAGCGTGTTGATCTCGCCGTTGTGCGCGATGCGCCGGTACGGGTGGGCGCGCTCCCAGGTGGGGAAGGTATTGGTGCTGAAGCGGGAGTGGACGAGAGCGAGCTTGCTGCGCGTCTCCTCCTCGCGAAGGTCGAGGTAGAACGCGTCGAGTCGCTCGGGGAGGGCGAGCCCCTTGTAGACCACCGTCCTGGCGGAGCAGCTGGCGATGTAGAAGCTCGCGAGACCGGCGGCGCTGGCGCGGCGCCCGGCGCGCTTGCGGATCATGAAGAGCGTGCGCTCGAAGGCCGCCGTGGGGCACATGCGGCCGACGAAGAGCTGCTTGAACACCGGCATCGAGGCGCGCGCCACGGGGCCGACCACGCGTTCGTCGACCGGCACGTCGCGCCAGCCGATGACCTTCTGGTTGTGGTGGCGTACGGCCTCCTCGAGGGTGCGCATCTCGGCGCCGCACTCTGCGGGGTCGCGCGACAGGAAGCACTGCGCCACCCCGTAGTCCCCCTCGAGGGGCAGCTCGATGCCGGCGTGACCCAGGACGCGCGTGTAGTGAGCGTGCGGGATGTGCAGCAGGATCCCCGCGCCGTCGCTCGAGCACGGGTCGCAGCCGGCGGCGCCACGGTGCGCCAGGCGGCGGAGGATCTCGATCCCCATGGCGACGACCTCGTGCGTCGGCGGGCGGCGCAGGTCGGCCACGAAGCCGAGGCCGCAGGCATCGCGCTCGAGAGACGGGTCGTACAGACCGCTCGGGGGCGGCAGCGGCATGGCTGGGCAAGTATGCGGTCGATTGACGCGGCGCGCTACTTCAAAGCGTGGACGGCGATTTCCCCCTCATCTTCAAGCGCTTGCCGGGTCTAAGCTCCCGACGTGTCGCGCAGGACCCTGGTCTACATCGGCATCGGCATCGCCGTCCTGGCGTTCGGGCGACTGCTGTCTACGTCCGGGACGACGCAGACACCCGAGCCTCCCGCCGGCAGCGGGACCGCCACGGCCAGCGTCCCCGTTTCACCGAGCGCCACTGCGGCTCCTCGGGCCTTCAAGCGCCCGCCCTCGGCGATGGCCGAGCTCGGCATCCTGACCGATCGTCCGGAGGCCGAGCTCGAGGCCCTCATCGATCGCGAGTCGCTGGCGGCGAGGGTGATGCCGAAGCACTGTGGCGACGCCGCCGCCTGCGAAGCCGTGCGCGCCACGCTGCGGGACGGGCACGCGACCGCGCTCGAGGTCGTCCCCTCCGGGGACTGGAGCCTCGAGCGCGCCAACGTCGACGCGGGCGCGCGCGGGCTGTCCGCCGCAGAGAAGGCGAAGGTCGGCAAGATGCCGCGGATCGTCGTGGTCCACGTCACGATGGAAACGACACCCGGGCAGCTGGCGCTGAGGACCGCGCTCGCCGTGACCGCGGCGATCGCCGAGAAGATCGACGGCGTGGTGTGGGACCAGCTCCTCGAGCGCTTCGAGCGCCCGCACGACTTCGCGGCTCATGCGGTGACCACGCCGCTGGGGGAGTCGGCCTTTCGGCGCGACCGCATCGAGATCCTCTACGAGCCGAAGGACGAGGGGATCGTGCGCGTGCTCACTTCGGGTCTGTCGCGCTGGGGCGCGCCCGACGTCGACGCGGCGGCGGTGCCGACCGCCGCCAGCGCGCGGGTCTCCGAGATCGTCCTCGGCGTGGCGGAGGCGATCGCGAACGGCGCGACGACGGGCCCCATCAGCCTCTCGCGCGACGACCTCGGGCGCGCGCGCGGACAGGCCTACCCCACCGACGCGGGGCTGCCGGAATCGTCCGCGGTGCCGATCGACGTCGTGTCGGTGCACCCGGAAGGGGGCGACCCGAACGACTTCATCGCGCGCATCGAGCCGGCGGCGGGTGACGGGCCGATCGCGTACGTGGACCTGGCCGAGCGCTTCTTCGGCACCCTGCTGGCTGCGTCGCCGGACGCCGACGCGATGAGCGCCAAGCACAAGAAGGCGCAGGCGCAGCTCGGAGCCGCGCTGGCTCAGTGGGACGCCTCGCGCACGAGTGGCGGCAAGCTGCTGGTGCTGCTCCCCTTCGGCATCCCCGGCGACGCGGGGATCGAGTCGATGTGGGTCGAGGTGACGCGCTTCGATGCGCGAACCGTGACCGGCAGGCTGGTCGACGATCCTCTGGGCGCCGTGGACGTCGCGCGCGGCGACGAGGTGACGCGGCCGCGCACGGAGGTGGAGGATCTCGA
>DATBQU010000150.1:0-4010 GCA_036560665.1 Polyangiaceae bacterium
CGCCGCGGATAGAGGTCACTTCACGCCCCCCCGCCCTGCTTGCGGGGCGGGGGGCCGGGGGGGTGGGGTCTTCCGATAAGCGCCAGGACAACCGCGACGAGCATCGCCAGCGCGCCCGCGCCGCTGCCCGCGCGGCCCTCGGTGGTGCACCCGCATCCGCCGCCGCCGCCGGGCTGCTCCCCTGCCCCGCTGCCGCCGTCTCCACCGATCGTGGCGTCGGGGCCGGGGCTGGCGTCGTCGGCAGTCGCCGCGTCGCTCCCCGCGTCGGGTGCGCCGCCCTCGGGGGCGACGAGCGGCGGAGGCACGGTGTCGCAGTCGCCGAGCGAGGCCTGGAGCGCGCCGAGATCGTAGGGGACGGCGCGCGGGCGGGCGCAGTAGTCGTCGGTCACCGCGGCGAGGGTGGGCCCCTTGCCGAGGACGGCGCCCACGCTCCCGGGCGACGCCGAGCGCAGGTTGCCGTCGAGCGGGGCCTGGTACATGAGCAGGAACGCGTTGGGGCTCACCTGATCGAGGTTGTCGGCCACGGTGACGGCGCCCGCGTCGACGGCGCGGATGGTCCCGCCCAGCACGTTGCCGCGCGCCTCTCCGCTGGTCGTCGGCTCGGTGAGGTCGACGCCCGTCGTGTCGATCAGCGTGTCGAACCACAGGTGCGTGCCGGGGCCGCGCGTCACCGCCATGCCGTCGCCGCTGCAGGCGACCACCACGTCGTTGCGCAGCACGCCCCCGGAGTGATCGACCAGCGACACGCCCACCGAGGTGCTGCCCTTGCTGGGGACCCAGTCGTGGGTGCAGAGCACGAGGTTGCGCTCGACGACGCCGTTCTGCCCGCCCCCGGACAGGACGATGCCGTAGGCCGCCGCGCCGTCCACGCGCTGGAAGTCGTGCACCAGGTTGGCGCGCACGGTCCATCCGTCGCCGGCGCCGACGGAGATCTTGGCGACCTGCGTGGGCGTGGCGCGCGCGTGCGTGTCGTGCACCTCGTTGCCCTCGATCAGGCCGGCGCGGGGAGCGAGCGCCCCGCCGTCGAGCGCCAGCGCCTCCACGTCGATCTGCCGGTTGAAGTCGACCAGGCGGCTGCCGCGAAGCGTGAACCCGTCCGCGCCCCCCACCACGTGCACCGCGCGCTCGCAGTCCGAGTCGAGGCCGCATCCGCCGAGCAGCACCAGCCCCTCGAACGTCCAGTACGCCCCCGTGACGCGCAGGCCCTCGGTCGACGCCAGCGTGATCTGCGCCGTCAGCGCCTGCGCCGCGCGCACCACGATCGGCTGCGCCGCCGTCCCGCTGGCGGTGAAGTCCACCTCCGGCAGCGTGTACTGCCCCGCCGCGATCACCACCACGTCCCCCGCCTGCGCCTTCGCGATCGCCGCGGTCAGCTCCTGCGCGCTGGAGACGTCGTACTGCACCACGTGACGATAGCGCCGCGGGCGCGAGGCCGCCTACCGACGGAACCGGTATCGCGCGGTCGCCTTGTCGCCCTTGCGATGGAGCATGCGCGCATCCACGCCGGCGCGCAGGTCGCGGCTCGCGGTGGGCATGGAGAGGGCCGGGAAGAGGCGTGCGTAGTCGGCGCGCGAGAACTCGCGCTGCGCGAAGGCCTGACGCGCTTGCTCCAGGCGATCGGACGAGGTGATCGTCCCGGGCCGGAGCTCCGCCACCAGCTCCTCGAGGGCGTCGCGTGTCGCATCGAGCGCGAACGCGAGGAACGGCGTCGCGTCTCCCGCCCGGTCCGAAGCTCCGAGCGCAGCGTAGTAGGCCTCCTGCCGTGCGTGGACCACCGACTCCACCGGGACGTGCTCGAAGACCGGATGCACGTCGAGCAGGATGCGGTGCTGCCAGAGCCGCCCGAGGCGCCCGTTGCCGTCCATGAACGGATGAATGAACTCGAGCTCGTAGTGCACGACCGCGGCCTTGAGCAGCAGGTGGGTCTCCCTGTCCCGGGTCACGTAGCCGAGCAGCTCCGCGACCAGGCGCTCCACCTGCGACGCCGGGGGCGCGACGTGCGCGATGCGAGAGCCGCGCACCACCCCGACCCCCCCGCGGCGGAAGCGACCGGCGTCGGGGATGAGGCCCGCCATGAGCAAGGCATGGGCGGCGCGCAGATCGGGCACGCGGGCCGGATCGAGGGCGGGCACGCGCTCGTACGCGGCGATGGCGTTCAGCACCTCGCGCACTTCGCTGCGAACGCCGAGGACGCGCTTGCCGTCGAGGAGCGCCGTCACCCCGCCCTCGTCCGTGCCGGCGTCCTCGATGGCGAGCGTGGCGTGCACGGTGCGGATGCGGTTGCGTCGCCGCAGCTTCGGCTGGGGGACCGCGCTCGGCAGCCCCTCGATGTGCCCCACCAGGCGGGCGATCTCGGTGCACGCGGTGAGGAGGCGCGGGGTGACCGTGAACGGGCGGCGGTAGGGGGCGCGGGGCAGAGGAATGATAGTATCAGATGATACTATCGCCGCGAGCGGCTTCCCTGAGAGAGGGGGAGCCGCAGAGACGCAGAGGAGGAGACGAGGAGAAAGCTCTGCTCTGCGCTCTCTGCGTCTCTGCGTCTCTGCAGCTCTGCGGCTCTCCTCATCTCTTCCCGTCGGGATCGACCGTCGGCGTCCTGGGTGACGTGGGCGGCTTGGTCGGCTGGGCCGGCATGAACGGCTCGGGGGGCGGGGCCGACGCGCTGGCCGAAGGCACCGGCAGAGGCTCCTTCACCGCCGGCACGGGCGCGGGGCGCGGCCCGAAGAGGGCCCACAGGATGGCGGCGATCGCGAGCACGGCGGCGGCCACGCCCGGGAAGAGGCGGAAGAGGACGAAGCGGTTGCGGTCGCGGCGGTGCTGCTCCCAGAGCGGGCGGTACTTCTCCTTCAGCCGGGCGACGCGGCCGTGGATGGCGCGGATGGGGAGCCCTCGCTCCTCGGCGAGCTGCTCGTAGGTCTTCTTCGATTTCGCCTTGGCGACGATGACCTCGTAGACCTCCTTCTCGTGCGGGGTGTCGGCCACCTGCTCCTTCAGCCACTTGCCGAGCAGCCACTTCTCGTCGTCGCCGTCGTCGTAGACCACCACCGGTCCGCCGGCGTCGGCGAAGCGCTGGAGCAGCTCCCTCTCCTGCTTGAGCTCACCGAAGTGCACCTTCACCGTGATGCGCGCCACCCCGTCGAGCCAGGCGGGCAGCGTCTCCTCGGACTCGGCCTGCTCCGTCGCCGTGATGGCCGCCATGCAGGCGTTGTTGGCGAGATCGTCGACGAGCGTGCGGTTCGCTCTCTTGCCCAGCGCGCCCGCCACGACGTTGCGCAGGTGCACCTGCGTGGCAGGCAGGTTCAGATACGCCTCGAGGACCGCGCGGGAGACGCGGGGGCCAGGCTCCTTGGGTGCGGGGGGATCGTCCGGAAGCTCGGGGGACGACACCGCCTCGCTCGCCGTCGGGAGCGAAGTGTCGCTATCGGAGGGATCCTTGGCGTCGGAGGACATGACGAGGCTCGCGGGGGCCGAGCATGAAACGCGATCGGGGCGCAGGCAAGGAGAACGCACCGCCCGGGAGAGATGCGCGCACCGGGCTGTGACAGACGGGCCATCTCGGAGGCGATGACGCCGGGCGGGGGAGGCGAAGTGGGCACACGGGATCGCAGAGATGCGCGCATCGGGTGGGGGAAGTGCCGTGGAGGCGGCCACGAAGTGCGAAGACGACGGATCCGAAGTGGGCCCATCTCGTGGGCGAAGTGCGTTCACTTCATGGGCGAAGTGGGACCACTTCGTGGCCGAAGTGCATGCACTCCATGGGCAAAGTGGGGCCACTTCATGACCGAGGTGCATGCACTCCATGGGCGAAGTGGGGCCACTTCGTGGCCGAAGTGCGTGCACTCCATGGGCGAGGTGGGGCCACTTCATGCCCGAGGTGCATGCACTCCATGGGCGAGGTGCCATGAGGGCGCTGGCGGGACCGTGGGGGACGGGGCGGACGTGGGCACATGCCGTGGCCGGGATGGGCGCAAGGGGTGACCGGTGTGCGATCGGGGCGGGCGCGGAGACGG
>DATBQU010000151.1:0-34678 GCA_036560665.1 Polyangiaceae bacterium
CAAGATGTGCTTCGAGGACGGCTTCGTGCACGCCGACCTGCACCCGGGCAACCTGCTGCTGCTCGAGGACGGCGATCTGGCCATCTTCGACGTGGGCCTGGTCAAGCACCTGCCGCCGGCCATCCTCGAGCAGAGCGTGGACTTCACGCGCTGCCTGGTGATGGGCGACGCGCACGACTTCGTGGGCCACATCCGGCGCTTCCACACCTACCGCGGCGAGATCGACTGGACCACGCTGGAGAAGGAGCTCGGCGAGTTCCTGAGCCACTTCCGCAAGCAGAACGTGGCGGAGCTCGAGCTCGGCGCGCTGATGAGCGAGATCCTCGCCCTCGGCCGCCGCTACAGGGTGCGCCCCCTGGCGGACATGGCGCTCATCATGGTGGCCATGGTCACCGCCGAGGGCATCGGCAAGCAGCTGAACCCGAAGGCCAACCTCTTCGAGGACACCGCCGCCTTCCTCGCCCCGCTCCTGGCCAAGGCCGCGGCGACCGCGGCGTAGGGAAGGGATCACCGCAGAGGCGCAGAGGACGCAGAGGGCAGAGGAGATGTTTGTCCTCCTCTGGATCCTCTGCGTCTCTGTGGCTCTCCATCACCCAGTCGTGTTGCTGCCGTAGCGTTCGATGATCTCGCGCGCGGCGCGGCGGACGATGCGGGGGGCGTCGTCGCGGACCATGAGGGCCATGCCGGGCAGGAGGGCGACGATGGCCCAGCGGGGGCCGTCGGGGAGGCCCTCGTCGCCGTGGGGGCCCGCGCCGGCGAGGTCCGCCCTCGGCGCGCGTCCGCGGGGCGGGAGCTGCGCGTGCTCCGGGTCGGGCCCGAGGGGCGGGGGAGCGCCCGGCTGCCCCGGGGCCTCTGCCTCGGGAGGCGCAGGGGTTGGAGCGGGCGCCTTGGGCTTGAAGCGCGCGATCTCGCGCAGCGACATGCGAGCCAGGCCCTTCTTGATCTCGTCGAGCTGCACGCCCTCGGCCCGGAAGTGCACGATGGCCCAGAGGCGCAGCAGGTGCTCGCGCGAGTAGAGCGCGGCCGGGCCCGTTCCCCTGGGGCGCGGGAGGATTTCGAGGCGGACGTACTCGCGGATCGTGCGGGGAGCGACGCCCGTCTGCTCGACCAGGTCGGCCATGGTGAGGTCCATGGCGGCTTTCTACCGCAGAAGGCGGCACCGCGGCCCGAGGAAGGCGGCAGACGGGGGGTGCAACGCGGCAGACGCTTCGAGCAACGCGGCCGACCGGGCCTGCAAGGCGGCCGACCCTTCGAGCAAGGCGGCCGACCGGGGCAGCAAGGCGGCCGACGCTTCGTGCAAGGCGGCTGACTCGAAGAGAAAGGCGGCTGATGCTTCGTCCAAGGCGGCCGACACGCGCCGTATGGCGGCTCGTCCTTCGAGCAAGACGGCTCACCGTGCGAGCAAGCCGCCTTGCTCGCCGTGTGAGCCGCCTTGGACGAAGCGTGAGCCGCTTTGCTCGAAGCGTCAGCCGCGTTACTCCGCGAGTGAGCCGCATGGCTCGAGCAGGAAGCCGCATTGCTCCGCGAGTGAGCCGCGTTGCTCGACGTGTGAGCCGCCTTGCTCCGCGAGTCAGCCGCTTCCCTCGAAGCGTCAGCCGCATTGCTCGCCGAGTCAGCCGCGTTGCACGAAGCGCCAGCCGCCTTGCTCGGCGAGTGAACCGCGTTACTTGGCGAGCGAGCCGCCTTGCGCGGCGGGAGAGCCGCCATACTCGAAGCATGGGCCTCTTCACTGAGCGAGCGAGCTGCAGTGTGCGAAGCGCCGACCGCGTCGTTCTGCGAGTCAGTGGCCTTGCTCGAAGTGCCGGTCCCGTCGGTCGCCGAACGAGCAGCTTCGCCGGGGACTCCAGATCCATCGTTCCCGGTGTCGCCCACCCCGGACGAAGCGCCGGCCCAGTCGCTCGGTGAGGTGGGCGTCCTCGCCGGCGAGCCAACTGCGTCAGACTCACCGTGAGCCTCCCGATGATGCGTGCCGGAGGCGTCACCCGCCGATGTACGCCACCCAGTGTCCGTCGACGCACGCTTCCGAAGGATCCCCTCTCACTTCGCACGAGCCGATCGCGCTCTGCCCGTAGTCGCATACGGCCGTCCCCGTGGACCCCGTGCATGGCGTGCCGAGCAGCGGGCGTGGCCATGGACATCCCTGAGGCCTCAGCCAGCTGGCGCACTGCCAGGTCGTGCCGGACGGGCTCGCATCCGCCCCGCACAGATTGGGGCAGAGGAAAGCGGGCACGCACGCGAGGCACCCGCATTGCCCCTCCGGATAGTTGCAGAGCCCGTTCACAGACGGACAGGCGCCCCCGGCTGTCTCGAACGCCGCCGGGCACCCGCTCGGACTCTGCGCGCACTGCGAGACGTACCACCGTCCGAGGCAGGTCGCCGTGGTCGTGCAGTGCGGGTCGCTGCCGTACTCGCACTGAGCCTGGTACTGGCCTCGTGTCTGGGCAGGAGTGGCGCATGGCGCTCCCGCCTCCGGCACGGCCGCCGGACAGTAGTCGCCCGAGACGCCCGAGTCGCCCGCGGAAGTCTCGACCTGCTCATCGCCCGTGCCGGCATCGGAGGATGCGTCTGGCGCATTGTCGGCAGGATTGCTGCAGCTGGCTGCCGCAAGCAGCAACGCGCAGGCCGGACGGGGCCCCTCCCAGAGCTTCATGAGACTGGAACCCTAGCGCCCCGGCCTGCGACGCGCTCGAACCGAACCCGACCGGACTTCGTGGAGAAAGCGTCGCCGTTATCGGATGCCTTCTAGCTGCCGCTCGTCGCCGGCTTCGGCGGCCCGCCGAAGATGCTCGCCACGCGGCGCTTCTCCTTGCTGGCCTTGTCCTTCTCGGCGTAGGTCGGGATGATCACGCGCTCGCGCTTGGGCAGCTCCTTGCCCTCGAAGACCGCCGCGATCTCCTCGGAGTCCAGCGTCTCGCGCTCGATGAGGCAGTCGGCCAGGCGCTGGAGCTTCTCGCGATCGCGCGTCAGGAACTCCTTCACCCGCACGTACTGCCGCTGCACGATGGCGCGCACTTCCTGGTCGATCTCCTGCGCCGTCTGCTCGGAGTAGTCCTGCATGCGCTGGCCGTAGTCGCGGCCGAGGAAGATGGACTCCTCCTTCTTGCCGTACGACAGCGGGCCGAGCTTCTCGCTCATGCCCCACTCGCACACCATCTTGTGGGCGATCTCCGTCGCCTTCTCGATGTCGTTGCCGGCGCCCGTCGTCATCTGACCGAAGACGATCTCCTCGGCGATACGCCCGCCCAGGGCCACGGCGATGCTGCTCTCCGCCTGCTCCTTGGACAGGTTGTGGCGGTCGTCCTTCGGCAGGTACCAGGTGACGCCCAGCGCGGGGCCGCGCGGGATGATGGTCACCTTGTGCACCGGATCGTGGTGGGCGATGAGCACGCTGATGAGGGTGTGCCCCGCCTCGTGCACCGCGGTCGTCCGCTTCTCGTCGTCGCTGATGACCATCGAGCGGCGCTCGCTGCCCATGTAGACCTTGTCCTTGGCCAGCTCGAAGTCCGCCATGTTGAGGGCGTCCTTGTCCTGGCGGGCCGCCAGCAGCGCGGCCTCGTTGACGAGGTTCTCCAGGTCGGCCCCCGAGAAGCCCGGGGTGCCGCGCGCCAGCACGTCGAGATCGACGTCGGGCGACAGGGGCGTGCGCTTGGCGTGGACGCGCAGGATCTCGGCGCGGCCGCGCACGTCGGGGCGGGGGACGGTGATGCGGCGGTCGAAGCGCCCCGGGCGCAGGATGGCCGGATCGAGCACGTCGGGCCGGTTGGTGGCGGCGATGATGATGACCCCGTCGTTGGCCTCGAAGCCGTCCATCTCGACCAGCAGCTGGTTGAGCGTCTGCTCGCGCTCGTCGTGCCCGCCGCCCAGGCCGGCGCCGCGGTGGCGGCCGACGGCGTCGATCTCGTCGATGAAGATGATGCACGGCGCGTGCTTCTTGCCCTGCTCGAAGAGGTCGCGCACGCGGCTGGCGCCGACGCCCACGAACATCTCCACGAAGTCCGACCCGGAGATGCTGAAGAACGGCACCCCCGCCTCGCCGGCGATGGCGCGGGCCAGGAGCGTCTTGCCCGTGCCCGGCGCGCCGATGAGCAGCACGCCCTTGGGGATGCGCCCGCCCAGGCGCTGGAACTTCTTGGGGTCCTTGAGGAAGGCGATGATCTCCTCGACCTCGTCCTTGGCCTCGTCGATGCCGGCCACGTCGGCGAAGGTGACCTTGTTCTGCGAGTCGCTCAGCATGCGCGCCTTGGCCTTGCCGAAGGACATCGCCTTGCCGCCGCCGGCCTGAAGCTGGCGCATGAAGAGGAAGAACATGATGCCGATGAAGAGCATCGGCAGCAGCGTCACCAGCGTCGACGACCAGAACGGCGTCGTGTCTTCCTTCTCGAAGAAGATCTGGAGCTTCTCGTTGGGCGTGTGGCCCGTGCAGGCCGGCCCGGCGGGGGCGGTGGCGGTGGCGGGGGCGCCGCAGTTGGCCGGGTCCTTCTTCTGCAGGTCGTCGATCAGCGCCTCGTCGGCGATGGGCCCCAGCGTCTCGAGCTGCTTGTTCTTGCCGTTGTCGATCTGGGTGAAGGAGTACTCGTGCTCCTTGATCTTGATCTCGGTGACGAGGCCGGAGTGCACCAGGCCGACGAACTGGCTGAACGCCACCTGCTGCTTGCGCTCGCCGGGCTGGAGCACCTGCCAGATCGCCAGGAACATGACGATCAGCAGCACCCACAGCAGCAGCGTCTTGTGCGATTGCTTCACAGTCGACCTCGATGCCCTCTCAAGCGGCGGTGGGGGTACAGGGGCGCTGTACCCGACCCTTCTAAAGTTACTACCTTCGATGCGTAACATCGAGGTCTGGTGGCAGCCAGCTCGAGAGGGCCGAAAAAACCGTGCCCTCGCTCGTGAACCTAAGTCGCCGTTCGCGCCGCGCACGCCTCGTCGGCCAGACGGCACAGGTGCTCGACGATCCGCGGGCTCAGGCGTTCGAGAGCAGGCAAAACCTCGTGCCGCACGCGCGTGCGCAGGAAGCGCGGGTCGCGGTTCGACGGGTCCACCGCGTGGGGGAGGCCATGGCGGGCGACGTGGGCGTCGATGTCTGCCCGCCGCGCCCGGAAGAGGGGCCGGATGCGCTCCCCGTCGGCGGGGGGCAGGACGGCCAGGCCCTTCGTTCCCGTCCCCCGCAGCAGGCGCATCAGCATGGTCTCGGCGCGGTCGTCGGCGTGGTGACCGGTGGCGATGCGGTCGGCTCCGTTGCGCGATGCCGCACTGCGCAACGCGCCCCACCGCGCCGCGCGGGCGCGTGCCTGGAGGTTGCCCCCCAGGGCGACGTCGACGCGCGTACGCGCGAACGGCACGTCGAGCGAGCGGGCGAGCTCCTGCGCGAGATCGAGCTCGGCCGCGGCCTCGGCGCGGAGGCCGTGGTCGACGCCGTGGGCGAAGAGGCCGAAGGCCAGGCGCCGCCGAAGCGTGGCCAGCACGTGCAGCAGCGCCATCGAGTCGGGCCCGCCGCTCACCGCGACGAGGACGCTCGCGCCCCGCGGCACGAGGGCGTGCTCGCGCAGCGCCGCGCGCGCGAGGGTGATGAGCGTGGGGGGATGCGTGCGGGGCATGAGGCGTCTCTAGGCGAGCTCGTACTCCTTGCAGAGCTCGAGGTGCGGGGCGGCGAGGGCGTCGCGCCGCGGCGCCGCCGGGTAGCCGAGCGAGCAGCGCTGGGAGGCGGGGTCGAAATGGGCGCAGTCGTCGCACGAGAAGCGGAAGACGAAGCGCGTCGCCTCGGCCCGCAGGCGCGCGTCGACGGTGGTCTTCACCGGCGCTCCCTCGTGCCCGGGCGCACGCGCTCGAGGGCGACCACGGCCTCGACGTGGCTGGTCTGGGGGAACATCTCGAAGGTCGCCAGCGCCGTCGGCCGGTAGGCGGGCGCCAGCAGCGCCAGGTCGCGCCCCAGCGTCTGCGCGTCGCACGAGACGTAGACCACGTGCGCCACGCGCGACGTGGCGAGGCGCTCGCACACCGGGCGCGCCCCCGTCCGCGGAGGATCGAGGACCACGAGCTTCGTCGTCGCGCCCCAGACGTAGGAGGCGGCGTCCGCCTCCACCACGCGCGTCTTGCGCGTCTTCCTCGTCTGCCTCGCCTGCCTCGCCTGCCTCGCCTGCGCCGACCGCGCGGCGAGGTTGGCCCGCGCCGCGTCGCACGCCTCGCGGCTCGACTCCACCAGCACGAGCTCGCCCGTCACGCCCGCCAGCAGCACGCTCAGGTTGCCGGCCCCGGCGTAGAGCTCGACCGCTCTGTCCACGTCCCAAGGGCGCACCAGGCCGGCGACGTGACGCGCCAGGAGCGTGTTCATCGCCTCGCTGGCCTGGCCGAAGCCGCCCGGAGCGAGGCGCAGCGGCTGGCCGTCGGCGCCGGCCATCCACGGCGTGGGGTCGCCCACCACGGCGGGCCGCGACGCTTCGGCGAGGGCGACGCGCGCCCCGGCGAGCTCGCCCGCATGCACGGCGCGCTCGAGGCGGCCGAAGCACTCCGGCGCGAGGTGGCCGGTCCAGCGCACCTCGAGGACGGGGACCCCGCCGGCGCCGAGCGCGAGCTGGGCCTCGCCCTTCCCGCGGCACCCGGCGAACAGTGGCGCCAGCGAGCGGCGCGCCCGCTCGAGCGCCGGGGCGAGCACGACGCAGGCGTCGACGACCACCGGATCGTGCGTGCGCGCCTCGTGCATCCCCACCTCGACGCGCCCGCGCTCGCAAAGAACGTGCAGGCGCGTGCGCGTGCGGTAGGCGAGCGCCTCCGGCGCCGCGTGGGACGCGATGGGCAGCTCGCGCCACGGGGGGGGAAGGGCGGCGCGCAGGTGCTCCTGGTGGGTGCGCGCCTGGGCCTCGAGCGACAGGTGCATCCAGTCGCAGCCGCCGCAGCGGGTGCAGTAGGGACAGGCGGGCGCGACGCGATCCGGCCCGGGCGCCAGCAGCGCGAGCACGCGGCCGCGCGCCGGGCGGCGGGCGGGGTCGATCTCGGCGCGCAGGCGGTCGCCGGGGACCGCGTGCGGGACGAACACCGCGCGGCGCTCGCCGCCGAGCTCGAGGTGCGCCACGCCGTCTCCGCCCGGGGCGAGCGAGGCGACGGTCAGCTCGGCGCGCAGGAGGCTCACGGCGCGCAAGCGTACAGCGCGTAGCCGCCCAGCGGATCGTTGGGCCCGATGGTCTTGGCGGTGAGCCACGCCACCAGCACGCGCGAGTCGCTGGCGGCGATGGCGACGCGTCCGTCGCGCACCGTGGCCTGGGAGGGGACGCGCGCATCGCCGGAGAGCAGCACCGAGCGCAGCGGCGTGGGCGTCGTCGACGCGTGATCGTAGACCGCGACCGAGAGCGCGCCGGCCTGCTCGAGGACGAACATCACGCGATCGAGGCGGAAGGCGACGTCGCCCCCCAGCACGGCCCCCGCGCCGGGGGGCGCGAACGAATCGGTCGCGACCGCGCTCGGGCCGCCGAGGTCGAAGGCGTGCCACGCCACCGGCTTGCCGCCGGCGCCGGCGTCGCTCAGGACGAAGGCGCGCGCCCCCTCGGCGGCGAGGGCGCCCCAGGTCCCGCCGAGCACCATCGGGAGCGAGGTGCTCGAGGGCGAGGCGCCGAGCTGCAGGCGGAGCGTCGGGCCTCCCGCGCCTGCGTCACCGGTCGGCCCCGGCCCGGCAGCGAGCAGGGCCAGCATCTGGTTGGTGGACACGACCTGCGCCAGCGTGGCCGGCGGCCCGCCGCCGAACGGCGTCGGGCTCCCCTGCGTCAGCAGCCCCGAGAGCGCGACGGCTCCGGCCGCCCCCTGCGCGTCGAGGTACGCCAGCCAGCCCGAGCTCGCCCCGGTCAGGGCGAGGCCGTGGGCGTTCGAGATCGCCGCCTTGCCGCCCGCCGTGACCTCGAACGCGCTCTGCAGGACGGCCCCGCCTCCGTCGATCTGCATCAGGTCGACCCCCGCCTGCTGCGCGCCGCACGCGGGCCGCGCCGACGCCACCACGCCCGAGGCGCCGAAATAGGAGATGGCGACGCCGTCGCCCTCGTCCTGATCGGGGCACTGCGCGGCGAGCGTCGTGGTCGGCGCGATGGTCAGGCCGCCGCCCGGATCGACCTCGGCCACGGTCAGGCGCGCGGCGCCCTGGAGCTGGTCGTACTCGCGGTAGGCCACCAGGAAGCCGCGCTCGCTGATGGCGATGGCCGGCGCGCTGGCGACGTCGCTCCCGCTGAGCTCGAGCGGATCGCCGAGCGGCCCTGCTCCCACGAGCTCCATGGAACAGCCCGCGCCGAGGTTGGTGGCGCCGCCGCCGAGCGCCGGCGCGCACCGGCCGCCGGCGCAGGTCTCGCCCGCGCCGCACGCTCCGGTCGGCGCGGGCGTCGCCGCCAGGGGGATGGAGACGTCGTGCGCGCTGGTGAGGTCGGCGGTGGTGCACCCGGTGGCGAGGACGCCGCAGTCGGCGCCACGCGCCGCGGCGGCGAAGGCGTAGGTGGCCTTGGCGAGGCTCCCGATGGGGGGCGGGCTGGTGTCCCCCTTCATGAAGGCGACGCGCGCCACGGTGCCCGACGGCGGGATGCCCGCCGCGAGCTGCGACGGCAGCGGGCACGCCCCGGCCAGGACGCCGATCTCCATCCACTGCGCCTGGTCGGCGACGCTGCTGGGCAGCAGGATCTCGAAGGTCACCGCCGGCTGGCTCTGGCACTGCACGCCGAGCGAGAGCGCCGCGACTGCGAGCCAGGCGGCGCGCGCCGTAGCCCGCGTCATCAGGGGTGGTTTTCGCGCACCGTCGCGGTCTGGTCGGCGATGACCACCGTGCTCACCACCTTCGAGCCGTCGCTCCACACCAGCTTGATCTTGTGCGAGCCGACGCTGGCGTTGCGCCGGACGATCGGCGAGGGGCCGAGCGCGCTGCCGTTGTCGATGACCTGGTCGCATCCGGGGAAGCAGATGACCTTGAGCGTGCCGCTGCCGGCGCCCGCTGTCGACGGCGTCGGCGCAGCCGGGGGAGGGGGAGCGGGCGCGGCGGCCGTCGCCGCGCCGTGCGGAGACGGCCTGGGCGCGCTGGGCGCGCTCGGCGCCAGGGGCAGCGAGGCGACGTTGGCGCTCGGGATGGCGGACGGATCGGGCGCGGCCGGGGCCGGCGCGGGTGCCGGCGCTCCGGCGCTCGAGGTCGGCGCGGAGGGCGTCAGGGTGGAGGCGAAGGCGATGCGCGCGGAGGCGAAGGGCCCCATCGGCGGCGCCACGACGACGACCACCGGGGCCGGCGCGGTGGCGCTGGGCCTGGGCGCGCCCTTGGCCCCCGGCGCGCGGGGCCGCGAGGTCGCCCGCGACAGCAGCAGGATGACGAACGCGAAGGCCATCAGCCCGATGGCGGCGGAGCCCACCGCCACCGCCCAGACCGGGATGCGGCGCTTGAGGGACTGCGCCGTGATCGTCCGCTGCTCGTTGCGCGACGGCGGCGCGAAGAGGCGCTGCATGTCCGCCGGCCCGTGGGCCTGCATCATGGGCTGGGGGTACGCCACCGGGGGCGAGTACTCGTTGGACAGGCTCGAGCGCAGCAGCGGCTGCGGGTAGGCCAGGTGCGCCTCGGCCCCTGCCGGGCGCGTGCGCGTGTCGTCGCCGTCCCCCGGGTCGCCCACGGACTGCGGCACGACCACGGCAGGCAGCGGCGCCGGCGTCGGCAGGCGAGGCGGCAGCGGGCGGGGGCCGCTGGAGAAGGCCATCGCGGTCGGAGACGCCGCCTGCGTGAGCGTCGTCCCCAGGGGGGGCAGACCGGCGGCGGGGGCGGGGACCGGCTGGCGCCGCAGCTCCTCCATCTCGGGCATGGAGTCGCTCACGATGGTGTCGCCCGCGTCGTCGAAGTCGTCCTCGAAGCTCGCCCCGGCGTGAGGCCGCTCCTCCACCGGAGCGCCGCGCGGCAGGGCGAGCGTCGGCGGGTCCTCGGAGCGCGAGGGATCGACCGGGCTCGAGAGCGACGTGGCGCGCGGCATCGGCGCCGGGGCAGGCGCGGACACGTTGATGGCGCCGAGGCGCAGCGTCGCCCTGGCGCTGAGGACGCCCGCCTGCGGGGTGGGCGCGAGCTGCCGCGCCTCGTCCGCCGCCGGCTTGCCGGCCGCCGGCCGGGGAATGGGGCGCGCGGTCGCCGGCTGCGACTGCTGCACCTCCGAGTTGTAGGTGAGGATCGAGCCGTCCTCGGTCTTCCACGGCGAAGGAGGCAGACCGCCCTTCAGCTTGTCGATGTCGAGGGTCTGCGTGACCTCGGCGGCCCAGCGCAGGTGCGCCTCCCGCTTCTGGATGCGGTCGCCGAAGACCGAGGACATGTAGGTCGCCACCTCGTCGCTGGCGATGAAGAGGCCGCGGCGCATCAGCAGCGACTGGAGCGCGCGCGAGAACTCGCGCGCGGTGCGGTAGCGCTCGTTCTTGGTCTTGGCGAGCGCCTTCATCACGATCTTCTCGAGGTCGATCGGGTAGCCGCGCACGATGGTGCTGGGGCGCGGGACGTTGCACTCCTGGACCTTGGCCAGCGTGTCCAGGTCGCTCTCCATGCGGAAGAGGCGCTGCCCGGTGGTCAGCTCCCACAGCACGACGCCGAGCGCGAAGACGTCGGTGCGGCGGTCGATGGGCTCGCCCGCGACCTGCTCGGGCGACATGTACGCCAGCTTGCCCTTGAGGGTGCCGGCGCGCGTGTTGGCCATGCGCGAGCTGAACTTGGCGATGCCGAAGTCGACCACCTTGGTGCTGCCGTCGTAGGTCACGAAGAGGTTGTGCGGCGTGACGTCGCGGTGGACGAGGCCCAGCTTCTCGCCGTTGCGGCCCAGCAGCTCGTGCGCGGAGTGCAGGCCCTCGGCGGCGTCGGCGATGACGCGGCAGGCGATCTCGGGCGGCATGGGCTGCCCCAGGTCCTCGGTGCGTCGCATCACCTCCCGCAGCGGCTCGCCGTGGAGGTACTCCATCGCGATCCAGTAGGTGTCCTCGTGCTTGCCCAGCTCGAAGACCGTCGCGACGTTGGGGTGCGAGATGCGCGCCGCGACGCGCGCCTCGTCGAGGAACATGTTCACGAACGACTCGTCCTCGACCAGGTGCGGGTGGATGCGCTTGATGGCGACCCACTTCTGGAAGCCTCCCGGGCCATCCATCCGCGCCAGGTGCACGCTCGCCATCCCGCCGACACCGATCTCGTCGACGACGCGGTAGCGGCCGAGGAAGTAGGTCCCTCCCGCGAGCGCGCCGCCGCGCTGGCCTGCGTCGGAGTCGCTGCCTCCCGCGGCAGCCGGCGCCGGCGGCGGGAAGGGCAGATGGGCTCGGTCTTGCGGCAAGCTCACCTCCTCCCTAGGGCACCAGCTGGACGCGCGCGGCGCCGACGGTCACGTCGTCGGGCGGTCGTGTGGCGAACCAGACCGCGGCGCCGCCCGCCGCCAGCGCAGCTCCACCGAGGACGTACGGCCACGGCGAGCTCCAGAATCCTCCCGAAGAAGCATGAGCCGGTCGGTCCTCGGAGCGAGGCCGGGCCAGCGGCGTGAGCGGCGTCACGGCCGCGACGACGGGCGCGTGGGCCACGTGGACGCGTCGCTCGACGGTCACCAGCTCGTTGGCGTGGGCGTCGCGCGCCTGGGCGCGCAGGACAAGCGTCGCGTCGGGCAAGGTCATGCGCGTCGGCACCTCGAAGCGCACGCGTGCACCCGGCGGCTCCTGGTGCGCGAACGCGCGTCCCGACAGCGCATCGCGCGCCTCGAGGGTCACGGAGTCGACCAGCGGGGCGTGATCGGGCGCGACGGATACCACGACCGTGAACGGCGCCCCGGCGTCCACCTCGTCGACGACCTGCGTGGTCACCCTGAGGGGCCCGGCGCGCGCTTGCTCGCGGCGCGCCCTCTCGGCGAGCGCAGCGGCCTTCTTGCCTGCCTCCGCCGGGACCTCGAAGGAGGGATCGAGCAGGGCGGCGTCGCGGAAAGCCGCGAGAGCAGGCTTCTTCTTTCCCGCGACGGCCAGGGCGGCGCCGATGCGCACGTAGGCCTCGACCACACCCGCCCGCGGCAGGCCACCCGTCTCGAGGGCGGTGCGGTAAAGGCCCGGCGCGAGATCGAAGTCGCCGTTTCCCCACGCGTCGTGGGCGCGCTTGAGCGCCGCCGCGCCCGGGGTCACCGTATCCGTGGGCGCGGAAGTTTGCGCGTACACCGGAATTGGCGACGCGGTGACCGCGACGAACACCATGCCCGTGCGCACGAGTGCCGCACGCGAAGGCGAAAATCTTCGCACCGTACCTCTCAGGCTATCGGTCGGCACCCGGCCACGCAAGCAAGCGAGCTTGCCCGCCAGTGTGCGACGAGGCCCTCCATCCGCGGGCTCTGCCGGTCAGGGGAAGGGCTGGGCCGGCTTGCCTCGCTCGAAATAGAAGTGGAAGCTGCCCGTCAGGTGCCCGCGGCATCGGGGAGGAGGGCCGAGCCCGCCCGGGCAGATCTCGCGGGGATCGGCCAGGTAGAAGTCGAAGGTGGCGTCCGTCAGCCGCTGCTTGGCGTCGGATTCGGCCGGGTTCCCGTCGAAGAGGCTGTTGAAGGTGATGGTGCTCGTCGCGACCGCGCCGGGAGCCGCGCCGCCGTCGCCGGGGCCCGCCTCCGCCCCGCCGTCCCCCGACGTCGCGGGACCCGGGCAGGCCAGCGGAGGGTCACCACCGGGCGGGCGGTCGCACGAGCCGTCCGCGTTCACGCTGACCGCATCCATGGCGTAGAGAGCGTCGTTCTGGGTCCGGCAGGTGCGCTCGAGGTAGAGCGAGGCGTGAACGATGCGCGGGTCGGGGACGGGCTTCACCGGCACGCCTGGCGGCACGACGCTGGGCGGGAGCGCGACGACGAGGGACTGCCCGAGCAGGCTCGGGCGCGGTGACCCGTCGTTGGCCGGATCGCCGCGGACCTGCCCTCCGTCGTCGATGAGGATGACCATGCCGTCGCTGAACGTCTCGTAGTCGCCGCCGTTCTGGATGCGGATCTGGAGCGCGCCGCCGGAGGACGGCACCGCGGCGAAGAAGTCGGGATGCAGATCGAACGGTCCCGCCCAGCAGTCGGGCACGTCGAGCGTCCCGGTGCAGGTGCCGGTGCCGGCGCCGAGCGAGCACGCGGGGGCGAGCCACGCGGCGAGCGTCGCCACCAGCGCCAGACGGAACAGCGATGCCGTGCCCCTCACGCCATCGAAGGTAGCGCGTGCGGCGCGTCGAGGTCACCCTGCTGGAGGGGGCCGGCGATGCGCCCACCGCCGAGCACCTGCTCGCCGTCGTAGAGGACGGCGATCTGGCCGCGGGTGACGGCGCGAACGGGTCGGTCGAAGACGACCCGCGCCTCGCCGCCGGCGGACCGGACCACGGTCGCCGGATCGCCCTCGTGGCGGTAGCGAACGCGCACCCGTGCGCGCACGGGCAAGGACACACCGTCGGCCAGGGTGACGTCCACCAGCCGGGCGCCGGGCGCCATCAGGGCCTCTTCGTCCCCGAGATGGACGGTCGCGCTGTCCGGATCGATGCGCGTCACGAAGGCCGGCTTCCCGAGCGCGACTCCGAGCCCCTTGCGCTGCCCGATGGTGAAGCGGTGCACGCCGTCGTGGGCGCCGACGGCGCGGCCGTGGTCGTCGACGATGGCCCCGGGGCGCACGCGCGCGGGAGCCCGCGCGGCGATGAAGTCGGCGTAAGCGTGCGCGCCCGCGCCGACGAAGCACAGCTCCTGGCTCTCGCCCTTGGTCGCGCCCGGAAGCGCGCGCGCGACGGCCTCCGCGCGCACCTCTCGCTTGCTCGACCCACCGAGGGGGAAGACGAGCCGCTCGAGCCACGGGCGCGGGCTGGCATAGAGGAAGTAGCTCTGGTCCTTGCCGCGGTCGGCGCCCATGGCGAGCCTCGGCGCGCCCCCGGGCCCGCGCTCGACGCGCGCATAGTGCCCGGTGGCGACGTGCGACGCGCCCAGCCGATCGGCGAGCGCGAAGAGCTCCGCCAGCTTCACGCCCCGGTTGCAGGCGGTGCAGGGGCTGGGCGTCTCGCCCGAGACGTAGGCGTCGACGAAGGGCTCGACGACGGAGCGGGCGAAGAGCTCGCGGCGGTCGAAGGTGAAGTGGGCGAAGCCCAGCTGGTCGGCGACGCGGCGCGCGTCGTACTGGTCCTCGGGGGCGCAGCAGCGGCCGTGGCCTCCGCGCGCGGCCGGGTCGTCGGGGTAGTCCCAGAGGTGCAGCGTCACGCCGACCACCTCGAGCCCGCCGTCGTGCAGGCGCGCGGCGGCCACCGACGAATCGACGCCGCCGCTCATCGCCACGAGGATGCGCCCGCGTGTGGTCATGGCCGCTCGCTCACGCGTTTACCACTTTCGACGCAACCGCGCCCGGGCGCGGCCGAAGGGGGGATGCAAGGAGAGAGGCATGCCCGTCGGACCCGTCCTCGAGCCGCGCGTCGCGCCCGCGCCGCCCACGTCCGCGCGCGCCCCGGACGATGCCGTTCGCGGCGGGGGGCCACGCCCGGACGTCGTCTCCCCGTTCGCGCGGCTCGTCCGCGGTCTCGGGCGCGAGGTGCAAGAGGGCGAGGGCCTGATGCGCGGTGCCATCGCGTCCTCGCGCGGCGGCGACCTCGGCCCGGCCGAGCTCATCGCGCTGCAAGCGGGGGTCTATCGCTACAGCGAGGCGGTGGACCTCGCGGCCAGGCTGGTCGACCACGCGACGAGCGGCCTGAAGACGGTGCTCCAGGGCCAGTGAGGAGTCACATGTCCTTCTTGAGCTCGCGCGCGATCGACTCGATGGCGCGGGCGTGCAGGCGGCTGCCCCAGGACTTGGAGAGCCCCAGCCCGGCGGACGCCTCGTCGAGGGTGGCCCCGCCGAAGTAGTGGCGCTCGATCAGAGTGCGCTCCTGCTCGGGCAACCTCGCGACGATGACCTTGACGTGGGCGAGCAGCTCGGCCTCGCCGAAAAGGTCCTCCGGCGTCACGTCGCGGCCCTCGGGGTCCACGTTCTCGCGTGGCGCCGCCATCATGGTGCCGACCGCGATGGCGGTCGCGATGCCCGCGAGGTACGAGGACAGCCGCGCATCGGCCCCTTCTGGAGTGGAGGCAGGGCCGGCGGCGTCCTCCTCGTCGTACACCTCCTGCACGCGGTCTCCCGCCTCGAGCGCGCGGAGCTCTCGATACACACGGCGCGGCAGGTTGCCCCACTGGCGCACGCCGTCGATCATCGCGCCCTTGATGCGCATGTTGGCCCAGCGACGAAACGGCACGCCGCGTGCCGCGTCGAAGGTCCGCGCTGCGTTGAGGAGCCCCTCGCGCCCGAACGAGCGGAGATCGTCGAGCGTGACAGCTTGCGCCATGCGCGCGGCAACCTGCCGTGCCACGAGATCGACGAGATCGATCTCCGCGTGGAAGCGCGCGAGGACCTCGGGGCGGTCGGGAGCGTTCACGGCGTTGCAGTCCGACGATCGGCGGCGCGGTGCGTGCGTGTCAAGCCAGGCAAGACACGCACGTGCAAGAAGAACGCGATCGGCGACTCTTCCGATCGCTGCCCGGGGTTGGTAGGTTGCGCCTCCCCGATGGCAGGCGAGTCCGACGACAAGCGGCCCGACGAGGGGCAGGGCGAGCAGCTGGTCGACGAGCGCGTGCGCTCGGCGTGGCGCAGCTGGCTGTCGGCGCTCGCCACCGACGCGGAGGCGGCGATGGCCGCCGCCCTCGCCTACGAGTCGCTGCCCGACGAGGGACGCGACGCGTGGCTCGACGCCCTCGAGTCGGACGCGCCGATGCTCGGCGTCCCCTCCGTCGCGCTCTACGCGCCGCTGCTGGCGGTCGAATCGGACGACTCCCGTCGTGACCGCATCGAGGCGGCCATCGCCGCCGGCGTGGTGGAAGGCGCGGGAGCCGGACTGGAGGCACGCGCGCTGCGCGGCGTCGCGCTCGACGGGACCCACGCCTGCGTCATCGTGGCGCCGCTGTATCTCGACTTCGTGCAGGTCCTGTCCTGCCGCTACACGCCCCAGGGGGGCTTCGTGACCGTGCGCCACGATCCGCTGCGTCACGCCGGCGAGGTCGGTCCGGTACGGGAGGTCGACGGTGTCGTCGTCGAGCCGACCCCCCTGCGCATCGTCGTGGAAGAGCTCGCGCACGCGATCCTCGCCGACAAGCGCGTGCAACGGGTCACGCCGCCCGCGCTGGCGTCCTTCGCGCACCTGTTCGTGCCGCACCTGGACGACGGGGAGGATGCCGAGCCGTCCGGGCCTTGATATAGCTCGCGTCGGACGCCGCCGATGCCTGACGAGCTGGAACGCCGCTGCGGGACCTGCGCACGCTTCGTGCGCGTGGTCGAGCGCATCGACGAGACCGGCGAGGTAAGGCGCGCCGGAGAGTGCCTGCTGGGCATCTGGCCGTCGCCGCTCTACGAGACGAGCACCTGCTCGCAGTGGGTCCGGCGCGGCGAGTTCCGCGCCCGACCGGAGCCGCCCCCCAGGCGAGCGCCCGCCATCCGCACGCCGCGCGAGGCGTCCGGAGCGACCGCCACGAACATCATGGAGCGAGCGCCGCTCGCATTGCCGGAGGATCTGCTCGAAATGGATGCCAGCGAGTTCAAGAGGGTGCTCCGCTACGTGATTCGCGACGAGCTCGGCGTCGGCGACATCGAGATGGCCGGCAAATGGGAGGGCGGCGAGATGATCCTCAAGCCGGGCAAGGAAGGGGTGCAGGAGAAGCGGATCCCCATCGACTCGCTCTTCCACAAGGTCGTGATGATCCGCGACAAGCTGCGGGTGCTGGAGCAGAAGATCAACAGCAACGCCAAGCTGGCGGACGACGAGAAGGTGCAGCTCCAGCAGTACGTCACCGGCTGCTACGGGACCCTCACCACGTTCAACGTGCTGTTCGCGAACCGTGAAGACAACTTCGTGGGGCAGAAGAGCGACGAGTAGCGCGCTCACCGGGCTCGCGCTGCTGCTGCCGCTGGTCGCGGCGTGCAGCCGCGACGCACCGGCGACGCCGTCGGATGCGCCTCCCGGCGCTTCGCGGGTCGCGCCGCACCTTCCGGTCGACTTCGCGTTCGATTCGCTCGACGACCACGCGGTCAACGCCGAGGCGACGCGCGGAAAGCCGACGGTGATCGCGTTCGTCACCACCGGCAGCCTCTCCGCGCAGGCGCAGGTCGACTTTCTCGTGGCCATGGCGAGACACGACGGGGACAAGGTCAACTACGCCGTCGTCGCCCTCGAGACGCGCGACAACCGGGAGCTGGTGGAGCTCTACCGCAAGGCCCTGTCCATCCCTTTCCCCGTGGCCATGGCCGATCCGCAGACCATGGCCGGCCAGGGGCCGTTCGGGGACCTCAGCGCGGTGCCGGTCACGGTGACCCTCGACCGCCGGGGTCGCGTGGTCGCGCGGGTCGACGGGCGGGTCGCGAAGAGCGAGGAGCTGCGCGCGGCGCTGAAGGGGCTCTGAGTGTCGTCGCGCGCCCTGCTGCGCTGCCCCCGCTGCGCGGGGACCCTCGACGACGACCTCGCCTGCACAGGCTGCCGTGCACGCGCGCAGGTCGACGACGTGGCGATCGATTTCGTGGGCGAGGCGGGCGCGCCGGAGTCGCTCGGAGCCCGTGCCATGCGCTCCCGCGGGCTGGCGCGCATCTACGAGCGGTGGTGGCGCCCCGCGGTCTTCGGGCTCACCACCGGCTTCCGGATGCCGGCCGCGCGAGACGAGGCCGTGCTGGTGATGTCGAAGATCGCCCCGACGAGCGGCCCCTGGCTGGACCTGTCGTGCGGGCCGGGGCACCTCACGCGGCACCTGGTGGCGCTGGCAGGCGAGCGAGCCGTCGTCGCCCTCGACCTGTCGCGCGCGATGCTCGAGCGCGCCCGCGTGAACGCTCCTGCCGCCCTGCGCGTTCGCGCCGACGCAGGGGCGCTCCCGCTGTCGTCGGGGGCGTTCGGGGCGGTGGTCAACCTCGCGGCGCTCGATCTCTACCCGGACGCGGGGCGCGTCGTCGCCGAGTCGGCGCGCGTGCTCGCCGCCGGCGGGCGCTGGGTGGCCTCCTCGTTCGTGACTTCCCGGTCGGGCGCCGCGCGCCGCGTGTGGACCGCCGTGGCCGGCGTGCGCACGCCGCACGAGGGCGACCTCGCGCGCCACGCCGGTCGTGCCGGGCTCGTCGGCTACGGCGAGGAGCGCTTCGGTCGCTACCTCGTCGCATGGGCGGACAAACCCTGACAATTGGCGCAAGATGAGGCAGCGTTTCCGACGATGACGCCCTCCTCGCGCCCGCGCGTCACGCTGCACTTCGCTCAGTCGCTCGACGGGCGCATCGCCTTGCCTGGCGCGCGGGCGGTGCTCAGCTCCGAGGAAGGAGTGCGGCTCGCGCACCGTGCCCGCGCCGAGCACGACGCCGTGCTGGTGGGTAGTCGCACGGTGCAGGTGGACGACCCGCAGCTCACCGTGCGCGCATGCGACGGCCGGCAGCCACGCCGCATCGTGCTCGCCGGCGAGCTCGGCGTCCCGCTCACGGCGCGCGCCCTCCGGCCCGGCCCGGGGGTGATGGTCGTCGGCGTGCTGGGTCGAGCGACGCGCGAGGCGCGCGCGAAGCTCGAGGCGCTGGGGGCCCAGATCCGCCTGGTCCCTGCCGGACCCGACGGACGCGTGTCACTGGCCGCCGCGCTCGGGGAGATCCTCGCCTGGGGCGTCTCCCGGCTGCTGGTGGAGGGAGGGGCCGGCGTGCTGACGGCGTTCCTCCGCGAGAGGCTGGCGGACGACGCCACGATCGAGATTGCCCCACGCCTCTTCGGGACACCCGCGGTCGCGGCGCTGGGCGCGATCGGCGTCGACGTGCCAGAGCGCGCCCTGTCCGTCACGGACGCCCACGTCGAGCGTGCCGGCCCGAACATCGTCGTGCGGGGGCGGGTTGCGTACTGAGGGACCGCGCGCGCGCGAGCTGTGGTTCGTCGCGCCGCGCGCCGTCGAGGTGCGCGCCGGCACGGCGCCGACGGCCGCGCGGGGACAGGTACTCGCCAGGGCCCTCGCGTCGGGGGTGAGCCAGGGGACCGAGCTGCTGCTCTACCGTGGAGAGGGGCCAACGCCGTTCGATCCCTCGCTCGATTCGCCGGAGTCCCCCACCTATCCACGTCGCTACGGCTACGCCTGGGTGGGCGAGGTCATCGATCGCGGCGAGGCGGTGGAGCAGCCCGAGCTCGGCGCGCGCGTCTTCGCCCTGGCGCCGCACGGGGACCTCCATGCCCTCGACGCCCGGGCCGCACGCCCGCTCGACCCGGCGATACCCCCGGCGCGCGCCGTGCTCGCGGCGAGCCTGGAGACCGCCGTCACCTGCGTCTGGGACGCCGGAGTCTCGCTCGGCGACGACGTGGTGGTGCTCGGCGGGGGCGTGGTGGGCGCGCTCTCGGGGTGGCTCGCGGCGAGCGCCGGGGCGCGGGTCCGGCTCGTCGAGCCCTCGGCCCCGCGGCGCGAGACGGCGCGCGCGCTCGGCCTGGCCCTCGTCTGTTCCCCTGCCGAGGACGAGCCCCGCGGCGACGCCGACGTGGTCATCGAGGCGACCGGCGACCCGTCGGCGCTCGACCGAGCGATCGCGCACGCCGGGCGCGAGGCGACGGTGACCGTCGCCTCGTTCTACGGCGCACGCACCCACCCGGTCGCGCTCGGTGGGGAGTTTCACCGGCGACGACTCGTCCTGCGCTCGTCGCAGGTGTCGAGCGTCCCTGCCGGCCGGAGGGCCCGGTGGACGGCCACGCGCCGCTTCGAGCTGGTCCGCCGGCTCCTCGAGGAGCCGCGGCTCGACGCGCTCGTGTCAGGGGTCGTTTCCTTCGACGACGCGCCCGCCGTCTACGCGCGCCTCGACGCGACTCCGGACGACCTCATGCAGGCCGTCTTCGACTACCGCTGAGGAGCGACGCGATGTTCACGCTCGGAGTCTCCGATCATGTCATGGTGGCCCACAGCTTCGGCGACCCCTTCTTCGGGCCCGCCCAGCGCGTGCACGGCGCGACGTACGCCGTCGACCTGGAGGTGCGTGTGCCGGCGCTCGGCAAGCACCACGTCGTCATGGACATCGGCGCGCTGCGCGCGTTGCTCCGGCGCGTGCTCGAGGGGATCGACTACGGCAACCTCGACGAGCACGCGGCGTTCCCGGGGCGGACGTCCACCACCGAGCGCGTGGCCGAGTGGATCGCGAACCGCGCCGCGGAGGAGCTGGCGCGCCTCGACCGGGACGCGGCGCCGGTCCGGGGTGCCACGCTGCGCGTCGTCGTGCGCGAGTCGCCGGTGGCCTACGTCGTCTTCGAGCGCGCGGTGTGACGCGTGCACCTCGCGTGGGTGATTCACGGCTCCCTCGAGCAGCGTACGGGTGGCACCATCTACGATCGCCTGGTGGTCGCGGGTTGCAGGTCCCGCGGTGACCTCGTCTCGGTCGTCTCCGTCACGGCGGGCAGTGATCCCGCCGAGCTCTCCGCCCGCCTGCTCGCCGCCCGGGCCGACGTCGTCGTCGGCGACGCGCTCGCCTCCCGTGAGCTCGCCGGGGCGCTGCCTTCGCTGGAGGGGAGCGCGCTTCGCGTGCTGCTCGTGCACCACCTCACGAGCTGGGAAGACCGGGCCCCTCGCCGGGAGCAGCTCCTGGAGAGCGAGGCGCGCGCCATCCGGGCCAGCGAGCACCTGATCGCCACCAGCGCGTGGACGGCGGCGCGTCTGGCGGCGGAGCACGGACGCGCCGCCGACGTCGTGGTCCCCGGCGCCGATCGTCTCGCCCGTGTGGCGCCGATCCGGTCCGATCCGGACGCGGGGGTCGTTCTCCTCTTCGCGGGGAGCCTCCTCCCGCGCAAGCGTCTGTCGCTGTTGCTGGACGCCATGGAGCGCCTCGCCCATCCGCGCCTCACCTTGCGCATCGTCGGCGATCCGGCGCGCGACCCAGGCCACGCCGCCGCCCTGGACGCGCGCATCGCGCGTTCGCCATTGTTGCTCCGGAGCGTGGCCAGGCTGGGCCTCGTGGACGACGACGCCCTGGCCCACGAGCTCGCCCGCGCCGACGCCCTGGTCCTGCCGTCGTCGCTGGAAGGCTACGGCATGGTGCTCACCGAAGCGCTCCACGCCGCGCTCCCCGTGATCGCAGCCCGCGCCGGGGCCATGCCCGACGTCGTCGGCGCCTCGGCTGCCGCCATGGTCCTCGACGACGAGGGCTGGGTGGACGGGCTGCGCCTCTTCGCCTCGGAGGCGGGCCTGCGCCGGCGAATGCGCCAGGCGGCCGAGGCAGGCCGAGCCTCGCTGCCCTCCTGGCAGGCCTCGTCGCTCGCCTTCGGGGAAGTGCTCAGCCGTGCGGTCGCACGAGCAGCTCGAGGGCCATCGACCGCACGCGCGCGGTGATCGCAGCGTCGTCCAGGCCGCCCGCGAGGGCCCGTGCGCCCGCCGCCGCCGAGAAACGCACGCGCGCCCGCACCTCGCGATAGGCGGGCAGGGCCACCTGCAGCAGCGGCGCCAGCGTCGTCACGCCGTGACGCTCCGCCAGGCGCGTCCACACCAGGCGCTTGGCCCGGGTCGAGTGCACGCCCTGGACGATGGCGGCGACGACCATCCCGCGCGCGCCGGCGGCGCCTCGCGTCAGCGCGCCCGTTCCGGCAGCCCACGCCTCGAGCGGCGCCGGCGCTCCGGGCGGGGTGAACGCCGGATCGGGCTCGATGCGTCCGGCGCCGAAGTGGAGGAGCACGCCGCCGGTGGCGAGGTGACGGAGGGCGCTGCGCAGCGCGGCGACGCGCGCCAGCGCCGCGTCCTGGCCTTCGGGCACGAACACGAGGTGCTTGGAGAGCCCGGGCAGAGCGCGGAGGAAGGTGCGGTCCGCGGCCACGATGGCCACGTCCCGCCGGCCGATCGCGGCGAGCAAGACCAGGGCGTCGTAGGCCCCGGGGTGGTTGGCCACGACCAGCAGCGGACCCGCGTCCGGCGCCTCTCCCTCGCGCGACCAGCGGGCGCCCAGCTCCTCGAGCGCGGCCGATGCCGCGCCGGCCGGGCCGTCGAGGGCGACGCGCCCATCGAATCGAGCCAGCACGCGCGCGAGGGGCGCGGACGCGAAGCAGAACGCAGCGCGCGCCGGCGTGCGGACGAACGCGGGGGCGCGCGCGAGCCCCAGGGCGGCGACCATCTCCTCGGCGGAGCGAAGCGCGAGAGTGGCTTCGAGCGAGCTGGGACGGACGGTCACGCTCGCCCCAGCCTCCGCACGAGGTCTGGTTTGACCACCTTGCCCATCGCATTCCGCGGCAGGTCGCGCATCACCACCACCCGCCGCGGCACCTTGTACGGCGCGAGCCGCTCCTTGGCGAACCCGCGCAGGGCGTCCTCTGCGCACTCGTCCTCACGCCCCTCGCGTGCGACGACGCACGCGACGACGCGCTCGCCCCAGGTCTCGTCGGGCAGCCCGACTACCGCCACCTCCGCGACCGCGCCGTGCTCGCGCAGCGCCTCCTCGATCTCGAGAGCGCTCAGCTTGTAACCGCCGCTCTTGAGGATGTCGACGCTGGTGCGGCCGAGGATGCGAACGTACCCGTCCGCGTCGTGCGCCACCGTGTCGCCAGTCTTGAACCAGCGGTGACCGCCGTCGTCCACGAAGGCGTCGCGCGTGGCCTCCGGCTTGTCGTGGTAGCGGGCGAAGACGCTGGGGCCCGCGATCCACAGCTCGTCGTCGACCACGCGGGTGCTCACGGTGGGCAAGGGCAGCCCCACCGTTCCTGGGCGGCGTCCCTCGGGCACGAGAGGGTTCGACGTGCCCACCCCGATCTCCGTCATGCCGAAGCGTTCGAGCGGATAGGCGCCGGTCAGCGCGCGCCAGCGTTCTCCCACCGTGACCGGGAGCGCCGCGCTCCCGCTCGTCACCAGCCGTAACCCCCTGGCTGCGCGTGCCCACGCGTCGCGCGTCGGGCCGTCGGCGGCGTCGAACGCCGCAAACAGCTTGGCGTGAATCGTCGGCACCGCCATCAGCACAGTCGCATCCGTCATCCGGTCCCAGGTCGCGTGCGCATCGAAGACGGGCAGGAACCGCGTGGCGGCCCCGGCGCCGACCGCGGAAAGGAGCGCGATGGCCAGCCCGTGCATGTGGTGGAGCGGGAGCACGTGCAGGAGCACGTCGTCCTCGCGCCAACCCCAGGCCTGGCCGATGAGCTCCTGCTGCGTGGCCAGGTTCGCGTGCGTGATGACGGCCCCTTTCGGCTTTCCGGTGGTGCCGCTGGTGTAGAGCTGCACGGCGTCGTCGTCGTCCTGCGGATCGTCTGCGGCCAGGGCGCCGGCGTGGCTCAGGAGCTCGTCCGCGAGGAGGATGCGCCGTTCGGTGGCGAGGAAGGCGACGCTGCCGCCCAGGTCGCCCGACGTGATGACCGAGCGAACGCGGGCATCATCGCAGAAGTAGCGCGTCTCGGGCGGCGGGTGCAGCGGCGAGAGGACCACGACCACGCCGCCTGCCCGCAGCACGCCGAAGAAGCACGCGACGAACGACGCGCCAGGAGCCACCAGCAGCGCGACGCGCTCGCCGTCCAGCGACCGGCGCCCCTCCAGCAGCGCTCCGGCGACGCGGCCCGAGGCCTCGACCATTCGCTGCCAGCTCGTCGTCCCCCCCCGATCGTGCACGGAGGGGCGCGCGTCGTCCGCCCGCGTCATCCAGCGGGCCGCGAGCCTCGAGGTCATGGGCATGTCCCGGAGTATGCTCGGGCCATGGCCGGCTTCCAACGCGCCCGGCGACTTCCGGCGTGGCGCAACCTCGCGCTGTCGACCTGGAGCGCCCCCTCCAGCCCGGCTGCCTACGGCGTGCTCGATCTCGACTGCGAGAGGGCTCTCGACTGGGCCGCCCGCGCCCGAGCCGCCAGCGGCGAGAAGATCACCCTCACGCACGTGGTCGGCAAGGCCGCCGCGATCGCCATCGCCTCCGCTCCGGAAACGAACGGTTTCGCCTCGTTCGGGCGCCTGATGCTGCGGGACTCGGTGGACGTGTTCTTCCAGGTGGCGTTCTTCGACGCGCGCGAGCAAGCGGCCGGGAAGGGCGAGCGCGAGACGCGGCGCGACGCGAACCTCGCGGGCGCCAAGATAGTGGGTGCCGATCGCAAGAGCGTGGTCGACGTCGCGCGAGAGCTGCGCGAGCGCGCGGAGACCATCCGAGCCCGCGGCAAGGATCCCACGGTCCGCGCGGCGAAGCTCATGGGCAAGCTGCCGGGTCCCATGCGCTCGATGGCGGCGCGGTTGACGGCGTTTCTCGCCTTCGATCTCGGCTGGAACCTCAGCGGCCTCGGCGTCCCCTTCGACGCGTTCGGCTCGTGCATGGTGACCAACGTAGGCGTCTTCGGCATCGAGATGGCCTGGGCGCCGCTCATCCCCTACGCGCGGACGCCCCTGTGCATCACGCTCGGCGCGGTCCGCGAGGCACCCACGGCGGTCGGCAAGGAGGTCGCCGTGCGCAAGCACGTCTCGCTGGGGGTGGTGTTCGACCACCGCGTCATGGATGGCTACCACGCCGGCGTGATGGCCCGGCGTTTCAAGGAGATCTTCAGCGACCCCGACGACGCGCTAGGCGACCCCGCCCTTCAGTGCACCTCGCCCACGAGCAGCGCGAACGCGCCGACCAGCACCTCTTCGGGCGACGCCCCCCCCTGACGGGCGGACCCGCTTCGATCGATGACGAAACCGTGGTCGCCGGTCACGAAGAGAAGCGTGCGGGGCGAGAGCGTCTCCGCGTGACGGGCGATGGCCTCGGCCGCCGCCTCGGCGACGTCGGGCAGCTCGCGCAGGACCGCGCCTCGCGCCGCCTGGACCCGCGACTCGACGACGTCGAGCTTGTGAATCTCGCGCGGTCCGACGCGCATGCGCCGGACGTACTCGGCCGTCCGCCCGCGGGGCGGCTCCGCCTCGGCGTCGAGCGCGGCCGGCGAGCGCAGCGCCTCGACGCCGCGAGCGATGGTCTCCAGCTGTCGGATGGTGCTGGTGGGCAGCGCGCTCCAGAGGACGAGCTCGTCGGTGAGCGACGCGCGCACGCCGAGCTTGGCCACGAGGCGCTCCTCGATCATGCGTGCCAGGTCCCAGCGCATCGAGTCGACCAGGAGAACCCGCGTCGAACGTGCCCCATGCAGCCGGGCGATGCGCGCCGCCACGTCGTGCGCGTCGAAGACCATGCGTGGTCGCTTGGTGGTGGCGGCGAAGGTCTGGAAGGCCTCGGTGTAGCCCTTGGAGAACGTGGCCGCGAACTCGTCGTGGGCGTGCCGTGCCCGCGGGTCGTCGAGCCCCGACGCGATGGCGTTGGCGAGGGGCATGTAGCTCTCCGCGAACAGCCTCTCCAGCATCGCCAGCGGCTGCGGCCCCCGTGCGGCCGTGAGCTGCAGCGTCCAGTTGCGCCATGCCTCTTCCCGTTCGACGACCAGGGCGCCGGCCGTGTGGCGCGCGGGGGGCGGGGGTGGCGTCTCGGTCGCGGTCGCGGTCGCGGTCGCGGTCGCTGGCGCTGGCGCGGGCGCGGTCGCTGGCGCGGGCGCGGGCGCCTCCAGCAGCGACCTCAGTGGCAACGGGTCGCCGTATCCGCCCGTCTCGTGGTCACGCGCGTCGAGGATCACCACCAGGGGGCGCTCGCGCGTGGCCTCGGCCAGAAACCGCAGCGTGGCGCAGTCCTCCGGCTCCAGCGCGGCGAGGGCTCCGGTCGCCGCGCGCAGCGGGCCGAGAACGACGGCGATGCCGGCGGCACCGGTGCGGCGCGCGCGAAAGAGCTGGTCGCTCAGCGCCGCGTCGCGATCGCTGCTGGACGTGATCCCAGGACCAGCCGCGCCGCGCGCCGCGAGCTCCCGCTCGATGGCCTCGTCGATCGCTTCGCCCATCCGTCCGCGCGCGGACGGCCCGATCCCCTCGAGCTCGGCCACGACGAACCCGGTGAGCTCCAGGCGCACGCTCGCGGCGTCGCGTTCGTCGGCGCTCGCGAAGCGCACCTCGCCAGGCGTGGGCAGAGGTCCCAGCGCCTCGCGTGCGGCGCTGGCGTCGGCGGAATCGAACACTACGTCATCCATGGTCTTGCCCGCGATGTAGGCATGCGGACGGGTCTTTGGCCCAGTTTGTGTCCCCGAGATCCCACGCTGCGCGCGTTGACCGAGGGGGGCCGGGTGTTATCTTCGAAGCGTTCCCTCTGCAGGGTTAGTGACTTGTCGGTATCACATGGATCCCTTGCGACCACGAACCAGGGGGGCCATGACCGCTCGGTGAGCATGCCGGGCCGTCTCGAAAGGGTCGGATAAACTCGGAAGCCTTAAGCGCGGTCAACGCTCCCCACCTAGCCTGTTGGCTAGGGGTTCATGCGTCCGACACACGACTCATGCGGTAAGGAACGACCTAATGCGGGCGGGTTCGAGAGAGCCCGCCCGCACCTTCTTTGTGGGAAACGTGACGCGGCTCCTCCGCGGTGCCACGCTTCCCGGCGTGAAGCCTCTTCGAGAGCGCCTCCTGGCGGTCATGGACCGCAAGCACCACTGGGCGTACCCAGCGCTGACGCGCGACGGATTGACGCGCGAGCAGCTTCTGTCCCATTTCCGCCACGAGTACCTGGTCTACGTTCGCGACTTCCCGGTCCTGCTGGCGCGCGCCTTGGGCATCACGCCGCCGCTCGACGACGTGCGGCGCGCGCTGGCCCAGAATCTCTACGAGGAACAGACCGGGGGCCTCTCCGGGACCGACGCGCATCCTCAGCTCTTCCTGCGCATGATGCGCGGCCTCGGGTTCGAGGCGAGCGCGTTCGCCGACGACGAGGCGTGGCTCCACCCCGCGGCGCGGGCCTACCGCGACTTCCTGCGCGAGAGGGCCTGCGCCACGCCGTGGCAGGCCGCGGTCGCCCTTCTCACGGTCTTCGTCGAGGGCAGCGTGAACGAGCGCGCCGAGCTGGAGGGGACGTTCGTGCGGCGTCGCGGCGACGAGGTGGTCCTCGAGCACCCTCTGGTCAAGCATTACGGCTGTCCCCCGTCGGCGATGGTGCTGACGCGCGCGCACGCAGAGGTCGAAGGCGGACACCGCGACGACGCGTGGCGGGTCGTGCTCACCCACGCCGGCCAAGCCGGGGAGGGGAGCGAGGCGGCGCGCGCCGTCGCCGAGACCTGCGAGCGGGCGCTCGTGCTCTGGCTGGCCTATCGCGACGGAGTCGCCGAAAGGATGGGCCTGCAGAGACAGGCCGCCTAGAAGCGTCGTGCGTCGCTGGGGTGTGCTCTTGCTCGCCGTGGTCGCTTGCCACGGCCGCGACTCGACCGCGATCGACGCGTCGCCCGCGGGCGCGTCCTCCGGCGCGACGCCGACGTCGAGCGCGAGCTCCGGTGCCTCGTCGTCAGCATCCGTCACGGCCTCGGCCATGCCCGTGCCACCGCCGCCGTCGTCCGGCACCTACCCCCTCCTCCGCAAGGCGACGCTCGGCATCGACGAGCTGTCGAAGCTCGTCACCGCCTCGCCCGAGCTCAACCGGGTGGGGACCGATCTCGCCTTCTTCGATCCGGAGGACGGTTCCTACATCGCCCGCTCCAACGCCGATCGCGAGGGGATTTCCTTCACGACGAGTCCGCTCCTGTGGAGCCCCGAGCCGGGACAACAGGTGCTGGTGGTGGCGGCGCGCGGCAAGTCGGCGTCGTTCGTGGCGGCGTGGTGGGTGCTGCCGGACGGCAGCTACCGGCTCGCGTCGACCTTCGTGATGCTCGGAGAGATCGCGCCGGTTGCGCTCGCACACAAGGCGACGGAGCGCACGCTGTGGTGGACGAGCTGCTGGCAGTGCCCGGGAGAGACGGGCCACGTCAGTGTGCGCGACGACCACCACGTGGTCATCGTGGAGGACTAGCCCGCGCGCTAGGATCTCCTGGGTGAGCCCCACCGTCCTGCGCGCCCTGGTGGCGGTCGCCTTCGTCGCCTGCGTGGGGGCGGCATTCTTCGCAGGAAGGGCGGACATGCCAGGCGCTTCTGGGCACGGGGTGGACGTGCGCGCGACCGCCGGAGTGGTGACGGCGATCCGCGACGTGGCGCGGCTCGAGGCGACGACCTTCCACATCGAGAAGGTCGTCGAGGCGACCGACGCGCAGTCCCGCCTGTGGGGGCTGGTGGAGGCGAAGGACGTCCTCTTGCTCGTGGCGGTGGGGGACGTGGTGGCGGGGGTCGATCTGGGGAAGGTGCTCGACCAGGACGTGCAGGTCGACCCCGAGGCGCACGCGGTGCACGTGAGGCTACCGGCTCCGGAGGTGATCTCATCGACCCTCGACGAGCGCGAGACCCACGTCTACGCCCGCTCGACCGACGTTCTCGCCGAACGAAACGAGCGGCTGGAAGGCGAGGCCCGCCGGCAGGCCGAGGAGCAGATGCGCAAGGCGGCCGTCGACCGAGGGATACTCGAGCGTGCACGGGTCAGCGCCGAGCGCACGCTGCGGGCGCTCCTACGATCCCTGGGGTACGCGGAGGTCGACGTCACGTGGGCGGATCGTTAGCGGTCCACCGCGCCTGCTCACTCGAACGCGTAGGTCGCTTGCTCGCCCGCGTCCGCCACGCGGGCGTCGATGACGCCGACCGCTGTCGCCCGTCGGCCTTCCACGCCGGCGATCACCGCGTCGGACAGCAGCGGGACGCCGGGCGACTCCTCGCCGAACGCCGCGCGCAGCTTGGCCTCGTCTAGCGCGCGCAGCGCCGAGGAGAGCCCGCGCGGGAAGCGCACCACCCGCCGGAGCCGAGACAGCTGATGCGCGAGCGCCGCAGGCGGGGGCGATTCGTAGAACGCGCCGTCGTTGTCGACGAGGAGGACCGTGCCGGTCGCGTCGTCCTGCGCGACGTTGCCCCCGCTCCACCGGTCCCAGTTGCCCGTCACGTAGTCGAACACCAGGGCCGTCGCGATCGCGCCGGCGAGCGGGCGCTGCTCGTCGGGTACCGCCGCGAGCGGATCGGTCACCCATGGCTCCCAGCGCTTGCGCCAGGCGTCCTCCTCCAGGGGGAGCACGCGGTACCCGTCGATCCACGGAGTCAGCGCGCCGCGTACGCGGCCGTCCGGATCCACCAGTCCGTTGCCATCGAAACCCTCTTCCACGGCGCGCATCCTGGCCGCGTCGAACGAGCGCGGGATGGTGCGGGGTACGTTGCCCAGCCCGAGCGCCACCGCCAGGCGGTACGCCGCGATCTCCCCCTTGTACCGGCGGTCGCCGAGCGGTCGCTTCGACCGCGGCTTGAAGACCGCGACGGCGCCGCCCTCCAGGGTGAGCTTCAGGACATACGACGTGTGGCCGATGCTCCTCGCCTTCACCGGCTCCCCGGACATGTACGGATCCGGCGCCGTCTCCGCGCTCCTGGCCGCGCCCGCCTCCCTTGGCGCGCTCGCCACCGGCTCGGAGCCGGCATCCGTGGGCACCCCGTGCGGGCGCGCGCACGCGAAGACGCACGCCAGCAGCGCGAGCGCCCCGCTAGAGGACGCGCTCGCGCAGGAACTTCTCGATGCGCCCATTGACGAGCTCCGGCTGCTCGATCGGCGTCACGTGCGTGCCGCTGGGGACCATGAGCAGCTCGCCGTGCGGCAGCGACTCGGCCATCGCCGCCGCGAGGAAAGGCGGTGTGAACGTGTCGCGCTCACCGGCTACCACCAGGACCGGCACCTCCACGTGCGCCAGGATGTCGCCCGCCGTGTGCTCTCCGGCAGAGCGCAGCATCCGCAGGAACATCGGGAAGTCGACGTGGGTCATGTGCGACAGGTACGGGAGCATGTCCTCGGCGTGCACGCGCTCCGGGTCGATCTCCCCCGCCTTGAGCGCGATCTTGAGCGCCAGCTGCGGCGACAGGCGGCTCCATACGGCGCGGACGACGTCGGGCGCCTTCTCGGCGAGATCGAGCAGCCTGGGCAGCACCAGCTCGAGCACGGGGATGCCGTGAAACGTGCTGGTGACGTTGCCGAAGCTGCCGCACAAGAGCACCAGGCCACGCACCCCTTCCGGTCGCTGCCGGTACGCCTCGAGCGCCACCTGGCAACCCATCGAGTGCCCCACCAGCACGCACGGTGGATCCCCCACGTGCTTGCGAACGCATCCGAGGTCCGCCGCATGCGCCGCGATGTCGATGCGATCGGGGTCGGCAGGCTGGGCGCTTCGCCCGTGCCCGCGGTAGTGCCAGTGAGCCAGGGGCACGACGCGGGCGAGATCGTCCCACAGGTACTTCCAGATGAAGCCGTCGCACAGGATGCCGTCGCTGAGGATGGCGTGCACCCTCCCCGGCGGGTGCCCGTCGATCCGCGTGCGTACGAACAACCGCGTGCCGTCCGCGCCGAGAGCGAACGAGGACGGGTCGTCCGTCGCGCGTCCCTCTGAGGTCAGCCGCCCTCCTCGTCCTCGCCCCCCTCCACGTCGTTGACGCTCGGGAGCTTCTTGATCTCCATGCGTGAGATCTTCCACGCACGCTGGACGACCCAGGAGAGCGAGCGGTCGAGGCGAGCGGCCTCCTCCTTGATCTCCTGGAGCATCGACTCGGGGAAGTACAGACTCTGCTTGCGCTTGTCCGTCTTCGAGCCCGGCAAGTTGGACGTGGACTCCTTGTCACTGGTCGCCAAGGGGAACCTCCTTCGGGTGTCTCGCGCGAAAGGTGTGGGGGAACACTGGGCTACCCTTCACGGGAGCACAGCGATTGTCGGCTGCCTTACGCCTGGGATCAAGCTGAAGAGGGGGACGATGAACGTCGCCCTGCGACATCCTGACCAGCCTCGGCTGCTCGCAGCAGCACCACCCCATCGCCAGCGCGGCACCGCCCCATCGTCCGCCTCGGCTTTGAAGCGCCGCCGCAGTAGGTTTGGGCCGATGCGCCTCGCGAAGCTCGCCCGCCTCCTTCTCCTCCCCCTCTGCGCCTTCGCCGGTGGGGCCTGCGCCACCGCTCTCGGCGGCCCACCCCGGACCGCCCAGGGGGACACGCCGTACGCCGCGGTCGAGCAGATGGGCCGGGTGCTGGTCGAGGTGGAGAACGAGTACGTCGACCCCATCGACCGCGCCAAGCTGGTCGAAGGAGCGGTCAAGGGGATGGTCGCGGAGCTCGATCCCCACTCGAGCTACATGCCCCCCGAGGAGTTCCAGAGCTTCGAGAGCGACACCCAGGGCGAGTTCGGCGGCATCGGCATCGAGGTCGAGAACCGCAATGACTCGCTGGTGGTACTTGCGCCCATCGAGGGCTCGCCGGCGGAGCAGGCGGGCATCAGGAGCGGGGACGTCATCGTCACCGTCGACGGCAAGGACCCCACCAGCGTCCCGCTCGACAAGCTGGTGAAGCAGCTGCGCGGCGCCCCCGGCTCGCACGTGAAGATGGGGGTGCGCAGGCCGGGCGTCGCAGACGTCCTCACCTTCGACCTCGTGCGCCAGGTCATCCACGTGCCGAGCGTCGCTTCGAAGCTCCTCTCCGGGCGGGTCGCCTACGTCCGCGTGAAGCAGTTTCAGGAGCGCACGCACGACGAGCTCCTCAGCGCGGCCGCCAAGCTCCGCGCGCGCGCTGGCGGCAAGCTGGCCGGCATCATCCTCGACCTTCGCAGCGACCCGGGAGGCCTGGTCGACCAGGCGGCGGACGTGGCCGACGAGTTCCTCGACGATGGCGTCATCTACACGGCTCGCCATCGCGCTCAGATCGTCGACGAGGTGAGGGCGCGCTCGGGTGGCGCGTTCGCGCGTGAGCCATGCGTCGTGCTCGTGAACCAGTGGACGGCCAGCGCCTCGGAGCTGGTCGCGGGGGCGCTGCAGGACCACAAGCGGGCCACCGTGGTGGGCGAGCCGACCTTCGGCAAGGGAAGCGTGCAGGCCATCATCGCGCTGCCGGGCGGCGCTGGGATGCGTCTCACCGTGTCGCGCTACTACACGCCGAGCGGCCATGCCATCCAGGCCGACGGCGTACACCCGGACGTGGCGGTGGAGACCAAGGCCGTCGAGGGCGCGGTCTCGTATCGCGAGAAGGACCTGGAGGGGCACCTCGCGCCTCAGCCCGGCGGAACCGCGACCACCCGGCCCCAGAGCGTGGTCGTCGTGGAAGGCGATGCGGGCGCGCCGACCCTGGCCACCGAGACGAGCGGGAGCGAAGCGGCCGGCGTCCCGGACGACCCGGGGAAGGGAACCGACGCCGTCCTCAGGGTCGGCTGGCAGGTGCTGGCCCAGTCGATGCGGGGCGCGACGCCGTCGAAGTGAGCATGTCGCGGGCGGCCCCGGCGCCGGCGCGGAGGC
This sequence comes from Polyangiaceae bacterium, assembly GCA_036560665.1. Taxonomy (GTDB): domain Bacteria; phylum Myxococcota_A; class Polyangia; order Polyangiales; family Polyangiaceae; genus Palsa-1150. Next base: position 32,135 of record DATBQU010000151.1, read on the forward strand.
CGCTCTCGAGCGCGCGGAGCCACGTGCGCGGCGCGTCGGCGACCAGCTCGCCCGCGACGAAGAGGCCGGGGGCGACGCGGCCATCGTCCCCGCACAGGACGCCGACGCGCTCCATCAGCGGATCACGCGCGAGTGGCCAAGCGATCACCTCCGGGGGCAAGCCGAAGAGCGAACCCGGCAACGCGAGGGCCTTGCCGTGGGCGCCGAGCGGCAGCGGCGCCGCGATCGTGCAATGGAATGGGATGCGCGCCACCGGCGGCAGCGCCGCCGCGAGCATCCATTCGCTCGGCTGGTACTCGAGCCCGCCGCCGATGAACCCTCCGCACGCCACGATGACGGCGTCGGCTTCGACCGGGCGTCCGTCGACCACGACGCGCCACCTCGCACCGGCCCCCGCCGCCTCGATGGCGTCCGCCCGCCCACGGACGGCATCGACCCCCGCCCCCGCCAGCGCTCGATCGCGCGCGCTTTCGAAGCGCAGGCCGGCCGGCCCGCCGGGCAGCCCCATGGCTTCGCCGCATGGCACCCCGACCCGTCTCGAGAGGTCGCTCGCTCGCTCGGCGGACACGCCGAGCGAGGGCGGAAGCAGCAGCCCGCGCACGCCTCCGGCGCGCTGGAGAGCCTCGCGCAGCCTCTCCGCGAGCCACGCCAGCCGCGCCACGTCGTCGTGCCGTGCGGCGAAGTCTGCGTCGGGGAGCACCCGCTCGTCGGCGTGACGGAGCATCGTGGCGTCGACGGCGCTGAACCTCTGGCCTGCGGCACGAGCGACCGCGTCGGCGCTCCAGCCCGGACGATGGCAGCGTACGACGCCGATGGTCGTCCGCTCCGCCCGCAGCGCGTGCAGGTCGAGGAGCGCGAGATCGCGGCCGTCGGCGCTCCGCACGTAGCCGGTCGTCGTCGCCACACTCGTGGGGGAAATGCCGACGCCGAGCCGGCCGGCGAGCTCGCGCGAAGCCACGGATCCGTCGCCGTCGTCGTCGACCGCTCCGGTCCACAGAGTGGATGCGCCGACGCCGCCGTCGACGAGGGTCACCTTCGCGCCTGTTCGCGCTGCCGCGAGAGCCGCGCCCGTGCCGGCGACGCCTGCACCGAGGACGACGATCATCGCGGTACCCCCATCGACGCCCGCAGGTGCGCGAGCGCGAGCGCCTCTTGCTTCGCTTGCTCTGGCCCCATGGCAACGACGCGCGTCGCGGCCTGCCGCTCGACGAAGTCGCACGCCATGGCGAGGCCCTCGGCGGGCGTTCGCCCCGTTTCCTCGGCGACGATCTGACCGCAGCGCGCCGCGCAGCGCATGCCGCCACAGGCGCCCAGACCGAGGCGAGTGCGTCGCGACACGTCGGTCACGGTGCGCGCCATCTCGTGACGCACCACGTGCCGCACCTCCGCCTCCAGGACCGGCTCGCAGGGGCAGGTCACGTCCCGTTCGCTCGGCCGGCTCGCCGCGCGTTCGAGCACGCGCACCGCGCGCGCCCCGTGCCGGTAGACCAGACGGCGCGCCGCGACCGGCGTCAGCGCGTTTCGGGCCGCGAGCTCCACGGCGTCCGGAACGCGCTCGCCCCCCGGCAGCGGACGCCTATGCGTCGCGCAGGGCACGTTCACGTCGAACTCGCGCGGCGCGACCAGGTCCGACAGCTCCTGCGAGAACAGGCGGTAGCTCGCCAGTTTGCCGCCGATCATCGAGTAGATCCCCGGCGCGCCGTCGGATGCGTGGTCCACGATCTGGTGCTCGCGCGACAGCGCGTCCTCGTTGGGTCCGTAGGCGTAGAGCGTGGGCCTCACGGCCGCGTATGTCCCGATGGCGCGAGCCTGGCGCACGCTCGGGAACACCCGCGCCACCCCTTGCACGAGGTAGCGCACCTCCTCGCTCGTCGCGCGCACGTCGTCGAGGTCGCCGTAGTAGTCCTCGTCGGTCGTTCCCAGGATGCTCACGTTCTGCCACGGCTCGAGGAAGATCTGCCGACCGTCGATGGCCTCCGACAGGATGCCGTAGTTGGTGAGTCGCCGGTCGAGCACGACGTGGATGCCCTTGCCGGGGCGGACGCGTACCCGTGCCTGCGGCAGTCCGCCGAGGGACGCGGTGATGGGGCTCCATGCGCCGGTGGCGTTGACCACGACGTGCGCCCGGGCGCGTACGCGCTCGTGCGTGAAGCGGTCGCGCGCGTCGACCACGTAGCGACCTCCGTCGGCCCCGTGCCCGCCCGCGGGGGCGCGGGAGATGCACTCGACGTTCGTGTGTACGTGCACGCTGGCGCCGTGCTCGATGGCGTCGAGCGCGTTGAGCACGCACAGCCGCGCGCCGTCGATCCCCCATTCGTCGAAGGTGATTCCGCCCACCAGCGACCCCACCAGGCCGGGTTCCAGGCGCGCCAGGTCGCTCGCGTCCAGGCGACAGTGGGGCTCGCCGTGCTTGAGCGGCTGATAGTCGTCGTAGGCGCGGAAGTACGCGTCGATGAGCTCGAACACGATCCGGCCCTGCGGTCCGCTCTTCAGCGGCATGAGAAACGGCATGCGGAAGAGCAGGTGCGGCGCGATGTGCTGGAT
>DATBQU010000152.1:0-10668 GCA_036560665.1 Polyangiaceae bacterium
CTTGTTGGGGTGCTCGCCGGACGTGTCGAAGACACCCCCTCCGAACAGGATGTGGCGCCACGACATCGACGCCGTGTCGCGGACCGCGTTCGGGTCCTTGCCTCGTGCCCCCTGGCTCGGCCTGGCCATCGTGGTCCTCCCTGGGTCGGCTGCCGGTGAAGTGTAGCTCGCCGGACGATCATCGACTCGTCAGGAAAAGCTCAGGGGCCGTGGCCCGGCGACTGCTCCCTCGCCGCCGGCCCCGGGGGGAGCCGAGGAGCTGTCTTCCCACCAGCCGCGCCGGGCGTTCGAGGGCAGCGGCTCGGGACCGCCGTGCCGGTGATCATCACGATTTGATCAGGCTGGGGTCACGCAAAGCTCATGCGCGGGCGGGCCCGCCTGCGTCCATCCTCCAGCACACACCAGTCCGAGGTACGATCGGCGGCGATGGTCTTCTCCTTCGGCGAATACGAGCTCGACGAGGAGCGCTTCGAGCTTCGCGGCTCCGGCGCAAAGGTGCCCGTCCAGCCGAAGGTGCTCGACGTGATCTTCTACCTGGTGCGAAACCGCGAGCGGGTCGTCCTGAAGCGCGAGCTGCTCGATGCGGTGTGGGCCGACGTGGTCGTGAGCGAGGCCTCCGTGTCGCGCGTCATCATGGAGGCCCGCAAGGCCATCGGCGACGAGCTGCAGCAGGTACTCGTCACCGTCCGCGGGCGTGGGTTCCGCTTCGCGGGCGAGGTGGTCGAGCGCGAGCGCGCCTCGACCCCCCGGGCCACGATCCCCGCCGTGGACGCGTCGTTCGTCGACCGCGTCGCCTTGACCAGCGCGGTGGAGGCGAGGCTCGAAGAAGCCTTCGCGGGGCGCGGTAGCCTGGTGTGGCTGTCGGGCGAGGCCGGCATCGGCAAGACGCGCACGGCCGACGAGATCGCACGCCGGGCGCGGGCCCGGGGAGCGACCGTGCTCGTCGCCCACGCCCACGAGAAACCCGACGCACCGCCCTTCTGGTTGTGGACGCAGATCTTCCGCGCCTACACGTCCGTCCACGGCGGGCCGGCCACGCAGCAGCTCGGCGAGAGCATCGCCCCGCTCATGGTGGGCGAGCCCGCGCTCTCCAGCTCGGCGGAGTTCTCCGCGTTCGACGCGCTGACGCAGTTCCTGGTGGCCGCGGCACGCAAGCAGCCGCTGCTCCTGGTGCTCGACGACGTGCACTGGGCCGACCAGGGCTCGCTGCGCCTGCTGCAGTTCTTCGCGCGCGACATCCGCGGAAGCGCCATCCTCATCGTCGGCACCTACCGCGACACGGCGCTCACCGGCGACGAGCACGCGCGCGTCCTCGGCGGCCTGCTGCGCGAGTCGGCCAGCCTGTCCATCCCCCTGCGCGGGCTGACGCTCGACGAGATCCCCCGCTTCGTGGAGGTCACCAGCGGCAGCCCGCCGTCGCCCGCGTTCGCCAAGGCGCTGCTCGAGCGCACGGGAGGCAACCCCCTCTACCTGCACCAGATCCTGAAGACCGACTGGGCCGAGCGCGCGCTGACCGAGACGGCGCACGAGCTGGCCAGCTCGATGGACCTGCAGCAGGGCCTCATCGAGTCGATCAGCCGCCACGTGGACGCCGTCTCGGAGGGCGCGCGCGAGATGCTCAACGTCGCCGCCGTCCTGGGCCGAGAGTTCGAGCTGGCCAAGCTTGCCCTGGTGAGCGGTCTGGGCCAGCAAGATCTGCTCGATCGCCTGGACGAGGCCGCGCGCGCGCGCGTGCTCATCAAGTCGAAGGACGGCACGTACCGCTTCGCCCACATGCTGGTGCGCGAGGTCCTCTACAAGAAGATGTCGAGCGCCGACCGCGCGGCCCGGCACTGCCTCGTCGCCGAGAAGCTCCTGGCCCACTACAGCGACTCGATCGACCCCCACGTCGCCGAGCTCGCGCATCACTTCTCGCGCGCCCTGCCGGGCGGCGACCCGGCGCGCACCATCGAGCTCTCCATCCGCGCCGCGCGGCAGGAGACGGCGCTCGGCTCGCACCGCGCCGCGGCCCGGCACTGGGAACAGGCGGCCCAGGCCTTCACGCTGGTCCGCGGCGACGACGCGCGTCGCGTGCAGGTCCAGCTCGGCCTGGCCCAGTCGCGGCTGCGCGCCGGACAGGACGCGGGGGCGCGGGAGGCGTTCCTCGATGCGGTCATCCTGGCGCGCACCTTCACGCGGCCGGACGCACTGGCCGAGGCGGCGCTCGGGTTCGCCTCGCTGGCCGGGGACGCGGCGACGCAGCGGCGCGCCATCCTCGACGAGGCCCGGTCGGCCCTCGCCGCGGGCTCGGGCGACGACGTGGCGCGGCTCAAGGCGCGCGTCGAGGCCGTCCTGGCCGGCGCCCCGGACGCATGACGCGACGGGCGGAGCCGCCCTCGCCCTACGGCTGGATGCAGACGCTGACCGGGCTTATCTGCTCGTAGCAGCACATCCCCGATGGGCAGGGCGGACCGAAGGGGCAGAACGTAGCCTTGCCGCCTGCGACCGCCGCGGCGGCCGCGAGGCCGTGCGCGAAGTCGTTCGGGCAGACGCCGGAGCTGCCGCCGCTGCTGCTGCCCGAGCTGCTGCCGGAGCTGCTGCCGCTGCTGCTGCCGGAGCTGCTGCCGCTGCTGCTACCCGAGCTGCTGCCGGAGCTGCTCCCGCTGCTGCTGCCCGAGCTGCTGCCGGAGCTGCTCCCGCTGCTCCCGCTGCTGCCGCCGGAGCTCCCGCCGCTGCTGCCGCCCGAGCTGCTGCCGCTGCTGCTGCCGGAGCCTCCGCCGCTGCTGCCCGAGCTGCTCCCGCTGCCGCTACCGCTGCTCCCGCCGCTGCTGCCGCCGGAGTCGTGCCCACCGCTGGACGAGGCCGAATCGGAGCCCGGCTGCCCCGCATCGTCGCCGACGTACACGCCGTTGTCGGTGCCCGCTCCCCCGGTCGCGCATGCCGCCACCAGAGACGCGGCGGCGATGAGCGAAGCAAGCCAACTTCCGCGCATTGTCGGACTCCCGTGGGAGCGCAACATAGCGCCCCGATCGTATGGTACGCGTCTCGATAGGGCCTCACCCCCCGACAGCGTCATGTAACAGGGGCAGGCACTTCATGACGCGGTCGGCTGCCGCCGCCGCGGCCTGACGGTGGTGCGCCCGCCACTCCTCTCGGGCCCGGGAACCGACGAAGTTGGCCACGCCGAGGGCGGCCCCGAAAGGGATGCCGCGCGCGGCGCACGCCGTCGCGACGCCGTGCGCTTCGAGGTGTTCGGCCTGGGCCATCGTCGCGCGGGAGATACGCGCCGCGGCCGCGTCGTCGACGGTGATGGCGAGCGTCGTCGCCACGTCGGCCTCCTGCGCGCCCGCCCGGACGAGCGCCCCGAGGGTCCCGGGGTGTGCGTCGCAAACGACCGACATGGGCTCGGGGAACTGCGCGACCCCGTCGGCCGCCGACAGCGAGGCCAGACGGATCCTGCGAGCCGCCACGACGTCGCCGAGGACCAGCCCGGAGCCGACGTAGGCCCCGCACGTCCCGATGAGCACGACCGTGCGCGGCCTCAACTCAGCCAGCTGCATGGCCGCGCCCGCTGCTGCCATCGGCAGTCCGATACCCACCACGCGCCCGACCACATCCACCCCCCCCACCCGCCCGTGCATGGCGTCGCCCAGGAGGGGACGGAGCGCTGCGAGCTCGGGATGAAACGCAGCGAGGACGAGGACTTCGCAGGGCACGTGCGCCACAGGGGCCAACATACCAGGGCAAGGATGCTGCGCCTCCGTTTAGCTCTGCCTCCTTGCCTCGGCGGAGCCGTCCGACTAGCGTTAATCGCGAACCGGATGCGTGTCTCTTCCCTTCCCCTGCTCGCCCTGCTCGCCCTGCTGCCGGCCGCCGTCGGCTGCGCGGGCACCCTGTCCGGACCCGAGGCGGGGGACGCCGAGGCGACGACCACCAGCGCCGTCGTCGTCGTCGAGCGGACTGCCGACGCCACCGAGGGCGCGCGGGCCGAGGCGAGCGCGCGATTCATCCGCGTCGCCGCCCCCTCTTCGCCGGCCGATGCGCTGCGCGCCATCGGCGCGTCCTTCGATCTGCCCGCGCGGGGGACGTGCGCCACCATGGCCGCCCTCACCGGGGCGGCCCCCAGCGCCCAGGCCCCGGTGGTCGAGCTGGTCGACGTGGGCGCCGTCTCGCTCGAGGCCGACGGCGTGGAGACGCGCCTCGCCCCCCGCCAGCTCCCCGACGTCACCGACGTCGTGAGCGGCGTCGTCTACGCCCGCGCCACCGATCCGGCCCTGCTTCCCGCCGCCACGCGCTACACGGTCCACGTCGCGGGCGGACACGGCCTGGACGGGTTCGACGTGTCGGCGTCCGCCGCCGGCGATCCCGGCGAGGTGCGCCTCGGCGGCGAGGATGCACACGGGACGCTCGTCGCAACGGGCAGCTCGTTCGACCTGACGTGGGCGGCGGACGGCTCCGACGATCTCGTCTACGTCGACGTACGCCCCAGCGGCGTGCGCTGTGTGCTCGACGGCGCCGGTCACGGCGCGCTCTCGACGCTGCTGCTCGACGACGCGGGGACGCTGGTCGTCCACCGCCTGCACCGCGAGCCCCTGCGCGCGCGCGGCGTCGACTCCGGCGAGATCCGCTTCGATTTCGCCCGCGCCGTCGCCTACACCCGTCGCTGACCCCGCGGCCAGGACCGACCGATGCGCGCGATCCGCCTCGTCCGACCCCTGGCCTGCCTGTTCGTGGTCGCGTCCGCCGTGAGCGCGCTGGCGCAGCCGCCCTCGCGCGGCGCCAAGCGCGGGGCACCGGCGGCGACGACGCGCCCCGGCAGCTCGGGCGCGCTCGCGTACCTGTCGGGCAAGCAGCCCCTCGTCGGCTGGCACGCGCCCTCGACCCGCGCCGTCGAGCGCGACGCGAGCGGCCGCCCCATGCTGGCGCTCACGACCATCAACCGCGGCGAGACGCTGGCCATCCCCGCCGCCCGCGACGACGGCGGCTTCGCCTCGTCTGACCTCGACCGTGTGGCACACCTGATCCGCGCCATGAGCGGCGACGAGCACCCCGTCGATCCGCGCACGCTCGCCCTCGCCTACCGCATCCAGACGCACTTCGGTGTGCCCGAGCTGCGCGTCGTGTCGGGCTACCGCGTGCCCAAGCCGGGCTCGCGCTCCAACCACGGCAAGGGGCGGGCGCTCGACATGGTGGTGCCGGGGGTCGCCGACGAAGAGGTGGCGCGGTTCACGCGTGAGATGGGCTTCGTCGGCGTGGGGGTGTACCCCACGAGCCAGTTCATCCACGTCGACATCCGGCCGCGCAGCTACTTCTGGGTCGACTTCAGCGGCCCGCGCATGAAGAACCGCGAGCGCGGGATCCTGGGCGATCTCGCCGCGCGGAGCGACGCGGCGGCCACGGCGCGCGGCCAGGCCGCCATCGAGCCCTTCGTGGTGGCGACGGACGTCGACGCGGCGCTGCGAGCGCGCGGCCTCGGCCCCGGCGCAGGCTCACCCGGCGCCGGCGGCCAGCCGCCGGGTGACGACGACGAGGACGACGAGAACTAGGGCTGTCCGGGGTCGCCCCCCCGCCTATCCCTACCGGAATGCCTGCAAACGGGCGTACCCTTGGTTCCATGGTGTCCCAGGCTGCCCCGTCGCTGCCGGCCGTCGGCGAGCTGGTGGGGGGCAAGTACCGTGTGACGCGCGTTCTGGGACAAGGGGGCATGGGCGCCGTCTTCGCCGCCCAGCACGAGATCCTCGGCCAGGAGGTGGCGCTCAAGCTGCTGCTGGCCGAAGCCTTGCGGGAGCCCGAGGCCGTCAAGCGCTTCCTCAACGAGGCGCGGGCAGCCGCCAAGATCCACGGCGAGCACGTGGTGCGGGTGCTGGACGTGGGACTCCTGGAGGACGGGCGCCCTTTCATTTCGATGGAGCTGCTCGAGGGGCAAGACCTGGGCGCGATCCTCGAGAAGAACGGCGCGCTGCAGCCCACGGTCGCCGTCGACTTCCTCCTCCAGGCCATGGAAGCCATCGCGCAGGCGCATGCCCTGGGCATCGTGCACCGCGATCTCAAGCCCTCCAACCTGTTCCTGACGGCGCGTCCCGACGGTACGAGCGTCATCAAGGTGCTCGACTTCGGCATCGCCAAGGCGGCCGGTGGCGACCCCAACCTCCAGGCACAGACGAGCACCAGGGCGATGATGGGCTCGCCCCTGTACATGTCGCCCGAGCAGATCCGCAGCGCAAAGAGCGCCGACGCGCAATCCGACGTTTGGGCTCTCGGCGCCGTGGGCTACGAGCTGGTGACCGGGTCGCCGCCGTTCGACGGCGAGTCGCTGGGCGAGCTGCTCCTCGCGATCGTCGAGCGGGTCCCGCCCCCGGCGCACCACCGGAACGCGGGCGTTCCCCCCGGCCTGGGCGACGTCCTGGCGCGCTGCCTCGAGCGCGACCGCGCGGTGCGCTTCGCCGGGGTCGCGGAGCTCGCCGCGGCGCTCGCGCCGTTCGCGTCGCAACAGGGGGCCGCGAGCGCCGAGCGCATCGCCGCCACGCTTGCCCGCATGAGGAACCGGACCGGATCGCTGCCGGACGCCTCGGCCGGCCTGGCGTCGTCCCCGCGGCTCCCACCGGGCGGCGTCACCCCATCGTCGGTGAACCGGGTCGCGGCCGTCTCCACGAACGACTCGTGGGCCGGCTCGCCGTCGCCCCCGGTCGCGCGGCCCACGCGGGTGGCTCTGTTCCTCGTCCTCGGCGGCGTCGGGTTGGCCGCCGGGATCGGCGCCGTCGCGCTGGTCGCGAGGGGCCACGCGCCGTCGACGGTCGCAGCTCCACCGCCCACCGCGCCAGCGACGCCAGCGCCGACGGTCGCGCCCTCCGCGAGCACAGCGCCCGCTCCGACGGTCGAGTCGCCGCCCCCTTCGCCCAGCGCCTCTGCCCCTCCCGTCGCCTCGTCGCCGCCCGCCCGACCGGCGACGCCCGCTCGACCCGGCAGCCGCACGCCCGGCAAACCGGGCGCACCCGGCATCACGACCAACAAGGAATGGTTCTGACGATGCGCTCCGTCTTCGCCATGACGACGGTCGTGGCCTGCACGCTCGCCGTCACGCCGGCCGCTTCACAGCAGCCCACCGCCGACCAGCTCTTCCAGGAAGGCGTCCGCCTCTTCCAGCGCGGGGAGACCAGGACCGCGTGCGAGCGCTTCGCAGCCAGTTACAAGCTCGACGCCGCACCGGGCACCCTCTACGACCTCGCGGCCTGCCACGAGAAGGACGGCAAGCTCTGGCAGGCGCGCCTCGAGTTCCTCGATCTCGGCGAGCGCGCCGCAAACCTCGGCAAGCAGGACAAGGTGCAGATCGCTCGCGACCGGGTGAGGGCGATCGAGACGCGGCTCCCGAAGCTCGTTCTCCGGTTCCCCGCGTCGAGCAACGTCGCGAGCATCACGCTGGATGGCGCGGTCGTTGCGCAGGGCGCCTGGAGCGCACCGCTTCCCGTCGACGACGGCACGCACACCGTGCAGTTCGCGGCCACCGGCAAGGCGTCGCAGACGGCGCAGGTCGAGGTGCACGGCGAGGCGCAGCAGGCGACGGTGCCCGTTCCCGTGCTCGCCGACGAGGTGCCCGCCGCCGCTGCGCCGCCCTCGACCGCCACGCCTCTGCCCCCCGCTCCGGAGGCTGCCCCGGCCGAGGCCCCGCACGGGAGCTCGAAGCGCACCACCGGCTTCGTCGTCGGTGCCGCGGGGATAGCCGCGCTGGGGGCCGGTACGTTCTTCGGCATCCAGGCGCTCTCCCAGAAGAGCGACGCGGACGGGGCATGCGGAGGACAGGGCAGCACCTGCCCCGATGCCGCGCACGCCTCGGCGGCGCAGAGCAAGCTCGACGACGCGCGTACGAGCGGACTCGTCTCGACCGTCGCGCTCGGCGTGGGGATCGCGGCCGTCGGCATCGGTGCCTACCTGATCTTCACCGGGGGCCCATCGAGCTCGGAGGCGCCGCGCGCGGCCATCGGCGTCACGCCGACCGGCGCCTTCCTCGCGGGGAGGTTCTGAGCCATGCGAAGGTCATTTCAGGCCATCGCCCTCTTCGTGCTGGCGGGCGTCAGCGGGTGCTCGCTCATTGCCGGGCTGGGGACCGACTATTCCGTCGCCGACGGTGGCGTGGAGGAGTCGGGGTCGCCGGTGGACGCCACCACCGAGTCCTCGTCCGCCGACTCCTCGGGTGGCGGCGCCGACGTGACCGCCGAGACGCAGAGCGACGCGCCGGCAGAGAGCAGCGATGGGACCAGCGACGCCGTGCCCGACGGCGCGAGCGACGCCCACCCCGAAGGCAGCGCCGACACAGGCCCCGGCGACGCGGCCGACGCTGCCGAGGCGACGGTGGACGCCGGCGACGACGGCTGCTCGAAGGTCACGGAGAACTGCACCAACGGCGTCGACGACAACTGCAACGGGCTCGTCGACTGCGCCGATCCGCAGTGCGTGCCGCAGGGCTTCGCGTGCACGGCCGGCGACGTGCCGGCGGGGTGGACCGTGGTGGCCTTCAGCGCCACGACGCGCCCGGTGTGCCCGGGCTCGTATGGCACCGAGCAGGCGGTCGTCAGCAACGTGAGCGGCGCCGCTGCGAGCTGCGCGTGCGCCTGCAGTGGCACGGCCGCCCAGTGTGTCGGCCTCGCGGGCTACTACTACTACGGTACCAACCAGAGCGCGTGCGGCACCGCCACCACGGTGAACAACGCGAACATAAACAACGGCGCGTGCACCGGCACCGGCGACTCGATCCCCAACAACACCTGGTACGAGCTCCTCAGCACGACCCCGACCGTGCAGCAGGGCACCTGCTCGGGCAGCGGGCAGGTCTCGGGCTCTCTGCAGCCCGTCACGACGTCCGCGGGCGCGACGTGCAGCGTGGCGAAACCACTCGGCGCCGGCTGCAGCGGCAACCAGGCGTGCGTGCCGACCACGGGCACCACCTTCCTCCAGTGCATCGCCCACCCGGGAGACGTGAATTGCCCCGCCTTCGGGTTCACGACGAAGACGCTCGCCAGCACGGGCAACCCCGGCTACGTCGACAGCCGTGGCTGCGGCGGATGCAGCTGCTCGACCAACCTCCAGTCGTGCGCGCCGCTGACCTCGATGGCCTTCTACTCGAACAACAACTGCACGGGCACCTCCTGGCCCATCTACAACTCCTGCACCGGTGAGGTCGCGGGCGGCACCGCCCTCTCCTACAAGATCAACGTCACCGAGACGGGGGACCCGAGCTGCCAGCCCTCGTCCGGCTCGAGCCCGACCGGGACGGTGACGCTCGACAGCAACGTCGAGACGATCTGCTGCCCTTGAGCTTGCAGCGGCCTCCTCCTTCACCGTGCCAAGAGAGCGCCTCCGTGGCGTCCTTGCGCCCGAGGCGCGACTGCCCCAGCGCTCCCCCCGCGCTGGACCCGTCCTTGCCTGGTCCGCCCTGCGATGCAGCGGACCACCATCGACCAGGGCGCGTACCGCGGACCCGAGCGGCGTCGCCACACGGTGTTCGTCACCCACAACAGCGAGTACCACTGCCGCGACGGCGTCTGCGTGGCGGTGCGCAACCGCACCACCGGCCAGTTCGCGCTGGAGCACGACGCGATCGGCCGCAGGCTGACCGGCAGCTTGCGCCTCACGCCCAACGGGGTCGCAGCCGCCTCGCCACCCGATCGTCCCGGCATGGGCGAACAGCTGTGCTTCTCGTCTGGACACGCCGGGGACTTCCACGATCTCATCACGAGCTCGCTGCAGCACATCGAGCGCCCGCCCAAGAAGGTGGTGAAGCGCTATCCGGCGGAGGCGCCGCCCGCCTGACCGCGCAAACGCTGCGCCTCGGCGCAACGTGCCAAAAGACCACTGCGTGGCGTGCTTGCGCGTGCCCGCTCGTCCGCTCGTCGCGCGCGTCAGGCGCGCCAGGCCATGGATGGCCGTGATCGCGTGTCCTTGCGCGCCTGGACTCGTCCTTGCTTCGTCGTCGCCTCATGCACCGGAACAAGCTTGTTTCAGGGCTCGCGCTCGCTGCTGCGCTCGTCGCGTGCAGCAGCGCCGGCAAACACAACGGCACCTCGTCGTCCTCGGGCGGCGGCACCACCGGGCCCACCGGCACCTCGGGGGGAAGCGGCTTCCCCCACTGCTCGGGCGTCGCCTCGACGTGCGGCGCCGCGGGCGACGAGAACTGTTGCACCAGCAACCTCGTGCCGGGAGGGACGTTTCACCGCAGCTACGACGGGGTCTCCTGGAAGGACGCGGCCTTCCCCGCGACGGTGAGCGACTTCAAGCTCGATCGCTTCCTGGTGACCGTCGGCCGCATGCGGAGCTTCGTCACCGCGGTCGAGAACGGCTGGCAGCCCGCGGCGGGCTCCGGCAAGCACGAGCACCTCAACGGCGGCGGCGGCGTGAACGGCGGCACCGAGGGCGGCTGGGACCCGTCGTGGAACGCCGGGCTCGCGACCGACCGGGCCGGGTGGGACCAGAACCTCCTGTGCGACTCCAAGTACCAGACGTGGACGTCCGACGCGGGAGGCAACGAGCAGCGCCCCATCAACTGCGTCGAGTGGCAGGAGGCGTACGCGTTCTGCATCTGGGACGGAGGCTTCCTGCCGACCGAGGCCGAGATCAACTACGCGGCGGCGGGCGGCAACGAGCAGCGCGTCTACCCGTGGTCCACTCCGCCGACCGACGAGACCATCGACTGTAGCC
>DATBQU010000153.1:0-4974 GCA_036560665.1 Polyangiaceae bacterium
CGCGCTGGCCCGCAGCATGGCCCGCAGCTGCGTGAGGAAGACATCGGGCCGCGACAGCGCAAGGCGCACCGCCCGAAGCCCGAGGGCGGGGTTCATCTCGGCAGGCAGCTGGAAGCTCGACGCGAACTTGTCGCCGCCGATGTCGAAGGTCCGCAGCGTCACCGGCCGCGGCGCCACCGCCTCGACCACCGCGCGATAGAGCTCGTACTGCTCGTCCTCGGTCGGCATCGTGGTGCGGTCGATGTAGATGAACTCGGTGCGATAAAGGCCGATGCCCTCCGCGCCGTGGTCGAGCGCGAGGATCGCCTCCGCCGGCAGCTCGACGTTCGCCTTCAGGCTCACCGGCTCGCCGTCGCGCGTCACGCACCGCTGGTTGCGCGCGCTCAGCAGACCGCGGGCGAAGGCGAGGTGCCGCGCGCCGCGACCGCGCGCCTCCTCCACCATGATCTCGTTCGGGTTCACCACCAGCTCGCCCCGCAGGCCGTCGACGATCACGGTGTCGCCCGTCCGGATGATGGAGAGCGCGTCGGCGGCGCCCACCACCGCCGGGATCTCCAGGGCGCGCGCCATGATGGCGGTGTGGCTGGTCCGCGTGCCGATCTCGGTGACGAAGCCGATGACGGGCTCGCGCACCATGCCCGCCGTGTCCGCCGGCGACAGGTCGCGCGCGATGACCACCATCGGCTGGTCGAGGCGAGGGACGATCAGCTTGGTGTCGCCGGTGAGCTCGCGCAGCAGCCGGTCGCACACGAACTCGACGTCGTGACGGCGCTCGACGATGTACGCGTCGCGCCCTGCAGCCTCGGCCGGGCCGAACATCTTGCCGATCTCGTCGCAGGCCTGCGCCACCGCCCACTCCGCGCACTTCTTCTCGTCGCGGATCTTGTGCACCACCCGCTCGACCAGCATCGGGTCGCCGATCATGGTGAGGTAAGCGTCGAGGATGGCGTTGGTCTCCAGGGGCGAGGCGGGCAGCCTGGCGCTCACCTCGCGCACGTGGCGCCTGGCGTCGTCGACCGCCTTCATGAGGCGCGCCACCTCGGCCTCGATCTGCGCGCTGGAGACGTGGCGGCGTGCGTAAGCCGCCTTCTGGTCGCCCACCACCAGCGCGGGGCCGACGGCCACGCCGGGGCTGCCCGCGATGCCCTTGAGGACCACGCTCTGCGGCGTGCTCGCGTCGCTGGGCGGCGGTCGGCTCATCCCCGGGGGCGGCGGCGTGCGCTCGCTCATCGCGGCTCCCCGAACTTGTTCGAGATGAGCTCCCCGATGGCCTGGACGCACTCCTCCGCGCGCTCGCCGCGCGCGTGGACCTCGAGCACCGTGCCCTTCGAGCCGCAGAGCAGCAGCACGCCCATCACGCTCTTGCCGTTCGCGTTCTGGTCCTCGCGGGTGATCTCCACCTCGCACGGGTACTTCGATGCGAGCTGGACCAGCTTGGTCGCGGCGCGCGCATGCAGTCCCAGCTGGTTGACCACGGTGAAGCGGCCGGTCGCCTCGCTCATGACCTGCCCCCCCGCGTCCCCGCCGTCGTGGGCGGCGGCGTCGACGCGCCCTTCAGCTCCAGCGCGCTCGAGCGCTCGTCGTGCGTGTCGTCGGCGTCGAGCGGCGGCTGCAGGCGCCGCTCGACCACGGCGTCGCGCGGCGCCGCGTCGCCCCGCCGCACGTCGCGGTGCAGCACCGCGATGGTCGCGCCCACCGAGTCCGAGAGCGCCCGCGCCAGCGCGTCGGCGATGACCACCGAGCGGTGACGCCCCCCGGTGCAGCCGATGGCGATGGTGAGGTAGCTCTTTCCCTCGCGCTCGTACTTGGGCAGCACGAACTCGAGCAGGTCGCCCGTCCGGCGCAGGAACTCCTGCGTCTCCGGGGCCGCCAGCACGTACTCAATCACAGCCGGATCGACGCCGGTGAGCGGCTTGAGCTCGGGGACGAAGTACGGGTTGTCGAGGAACCGCACGTCGAGCACCACGTCCGCGTCGACCGGGGTGCCGTACTTGAAGCCGAACGACACGATGCGCGTGACCATGCGCGGCGCGCCGCCCGAGGCGGGGCCGAAGTGCGCCACCAGGATGCGACGCAGGTCGTGCACGCTGGTGTTGGTGGTGTCGATCACGCGCGTGGCGCTGGCGCGCAGCGGCGCCAGGCGCTCGCGCTCGATGCGCACGCCGTCGAGCACCGCCAGCGCCCCCTCGTGCTGCGCGCTCTCGGCCGACAGCGGGTGCGGGCGGCGCGACTCGCTGAAGCGGTGCAGCAGGGTCTCGTCGCTGGCGTCGAGGAAGAGCACCTGCAGGTCTCGCCCGCCCGTCTCCAGCAGCTGCAGCACGCTGCCCACTTCGCCGAGGAAGGCCCGCACCCGCACGTCGATGCCCAGCGCGACCCGCGTCATCCCGCCGCGCTCGCAGATCGCCACCGCCTGCGGCGCCAGGACGGTCGGCAGGTTGTCGACGCAGAAGAACCCCAGGTCCTCCAGCGCGTGGAGCGCCTGCGACTTGCCCGCCCCGGACAGGCCGGTCACCACCACCGCCGTCGGCCGCGCCGGGGTGCGGGCGC
The DNA here is from genome assembly GCA_036560665.1 of Polyangiaceae bacterium. Taxonomy (GTDB): domain Bacteria; phylum Myxococcota_A; class Polyangia; order Polyangiales; family Polyangiaceae; genus Palsa-1150. The sequence continues at coordinate 2,548 of DATBQU010000153.1, forward strand.
TGTCGGGCTCGCCGCTCACTCGTCTCCCTCCTTCGGCGGCCGCACCGCCGGGATCCACGCCGAGCTCTCGGTGCCGCTCGCCTGCGGCATCAGCGACGACCACGAAGGGGCAGGCTGCTGCCCCGGCTTTCCCACCGGTTCGCTCGGCACCACCGGCGGCGCCGCCAGCGACTCCGACTCGCGCTCGACGGCCGGCCGCGTCACCAGGTGCGTCTCGATCTTCTCGAGGAACTCGTGCGCGGTGTGGTGCCCGTCGCGCCGCAGCATCTCGTTGCGCGCCGCCATCTCGATGATGCTGCCCATGTCCCGCCCGGGGCGCACCGGGACGCGCAGCTCGGGAATGGGGGTGCCGAGGATGGCGTGGTAGCGCTCCTCGACGCCGAGCCGGTCGAACTCCTCGCGGTCGTTCCACTCGCACAGGCGCACCACGATGTCGATCCGCTTGCGCTCGCGCACCGCGGTGATGCCGAAGAGCTCGCGCAGATCGAGCACGCCCAGGCCGCGGATCTCGATGTGGTGGCGCAGCAGGTCGGCCGGCTGCCCGAACACCATCCCCGGCGGGCGCCAGTCGCAGCGCACGACGTCGTCGGCCACCAGGCGATGCCCGCGCATCACGAGCTCGAGCGCCGCCTCGCTCTTGCCGATCCCGCTCTTGCCCATCAGGAGGATGCCCACCCCGAAGACGTCGACCAGCACGCCGTGCAGCTGCGTGTTGGGGGCCAGGCGGTCGTCGAGCACGGCGTGCAGGGCGTTGATGGTGCGGCTCGACCGCGCCTCGGTGACGAAGAGCGGCGTCCCGGTGGCCTCCGCCGCCGCCACCAGCGCGCGCACCGGCTCGTGCCCGCCCGTGACCACCACGCAGGACAGGCCCAGCGCGAAGAACCCCCGCGCAGCCACGCTGCGCGCCTCGTTGCTCAGCGAGTCGAGGTACGAGACCTCCGTCTCGCCCAGCACCTGCACGCGCGTCGGCACCACGCCCTGGTAGTGACCGGCCAGCGCCAGGCCGCTCTTCTGCACGCGCGGGTGGCGCAGCGGGCGGTCCATCCCCGCCTCGCCCGCGACGCGGCGCAGGTCGATCGACATGTGCGGATCCTCGGCGAGCTGGCGCACCGTCAGCTCGGGGATCGAGTCGGTCGCCTGGGCGCCGGTGTCGCGCTTCTGGTCCGGCATCGTCATCCCCCCCCGTGCGCTCGCGCGACGGGCGCGCGTGCTCCTGACGACGCGCGGCTCATCGCCGATCTCCCTCCTCGGTCGATATGAGATCGTACGCCTCTTTCGAGCCCGACGCCGCCACCAGCCGGTCGCGGAACGCCTTGTTTCGCAGCAGGCGCGACACGCGGGCCAGCGTCTTCAGGTGCTCGCCGGTGGCCCGCTTGGGGCCGATGACCGCGAAGAGGATGTTCACCCGCAGCCCGTCGATGGCCACGAAGTCGACGCCCTCCGGCACGATGAGCAGGCTGGCGTACTGCGTCTCCAGCTGCGGCAGCGCGCCGTGCGGGATGGCGACCCCCTCGCCGATCCCGGTCGACTGCAGCTGCTCGCGCTCGTAGAGGACGCGCTCGACCTGCGCGGCGTCGACGCGCGCGCCCGCGGCCAGGAGCTGGGCCAGGAGCTTGATGGTCGCCGGCTTGTCGAGCGGGTGCGTGTCGTCGTTGTGGCGAACGGCGACCCGCTCTTCGGACAGGAGTTCGGTGAGGCGGGGCATGGGGGGCTCGAAGCCAGACTCTAGATCGAGATCGAGTCCCCCCGCAGGCTTTCGGCCAGGATTCTACTCCTCGCCGACGTCCGGGAGCAGCCGGGACGAGGCCCGTTCGGCCCCCTTCTTCTTCGCGGTGACGGCCTCCTTGGCCGAGAGGATCTGCCGCTCGATCTTGTCGATGACCTTGTCGATCGACGCGTACATGTCCTCGCTCGTCTCGTGCGCGTGGAACCGCGAGGGGCCCGAGTGAATCTCGACCTCCACCTTGTGAAGCCTGTCCTGCTGGCAGCTGAGCGTGACCTGGCTCTTCATGGGAGCCCGAAGGAAGCGCTGCATCCTCGATACTTTCTCCGTTGCGTAACCCTTGACCGCGTCGGTCGCCATCATGTGACGGAACGTGACTGCGATGTTCATCGGGCCTGTAGCCTCCTGCCGCCATGGCAAACGGTTCGGAAGATCCTACTCGCAAGCACCGGGCGCTGTTCCCGCCTCGTGGCTCAATCGTAACACCCGCGTCCTCCGCGGGAATGGCCTCCTGAAGGGAGACTCAGAAGAGCTTCTTGCGCTTGCTCGACGACAGAATCCCGAGCATCTCGCGGTACTTGGCCACGGTGCGGCGGGCAATCTGGATGCCGTCGCGCTTGGCAAGCAGCTCGACGATCTGCTGGTCGGAGAGGGGGAGCTGCTTGTCCTCCTCCTCGATGATCTTCTTGATGGCCTGCTTGACG
>DATBQU010000154.1:0-8682 GCA_036560665.1 Polyangiaceae bacterium
CTCGGCGAACCTGCTGTCCCACCCTGGCGCCGCGAGCAACGCGGCCCCGCAGGCGAACCAGCTCACGACGAGCACCGAGCTCACCTACCTGTCTCTGCTCGTCAGCGACTGGGCACGGTCCAAGGGCGGCTCGCTCGTCCCCGACTACAGCGACGACGGCGCCTGGGCCCCGCATGCGCTGCACGGCGATCCGACGGTGGTGTCGAGCTGCCAGGAGTGGACGTACCGCAAGTGGTGGACCCCGGCGGGCGGCGTCAGCGGCGTCCTCGACGGCCTGGCCGCCTGCGGGTCGAACGGCGCGTGCCGGGTCGACGCGGCCTTCTACGCACCCGGCAGCCCGTTCTTCAGCGGCGCTCCCGCGGCGACCGTTCCCGCGACGCCGGCGCGCACCGCCACCACGGTGCCCATCGCCTACCGCCAGAACGCCGCCATCCCCAAGAACCCCTTCTACCAGGTCAGCGGACAGCTGTTCGAAGCGCAGGAGGCCGCCATCCGCACCGCCGTCCTCGACGACACGGCAGGGTGCACGCAGGACCTGCAGGGACCGTTCACGCCCGCGCCGAACCCCACCGGCATCGACTTCGTCCCCACCCGATACTCGGGCGCGAACGCCGCCGGCAAGGTCTCGACCCTCATGGGCCTGATGTTCGCTCCGCCGGTCTACGCCGTCGGGTGCGCGAGCACCGGCAGCTCGCCGATCGTCGGAAGGTACAACGACGAGAAGGACATGATCGTGGACCTGTGGCAGCGGCGCACGCTGCCGGGGGTCCCCACGGGGACCGCCGCGGCCTACGCGCAGGACGACCCCTTCGAGGTCGCCATCCGCGAGCGCATCGCGCATCTGCGCGAGCTCCTCGCGCTCTACGCCACGCTCACGCACTTCACTTGCGCCGACACGGCCTCCCTGGCCGGGGGCAGCAGCAGCGGCGGCGGCTCCGGAGGAGGCACGGGCAGCGGCGGCGGCGGCGGCGGCTCCGGCAGCAGCAGCGGGGGAAAGCCGAAGCCGGTCATGGAGAACCTCATCCCGACGGATCTCGACGCGCGCATCGCGGCCGCGACGGAGGTGCAGGACGAGATCGTCTCGTTCATGCTCGACGAGTACGACCGCGGCGACGGGGGGTGCTTCGGGTCGAACCAGACCGCGTGCGACGTCGATCCCTTCGAGGTGACCGAGCGCGTCGGCTCGAGCTTCGATGCCGCGATGGAGGACGACTTCCGCACCTGCGTGGCCTGGACGGGCAGCAACTTCGGGACGCTCACCGTCGGCGGCGTGGACGCGCTGATCGAGCAGCGGATGGCGGCGGCCAGGGCCCGCCTCCTGAACGCGCCGGGCATCGATCCCGCGGCCGACGCCTCGACGCAGAGCCCCGTGGCCATCCAGACGGCGCAGCAGGCCACGCAGGCGCCCGTCGAGCGCGACGCGATCGGCCAGGTCGTGACCGGGAGCCGCTACATGGGCGACCCCGATCTGGCAGGGGGCGGCTACTCGTACGGCGCCTACTGGAAGGTCACGCCGGCCGACTTCGTGGGTCCCCCCAGCAACGGCGCCCCGGTCGCCTGCGAGCTCGACGGCGCGGTGCACGGGGAGCTGCACGGACGCATCGACCTGCTGAAGAGCCTCGCCGATCCCGTCTGCTCGCCCGTCGACCAGCAGATCGACGCCCTCGCCTCCCGGGGCCTCGGCTTCGCCGACCCCGCGGTCACGCAGGCGCTTGGGCAGCTGTCGAGCGTCGCCTCGGCGTTCGGCTTCCCCGACGTGGTCTCGCTGTGCCAGGCGCGCTACCGGATGCGCCACCTCGCCGACGCCTATCTGACGGCGAAGGCGGTGCCGAACCACGTGTCCTACGACGGCGAGGTCTTCTTCGGCGGGACGCAGATGTGGCCACCTCAGGGGGGAGTCGGCGCGACGCCGAACATCACCGCCAGCTGGCCCGCCGCCCCCGTGGAGGTCCAGGGCCCGGAGATGACCATCGTCGTCGTCGTGGTGCCGGTCACCTTCGATCTCTACGGCGAGATCCAGTACGGCGCCGAGGGCTTCGCGCGCGCGGGCTCCATCGCCAGCTGCGGCAACCCCTCGCTCGAGGCGCACGTCGGCTTCACGCCCTGGGTCACGGTCGACGCCATCGGCTCGGTCGGCGTGGGCTTCAGCTTCGCCCAGGCCGGGGTGCGCGGGAAGATCCGCGTGCTCGACGCCAGGCTGCCGCTCGACGCGTTCGTCGCCGTCGCGCCCGACCCGACGACGGGCGCCCTGGAGCTCCAGGCCGGCGCGCACGCGAGCCTCGACCTGAAGATGATGGACGGATCGCTCTCGGCCTTCGCCGAGCTGAACCTGGGCGTCGTCGACGAGGAGGCCGAGGCGCAGCTCGCCTCGTGGAGCGGCCTGCACACCACGGTCCCCATCCTCGACTGGGATCTGCAGCCCATCCCGCTGCCGACCTTCGACCAGAACACGTGGAACGAGTTCCAGACCACGACCCAGCAGGAGTAGCCATGCGCCGAACCGCTCTTCATCGCCCCCGTGTCTGGCTCGCGCTCCTGGCGCTGGCGGTCGCCGGCTCCCTCCTCGTGGGCCGACGACCGCCGACCACCGGCTCGCCCGTGGCCGCGGGCCAACGCGCGCCGACGCGGCTGGGGTGGGTCGCCGGCAGCGCGTACCGCTACTCGCTGCGCGTGCGATCCGAGCAGCATGCGCGACCGACGGCAGGGGGCGCAGGCGGGGGCGTGGACGGCATGCTGGACCTGGCGGGGGACCTGGTGGTGCGGTGCTACGACGCATGGCCGGCCGGCTTCCGCCTCGGCGTCTCGCTGGATCGACTGAAGACGGCGTCGGTCGTGGTGGGCGGCGCCTCCGTCGTCCCCCACCTGGCCGCGCTGGGCGGCGAGGCCTTCGTCGTCACCGACGAGCATGGCCGCCTGGCCAGCGTTCGTTACCGCAAGGACGCGGCCGACGCGTTCCGTGCGGTCATGCCGGACGTGATCGCGCTGCTGGCGGTGACGCTCCCGGCGCAGGCGGCGGCCACCTGGGAGACCAGCGAGGCGACCATGCTCGGCGTGGCGCGCACGCGGTACGTCGTGGCAGACGAGCCGCCGTGGCGGCTCGCCCGGACGCGCCTCGGCTACGACGAGCTCCTCGCCTTGCCCCGCGGCGCGAGGCCGGAGGCGACGGTGCAGTCGCAGGACGAGATCCGGCTCGGCGCCACCGCGGTTCCGGAGCGGCTCTCGATCGACGAGCGCGTGCTGGCCAGGCCGGCGCTCGACGAGCGCGTCGAGGCGCGGCTCGAGCTCGCGGGCGTCACGTCGTTCACGCCCGCCCTGCCGCCCGAGGCGGAGCTCGATCGCGAAGCGCCGGGCCGGCGCGCCGCCTCCGGACCGGTCGAGGAGCAGATGCTGCGCCAGCTCGCGGGCGACATGTCCCTGCGGCGCCTGGAGGCGCTCGCCTTCGGGCAGCGGGCGGGCGCGAGGCTGCCGCCGGGGACGGTGACCGCCGCGGTCGCGATGCTGAAGCTCGATCCTGCGCTCTGCGGGGCTCTGGTCGAGATGTTCGAGCGGCCGGAAGCGTCGCTCGCCACGCGCGCGCTCCTGCTCGACCTTCTGGCGTCGGCCGGGCACGGGCAGGCGCAGGCGGCGATGCGCGACGCGCTCTCCAGTCCGGCGGCGCGCGCCGACGCGACCGGCTACGGCATCCTGTTGCAACGGCTGGGCATGGTGCTGGCACCCGGGCGCGAGACGGTGGACTTCGCCTACGCGGCGTACACGGGGGCGCGCGGCGACGCGCGGGCCGCGGCGGCGTTCGCGCTGGGCGCGACGCTGGGGGCGCGCGGCCCGGCGCGTGCGGACCCCGCGCTGGAGCGGTACGCGGACCGGTTGCGCGCCGACCTGCGCGCCGCCGGGACCGGGGAGTCACGCGTCGCGCTCCTCGCTGCGCTCGGCAACGCAGGCGATCCCCACGACGCGGCGCTCATCGACGGATACGCGCACGACGCCGACGCGGGCGTTCGCAGGCAGGCCGCCCTCTCGCTCCGGCGCGAGCACACGCCGGAGGCGCGGTCGACCCTCTTCGCGATGCTGGGCGATCCGGAGGCGTCGGTCGGGAGCGCCGCGCTCTCCTCCCTCGCGGACGAGGGGCTCGCGGGCGACGACGCTCGCATGCTGGCCGGCATGGTGGGCACGCCCGGGCTCCCCGGGGAGCTGAACGAGCCGCTGCTCACCGTCGTGGGCGCCGACCCGAAGGCCCACCCGGACGAGACCGCGGCCGTCCTGCGCGCCATCCTGGCGACCAGCCACGATCCCCACACGCTCGCCCGCGCCCGGATGCTCCTCGACCGGGCGGGCGCGTGAGGGGGTAGGGCGCCGGTCGCCTCGTACCCCGTTCGGATGACGGCGAGCTTCCGCAGCATTTGCGAATAGTTGCGGGAAATCGTGGCGGTCTCGTGAGACTCGCGCCGGCTCGTGGTGTCTCTCCTGCTAGACAGTCGAACTCGAAGGGGAGTCCCAGGCCATGAACACGCGTTCCATCCTCCGCGCCACCACCTTTGCGCTCGCATGCGCCTTCGCGCCCGCCATCGGGGCATGCGGCAGCAGCGCGCCTTCCGACAGCACTGCAACGACCGCCGAGGCCGTCGTGGTCGTCAAGTGCCCCGCCTGGGAAACGCTCGTTTGCGGAGAGAACGCCAAGGGCATGCCGGTCTGCGGTTGCAGCCTGGACCTCCTCTCCGACGTGACGACGGCGCCCAGCACCACGGCCTCGGATACGAGCTGCACGGCCTCCCTCGAGGACGTGCCCTCGGCCCTCTCGGCCAGCGGATGCACGACCGGAATCGCATACCGGGACACTCCGCAGGACAATCCCCTCGGCATCTGGGCGTGCGCCAGCTACACGGCGACTGCGGGGTTCACCGTGATCGGTCCGGGCGGGCCCGCCTACTCCAGCCGGTGCGTCGGGCAGCCGGACTCCGGCTTCGTGATGGTGACCGCGCCGGTCGCACCGCCAGGCTACAACATCGACAACATGCCGGCGGGTGGCCCGTGCCACCAGCCGCCCCCGCCCTGAAAGGTCACGGGCAGCGCATCGTCCCCTGGACCGTCCGGGTCTTCGCCGCGTAGACCACACCGGACTCCACGTCTTTGGTGACGTGTCCCTCACGGTCGACCGCCGGGCACAGCAGGGTGAAGTCGGGCGACCAGTCCCCGGTGACGGGATCGAAGTCCATGTCCCCGGACGTGCCGGACAGGTCGATGTTCTCCCCGCGTGACAGGGCGGTGAGGGCGGCGAAGACGTCGGTCGAGCCGGTCTCGATGGGACGGCCGGGGGGCAGCGTGCGCGGGATCGACGCCGCCATCGCCGGGCCGGTCACGGCGCGGTCGCCGAGCGCCAGCGCGGCGTACGCCGCCATGTAGAAGGCGTCGTAGCTGCCGCCGGGGTTGATGGTCTCCGTCGCTTCTCCGGGGTGGAGCATGTTGAAGCGAAGGACGAAGTGCGCCGTGCGCGCGGGCATGGACGCGGACGAGATGGCGAACACGCGACGCCGGTCCAGCGTCTTGCCCATCAGCGGCGCCAGGATGGCGCTCGTATCCTCCACGATCACGTAGACGGGCCGGGGCGTCGAGGCCGGCCACCGCGCCTCCACCTCGCGGACCGTCGGGACGACCTTCTCCGCCTGGCCGATGACGACCACCAGGGTCGGCCTGTCGCGGATGACGTCGGCGGCGGCGCGCCCGAGACCCTCGCGCGTACCGGTGTCGCCGAAGAGCACCTCCTTGTAGTCGTCGCCGTTGTCGACCGCGCTCTTGCCGTTGAATCGAAGCGCCCCGTACAGACGCTGCGCGAACGGCAGGACGTACGAGATGTCGTCGCGTACGAGCGTGACACGCGTCCTCGCAGCGCCGGTCTTCGGCTCGATGGCCGCCGGAAGGAGCGCGGCGGTGGCGTCGGCCGCCGCCTCGACGCTGTAGTTGGTCCGCCAGATCATGCGCGGCAGATCTGCCGGCTGCGGCAAACGCAGGACGAGGGGGCTCGAGGTGATGGTGGCGATGGACAGCACGTGCCGCTGGATGAGGAGCGACCCCGCCAGCTCGGTGAGCTCCTTGCCGTTGGCAAACCCGAGGATCGCCGGCACGCCGATGTCGTCGACCAGATGGGTCGCCGCGCGCCGCGCGTCGACGCTGTCGTCGCACCCCACGAGCGCGATGGGACGAACGTGGAGCGAGGCGTTCGAGCCCGAGAGCACGCTCGTCTCGTGGGCCAGCTCCGCCCGCGCCATGTCGACCCCCTCCATGTTGATCTTGCCGTAGGCCGGGCCCTTCACCGGGAACATCGCCCCCAGCCACACGGTGTCCTTCGACTCGAGGTCTCCCGGCTCGAACATCGGGGTGCAGTCCTCCGACGCCATCGCCACGCACGTCCCGTCCGAGGCCCGGCAGGCGAAGGGGGCTCCGGGGTGGCTCTGCACGCAATCGCGGTGCGTCGCGCATTCGCGGGGCGCTGCCGCGGCGGTCGCGGAGCCCGAGCCGGCCGGTGGGTCGTGGTGCAGGGCTCGCGCTCCCCAGGCCGCGGCGCCCGCGGCGACGAGCCCCGCGAACGCGCCGGCAGCGATCCACGCGCGCGGCGCCCGCGATCCCCGTTCGAGCGCGTCGAGGAGCGCAGGCATCGACGGGTACCGTTCCACCGCGCTGGGCCGCAGGCCCTGCAAGATCGCCCGGCGCAGCCGCCGCGGGACGCCCCGCTCGTCCTTCGGCGTGCGCACCGCGCCGTCCCGCTTCTGCGCGACGAGCGCCGCCATGCCCGGCCCGGGGAAGGGCCGCTCCCCGTAGACACCTTCGTAGAGCGCGACGCAGAAGGCGTAAATGTCCGAGCGCTCGTCGGCCGGCGCGCCCGCGTGTTGCTCGGGAGCCATGTAGGCCGGCGTCCCGAGGAGCGTCCCCGTGCGCGTCAGCGTCGCCTCGATCGTCGTCTCCTCGCCGAGCGGGGGCGCGGGCGCATCCTCCGGCGCCGCCTCGGGGGATTGCACGGCGCGGGCGAGACCGAAGTCGGTGACGCGCACGCGCCCGTCGTCGCCCACCAGGACGTTGTCCGGCTTGAAGTCGCGGTGGATGATCCCCGCCTCGTGCGCGCGCGCCAGGCCGCGGCCCGCGCGCAGGAACACGGCGAGCACCTCTCGCCACGGCCGCCGCTTCTGGGCCAGCCATTGCCGCAGCGTCCGCCCCTCGACGAACTCCATGGCGATGAAGAGCTGATCGGCGTACCGCCCGGCGTCGTGGACGGTGATGACCTCCGGGTGCGAGAGCCGCGCCATCGCCTTGGCCTCCCGCAGCAGGCGCGTCTCCAGCTCGTCGGTCGCGGCGTGCGGGTGCAGCAGCTTCAGCGCGACGCGCCGATCGAGCACGGGATCGCGGGCCGAGTAGACGCGTCCCATCCCGCCCGCGCCGACCGGCTCGATGATCTCGTAGCGCCCCACGTGGGCCCCGGCGGCCAGCGGCGCGGGGAACGCCCCCGCCGAGGGCGGTCCGGAAGGGCTGCCGCTGCTCGAAAGCGCGCCGCCAGCCTCGTCGACGAGGCGCATGCACCGCGCGCACTCCGAGACGTGGCGCTCGGCCGACTCGAATCGCTCCGGTTCGAGGCGTCCTTCGACGAGCTCGGCGATCGTCTCCTCGGTCAGGCACTGCGAGGCGGGCACGGTCGGCGACTCACGGTTCTAGGGGAAGTACACCCCCGTCGCATAGTCCCGGAGCGTCGTGTCGGCGGCCTGCCCTTCGCTCACTGGGCCCCCGCGCAGGCCTCCTGCTGCGCGATCCACACGCCGCCCTGGCACGACTCGCCGTAGGAGCACGCCTCGTAGGTGCAGTACGTCGAGCTGCCGCCGCAGGCCGTCCCCAGGCGCGGCCGGGGCATCGGGCAGCCCGGCTCCGGAACGCAGCCCCAGTAAGCCGAGCCGCCGTCGATCTGGACCGGGCCGCCGAGCGGCACCAGGCACGAGCAGTTGGCCTGGGCGTAGTTGCACGACAGGCCGCTGGGGGTGCACTGACCGCCCTGCGGCACCGAGGCGTAGTCGGCCGGGCACGCGGGGGGGTTCGGACCCGGCGGAGGGCTGCACTGCGCGAAGCTCGGGCGGAAGACCGACCAGCGCCCGCTCTGGCACTGCATGACCGTGTCGCAGGAGACGCTCCACCAGGCGCCTCCGTACTCGCACTGCGCGCCCTCGGGCGAGCACGACGCGCCGGCGGCCGGCATGCCGATGGGGCAGACCGGGCTCCATGGAGTCTCCGAGTCGTTGCCGATCGCGTCGCGGCCGTTGCCGTCGGTGCTCCCATTTCCGTCGTAGGGGCCGCTGTCGTGCAGGCCGCCGTCGGTGCCGTCGTCGCCGGACAGCAGCGGGCTCTCGGCTCCGCCGCAGCCGAGCGGCAGGAGAGCCGCAACCCAGAGGAAGGATGTCGCGCGCATGCCCGGCACACAAAGCGACAGGCGTGCCAGGCGGGAAAGGCGCGGAAATCGTCCTGTTGGACGCGGGCAGGGTGTGCCACCCCGGGCTCCCGCGTCGTGCCGGCGATCGTGAGCATGGCAACGATCTGGCCGAACCCGCCGCCCGGCTCGGGGTGTTACCGTCCGCCGATGCCGAGGCGCCCGGCGGGGACCTTCGAGACGAGGACCATCGACCAGCTGGCGATCGACGACGAGCGGTCGTTCGC
>DATBQU010000155.1:0-5710 GCA_036560665.1 Polyangiaceae bacterium
TGTCGAGCTGGCAGTTCGGATCGGTGAGCCCGCAGCCGCCGGCGTCGGTCCCGCCGCTGCCGCTGTCGCTTCCGCCGTCCTTGCCGCCGCCGCTGCTGCCGCCCCCGGTGCCGGAGCCGCATTTGCCCGACGTGCACGACAGCAGACAGCAATCGAGGAAGGTGGAGCAGGCCTGCCCGTTGGGCTTGCACAGCGGCCCCGCGTCCGAGCCGGCGGGCGGGCCGCACTTGTTGCCGTTGCAGTCCTTGTTGCAGCAGTCGGTGTTGGTGGTGCAGGCGCTGCCGTCCGCCTTGCAGGCGGGCGCCGGCGCGGCGCACTTGCCGCCGGTGCAGGTGGCCGAGCAGCACTCGCTCGCCACCGAGCAGCCGGCGCCGTTGCTCTTGCATGCGGCGGACTGGCACGTCCCGGACACGCAGTCCTTGGAGCAGCAGTCGCCGGCCGCGGTGCAGGTGGCGCCGACGTTCGCGCACTGCGGCGCCGCGCACGTGCCGTTGGTGCACGTGTTGCTGCAGCAGTCGGTCGAGCTCTGGCAGGGCTTGCCGGTGGAGTGGCACGTCGGCGCGTCGCACTTGCCCTGCGTGCACGCGCTGCTGCAGCAGTCGCTGGCGAGGGTGCAGTTCTGGCCGGCGGAGCGGCATTGCTCCTGCGCGCAGATCCCGGCCGCGCACGAGCCGCTGCAGCAATCGGTGTACGCCTGGCAGGCGGCCCCGCCGGCGCGGCACTTCCCGGCCGGGACCGTTCCCTTGCCGCCATCGTCGCCGCCGGAGCCCGAGCCGTCGCCCGCGCCGGAGCTCGAGCTGGACCCGTCGCCGGTGGCGTCGGTGCTCGCGTCGTCGGAGGTGAACCCGCCGCCGTTCGAGTTGTTGCTGGAGCACCCCTGGGCGACCGCGCCCCCCACGGCGAGCGCGGCGACGAGAGCGAAGAAACTGTGCCCGCGGGTCATGGGAGGTCCTTCTCGCGAGTGCGCGAACGGGTGGCGGAGCGGTAAGTATACGCCGGGCGACGACCTGCCGGATCCATGGGGGGGGAGGAAGGTGGGGGGGAGGAAGGTTCGACCGGGGGGCCCCGTACGAGCCAGGGTCATGAAGAAGCCCATCGCTCCCACCCCGCTTCGCACGCCCTTGCCGCCGCGATCTTCGGCGGCGGACCCCATCACCCTGCCGTCCACGCCGGTGGCGATGCCGTCGGCCAACGTGCCCATGATGCCGCCCCCCCTCCTCGCGGCTCCTCTCTGGCGCGACTGGTACGTCTACCAGGGCGACGGCCGGCACATCGGCCCGCTGTCGACGGACACGCTCGCCCGCGCCTGGCTGGCCGGCAAGGTCCCTCAGGACTCGTACATCGGCGCGGCGGGCGACACCCGCTGGTGGCCGCTCGGCGCGGTGCCCGAGATCATGGACGCCGTGCGCGCCATCCACGAGTCGGGCCAGAACGTCGGCCCGCAGTCGATGAGCACGATCCCGCCGGGTCCGCCGCCGAGCTACGTGCGGTAGCAGGCGCGCCCGCATGGGGCGGGCCGGCGCCGGCCGTGCGGAGACACGGCGCAGAAGTGCCGTTACGCTCCAGACCCCATGACCGACCCGTTTCCCGTCGTCCTCGCCATCCCCGCCCTGCTGGTGACGGCCCTTTACCTCCTGAGGTCGATCCGCCAGGTCAATCAGTGGGAGGTCGCGCTGCGCTTCACGCTCGGCAAGCTCACCGGGCACCTCGAGCCGGGCTTGCGCCTGGTGCTCCCCGGGTTCCAGCGCATGGTGCGCGTCGACACCCGCATCCGTAACCGGGACCTGCCCTACCAGCAGGTGATCACGCAGGACAACGTGACGGCGTCGGTCGACGCGGTCATCTACTACAAGGTCGTCGACATCGAGAAGGCGATCCTCAACGTCGAGAACTACGAGGCCGCGGTGTGGGACCGCGCGCGCGTCGTGCTTCGCGACGTCATCGGCGCGACGCCGCTCGACGAGCTGCTCACGCACCGCGAGCAGGTGGCGGTGAAGGTGCGCGCCGCGGTCGAGCAGTTCGTCGCGCAGTGGGGCCTCCACATCGAGCTCATCGCGCTCAAGGACATCCAGCTCCCGCAGCAGATGCAGGAGGTCATCGCCCGCAAGGCCATCGCCGAGCGCGACCGCCAGTACGTCATCATCAAGAGCCACGCCGACCTGGAGAGCGCCAAGAACTTCGCCGACGCGGCGCGCATCCTGGCCGGCTCGCCGGGCGCGATGGAGCTGCGACGCCTGGAGGCGCTGCAGAACCTCTCCGCGTCGGGGACGAGCAAGGTGATCTTCGATCTGGCCAAGCCCTACGGCGACGTGCACGGCGCGGCCGGGATCGCGGCGGCCATGGAGGGCGGCGAGAAGCGCAACGTCCGCGTGGCCAGGCCCGAGGGGCACGGGCTGCAGCGGTCCGACACGCAGATGACGGGCTCGGAGGACGACGACGAAGAGGAGCCGGCGCCGCCGCAGGCGACCACGCGCAAGTGACGGCGTGGGCCGCCGACGAGCTGCGACGAGCCGCGCTCGGCGCGCTCGGCGCCCACGCCGACGAGCGAGCGCACGACGCGCTGGTGCACGGCTCTCTGACCATCGCGACGGCGGCGGCGCGCTGGGAGGCGAGCGCGGGCGCGGTGGAGGCGCACCGGGTGACGCTGGCGCTCGACGCCGGGAGGCTCGGCGGACTGCGAGGCGCGCCGGCGGTGATCGACGCCGTCTGCGCGGCCGTGGCGACGGCGATCGCGGCACGGCCGGGCGAGGTGCTGCACGAGATCGAGCTGCGCTGGGAGCCCGGAGTCCGCGCCGCACCGGCCGGATACCGGGACGCGCCGCCGCCGTCGCCGGTGGACGTGCTCCGCGACGCGGTGGTGGCCTACCTCGACGCCTGCGGGGAGGTGGACCTGGCGCGGGTCGTGGCGAGCGCGCAGATCACGGCGAACGCGGCCGATCCCTCCGACGTGTCGATTCACCTGGCCCCGGTGGAGCGCGACGCGCTTCGCTCCCACCCGCACGCGCTGGGGGCGCTGACCCGGGCCGTCCGCGACCTCCTGGCCGACGCGGGCGCCCAGGTCCGCGTCCGTCTTCGTCCCTGAGGCGCCGAGCCAAGCCGCCGGAGATCGCCGTTTCGTGCTTCCATCTCGCCCGTGCGAAGCGCCATCACCCGACTCTTCCTCCTCGCCCTCGCGACTCCCTGCTGCGCCGCGAGCCACCTCGACGTCGTCGGCGCGAACGGGCGCGTGCGCGCCTCGGACGAGCCGACCGAGGCGCTGCAGGACGCCATGCTCCTCGACGAGGCCGCCACCGACTTCGGCTGCCCGGCCGCGCAGGTGAGCGTGCACGCGGCGTCCGGCGATCGCGACGTGCGCGTCGCCGAGGGCTGCAACGCCCGCGCGCTGTACGTGGTGATCCGCGTCCGCGGCGAGGCGACCCGCGTCCCGGAGCACCCCGGCGTCCGGGCAGTGACGGCGACCGCCGTCGTGCGCCTGTCCGGGGACCAGCGCCAGGCCACCGGGCAGGAGCGGCATTTCCTCCTGACCATCGGAATGCGCAACACCGACATCGTCGACGGCGGAGCCGAACGCCTCGGGCGCTACTTCGCGCTCCAGGCGCAGGGCGCGCACGATCTGGGGTGCATTCCGGAGCAAGTCATCCCCACCTTCGAGGGCAACGCGAGCCCGCAGACGCCCGTCGCCGAGGGCTGCGGAAAGCGCGCGACCTACAACCCGGTGGGTGGCGACGGCACCTATCACGTCTCATCCGTCGTCGCGGTCAGCTCGGGCATGTCGCGGCGCTAGCACCCGCGCGAGGCGTGGAGTCGCGCCGGCCCGCCGCGCGGGGGCGTCCCCGTCCCGCGCCCGTCTCCTGGATGGCCCAAGGCGGGCGGCGAAGGCGAGGAGAGCGGGGGCACGGCGATTGCTCCTCGTGCCGTGCGAGAGGTTCCCCTTGAAAACTCGACTCGCGCTCGGGCTCTTCCGCCTGGCCAGCTCCGCCTTCGTCGTCGCCTGCGCCTTCGCGTTCTGCTCGGCCTGCACGGTGTACGAGAGCCCACGCGTGGGGTACGCGCACGTCTACCACCACCGCTACGCCCATCACGATCGCTTCTATCGACGCTGAGCGAAGTTCTGGGTGATCATGAGGCCGGGAGGAGCGCATGCCCGGCGACGACGAAGAGGTCGTACTCCCCTTCCCCTCCGCGCTCGAGTCGATCGGCCTCGCCACCGAGGTGAGGAGCACCCTCATCGCCTCGTCCATCGCCTCGCTGCGCCGGCACAACCTCCACGACCGCTACATGCGCGAGCTGTCCGCGGAGCACCGCGACGCGGTCCTCTCCAGCGTGGCCGGGCAGTGGCTCCCCATGGCGATCGGTCGCGCGCACTACCAGGCGTGCGACCGGCTCGGGCTCAGCGTCCTCGAGCAGGTGGAGATCGGCGCCGAGGTGTCGTTCAAGATCCACGAGACCTTCCTCGGCGTGGTGGTCCGGATGGCCAGGGACGTCGGCGTGACGCCGTGGATGCTGCTGACGCGCGGCAACCAGATGTACTCGCGCCTCTTCCGCGGCGGAGGCGGCGTGCGCGTCATCGAGCGCGGCCCCAAGGAGGCGCGCGCCGACGTCGCGGGGCTGTCGCTGCTCGACATCCCGTACTTCCGCCACGCGCTGCGCGGCCTCTACCAGGCCGCGGTGTCCCTGTTCTGCTTGCAGTCGTACGTGCACGAGGTGGCGCGCGACGGGGGGCCCACCCGGATCGCGCTGCGCATCTCCTGGGCTTGACCGCGCAGCGCGCCGCGAAGCTGGTTCGCGCGGCCTCGCGGTGGATCGCGCCTTCTGCGCGAGATCGCTGGTGACGCGGCGGGGCACACGCCGTGCACTTACCCCGGCATGCAGAGACCTGTGCTCGAATCGATCACAGTCGCCGCGCTGCTGGCCACGGCGGCGTGCGGCTCTTCCTCCTCGACCTCGGCGCCGTCGGGCGACACACCTCCGGGAGACGACGCCTCGTCCGAGGCCGGCTCCCCGTCCCCGGTCACCGACGCGGCGCCCGCGACCGGCGACGCCGCCGTGACCTCCGACGCCCATCAGGACACGGGCGCGGACGGCGCGGGACCGCCGAAGAACCTGGGGACCACCGACGGGACCGTCCCCGCCGGCTGGTACTGCGGAGGCGATCCGGCGCTGGCCCAGCACCTCGCGACCTGGAACGCGCCCACGCTCAAGAACGCCGGCAACCTGTTCCACGTCGGCGCGGGCTCGGACGTCGTGGACATCGTGGGCTACTGCACGCTCGGCTGCGCGACGGCGCCCGGCGGCCACGATCACTGCACCGCGCCCGACGGCACGCCCATCGACGGTCAGGAGTGCTTCGCCGGGGCCGGACTGTACTGCGGTCACACGCTGGGCATCGAGGCGCGCAGCTACCCGGTCGTCCCCGGCGCCGACAAGGAAGGGCTGTTCGACTGCTCCGGCAAGACCGACGTCTCGCTCACTACCAACTGCGACTGCCAGGTCACCCCCGGCGGCGCCGACTCGTGCGTGACCGGCGGCGGTCGCAAGCTGTGGCTGGCCTACGAGACGGGGACGAGCACGTGCGTGGGCCAGCTCACCGACTTCTGGGACTGCCTGCTCGACCACTCCACGTTCGACGATCTCGTGCGCTCGTACGGCACCGGCTACACGCTCTCGTGGGGCGGCGCGGTCCAGATCCCCGCGAGCTGCGGCACCGACT
>DATBQU010000156.1:0-7187 GCA_036560665.1 Polyangiaceae bacterium
GTGCGCGTCGGCGGCGTCGCACACGATCCCGCGCAGCTCCACCGCCTCGGGCGTGGCCGGGCTCGGCCCCGCGCCGGGGCCGCACGTCGTGGCGCCGATGCGGCCGTGGAAGTCGCGCTCGACCTGCAGCGTCGTTCCGTCCTTCTTCACGAAGGCGCCCGCGTCGATGGCGAGGCCCCCGGGGTGGCGGGAGGCGAGCTTGCCGTCCGGCCACCGGCGCGAGGGCGGGCGGTAGATGGAGAAGTGGATGACCTGCTCGATGTCGTGCGCGGCCAGCTGCACGGCGAAGTCGTCGAGGGCCAGCGCCAGGCGGCAGTCGACGATCTCCCAGGGGCTGGTGGTGCGGCTGGCCGCGGGCAGGCCGGTGCGGAAGGTGACGCCGTGCAGGGGCCCGGTGAGGCGCACCGGCGCGAGGACGCCGCGCGCCTCGTCGACCCGCGCGAAGGGGACGTGGCGGCGGAGCAGCTCGGCCTGGCACGTCCCGCGATCGAGGCGGGCGTAGCGGAAGGCCGGGGAGTGCTCGGCGTCGGGGACGGGGGGCGGATCGAACACCATCGGCGGCGCGCCGAAGCCGGCATGGGCCACCGGCGCCACGCACGCCAGCGCGAGCGCGACCAGGCCCCCCGCGCCCATCCGGGCGATGCCGCCGCCCAAGCCCGACATAGCGACCGAGCCTAGCCCGCGCAGCTCTGCCGCGCCAAATGTCGCGGGGCCCGGGGGGTGTTAAGCTAGGCGGGCAAGAGATGCCCGAGCTCAACGCGCGCGCCCGCCAGGTGCTGTACCACTGCGTGACCGAGTACGTGGCCACCGGGGAGCCGGTGGGGTCGCGGACGGTGGCCAAGAAGTCGGGGCTCGACCTGTCGCCGGCCAGCATCCGCAACGTCCTGTCCGACCTCGAGGAGCTCGGGTACCTGCGCCAGCCTCACACCAGCGCCGGACGGGTGCCGACCGACCGCGCCTTCCGCCTCTTCATCGACGCGCTGATGCAGGTGCACGCGCTGACCAGCGACGACGAGGCGTCCATCCGCGAGCGCTTCGCCTCGCTCGAGCCGGGCCAGAACGTGATGCGCGAGACGGGCAAGCTGCTGGCCGAACTCACCGGGACGGCGGCGGTGGTGCTCGCGCCGCGGGCCGAGACGCTGGTGCTCAAGCAGCTGCGCTTCATCCGCACCTCGAACGACGAGGTGCTGGCGGTGCTGGTCATGAAGAACGGCACGGTGCAGAACCGCTTCCTGTCGGCGGCGATCACCGAGCAGGACCTGCAGCGGGTGCACAACCTGCTCGACGACGTGGTCGAGGGGCGCTCGCTGGGGGACCTGCGCGAGCTCTTCGAGCGCCGCCTGCAGAGCGAGCGGGTGCAGCACGACGAGCTGCGGCGACGCGCCTTCGAGCTCGGCGGGGCGGCGGTCGAGGAGGCGGCCGGGCGGGAGACCGACCTCGTGATCGAGGGGCAGGACAAGCTGCTCGACAAGCCGGAGTTCCAGAACGCCGACCACGTGCGGCGGCTGGTGACCGCGCTCGACGCGCGCGAGCAGCTCATCAAGCTGCTCGACCTCGCCATGCGCGACCGGGGCGGGCACGGGCACGTCGTCGTGGGCGAGGAGGTGGGGGAGCTCGGCGGCGGGCAGCTCTCCATCGTCGGGGCCGGGTACACGTCCCACGGGCAGGCGGTGGGGACGGTGGGCGTCATCGGGCCCACGCGCATGGACTACCCCCGCGTCCTGCCGCTGGTGGCGGCCACGGCCCACGCCATGAGCGAGTTCATGGAGCGCGCCGAGGGCGCCGGCAGCGGACGGAAGGATTCCAAGGAGGAGTGATAAGCTAGCGGCCGCCATGCGTGCCGCCCCGCCGGACCTGCCCGGCGCCCAGACCCACGACTCGCCGATCGACCGGGCGCTGGCGCTGCTGCTCGCCGACGAGGCCGAGGCCGCGCTGCGCTGGAGCGTCGCCGTCGTCGAGCGCGAGCCGTCGATGCCGAGCGCGCTGGTCATCACCTGCCGCCTGCTCGAGCAGATGGGGCGCACCGAGGCCGCGGTCGAGGGGTTCGGCCTGGCGGTGCGGCGCGCCATCGACAACGGCAACCTGCCGCTGGCCATCGCCGCCATCGGCGATCTGCGCGCCCTCGGCGTCGACGTCGAGGACGCGCTCGATCAGGTGGCCGCCGCCTTCTGCCTGGGCTCGCCGCGGCTCCAGGAGGCGGAGACGCCGCCGCCGCCGCTCCCGCACCTGGCCGACTTCCAGCCGCTCAGCTCCTTCCTCACCGGGCCGGCGCTGACGTCGAAGGCCACGCAGATCGTCCACGCCGCCACGAGCGCCTACGAAGAGTCGGCCGGATCGGAGCTGCCGCTGGTGGCGCCGCTCCCGCTCTTCAGCGCGCTGCCCCGCGAGGGCCTGCGCGCGCTGCTGGGAGCGTTCGAGATGGTGACCGTCGGCGCCGGGCACGTCGTCATCGAGGAGGGGGCGGAGGGCGCCGAGGCGTTCATCGTGGCGCGCGGCGAGCTCGAGGTGTCCCGGGGCGCTCCCCGCGAGGACGGCTCGCCCCCGCTGGTGCTGGCGCGCCTGATGAGCGGCGCGCTCTTCGGCGAGATGGCGCTGCTCTCGCGCGCCCCGCGCGCGGCGAGCGTGGTGGCCAACCGGCCGTCGATCCTGCTGGTGGCCAAGCGCGACGCGCTCGAGGCGGTGGCGGCCGCGCGTCCGGAGGTGGGCGTCGAGCTGGCCGCGCACTGCCGCCGGCGCATGGTGGCCAACCTGGCCCGCACCTCGCCGGTGCTGGTGTCGGTCCCCCCGGCGGAGCGGGCCATGCTGGTCGAGCGCTTCGAGACGCGCATCTTCGAGAAGGGCGTCAAGCTCGTGAGCGAGGGCGAGGAGCCGCCCGGGCTCCACCTCATCGCGTCGGGCGAGGTGGCGGTGGTGGCGCACGAGGGGGGCGAGCCGGTGGTCCTGGCCACGCTGCCGGCGGGCGAGACGGTGGGGGAGGTGGCGCTCGTGCTGCGGCGCAAGTCGAACGCGGACGTCATCGCCGCGTATCCGACGGTGACGCTGTTCCTGCCGCGCGAGGAGTTCATGGCGCTGGTGACGGATCACCCGGCGATCCTGCATGGCCTCTACATGACGGCGGTGAGGCGGGACGACGAGACGATGAGGGCGATGGCGTCGGCGCCGGCGGCGATGGCGGACGACTACGTGTTGCTGTGAGCGGGAACGGGCAGGAGAACGGGCACGAGCACGGGGACGCGCACGCGCACGGCCACGAGCACGGCCACGATCACGAGCACGATCACGAGCACGAGCACGAGCACGACCATGGGCACGGGCACGGGCACGGGTCGAAGGTGGTGCACGGGAGGTTCACGGAGGGGGAGGCGAAGCAGGCGCGCCGGCTGGCGACCGTGCTGGCGATGGTGGGGGCGTTCTTCGTCGTCGAGCTGACGGGGGCGCTCTTCGCCCAGAGCGTGGTGCTCCAGGCCGACGCGCTGCACCTGCTGATGGACGTTCTGGCGCTGGGCGTGAGCTTGTTCGCCATGCGCCTGGCGGTACGGCGCCCGACGCTGAGGTTCACCTACGGGCTCCGGCGCGCGGAGCCGGTGGCGGCCATCTTCAGCGCGCTGCTGGTGCTGGTGACGACGGGGGGGATCGTCTTCGAGGGGGTCGAGGCCCTCGGCGAGAAGACGCCGCCCAGGGCCGGCATCATGCTGGCGGTCGCGGTGATGGCGCTCTTCGTCAACGGGCTGAGCGCGTGGTTGCTGCACGACGCCATCGGGCACGGGCACGGGCACGCGCACGCGCACGATCCCGACAACCCGGACGATGCGCCCGCGACCGCGACCGCGACCGCGCCCAAGAAAGGCGGGCACGCCCTCAACCTTCGCGGCGCGTGGCTCCACCTGCTCGGCGACACGCTCGGCGCCGTCGCGGCGCTCTGCGCGGCGCTCGTCATCCGCTTCGGCGGCCCGCCCATGGCCGATCCCATCGCGAGCTTCGTCGTCGCCGCGATCCTCCTGGTGGGCTCGCTGCGCCTCCTGCGCGACGCGACGCTGGTGCTGCTCGAGGCGGCCCCGCCGCACCTGTCGGTGGCCGCCATCCGGCAGATCGTCGAGGCGTTCCCGGGCGTGGTTGCCGTGCACGATCTCCACGTGTGGACGCTGGGCGCGGGGCACGACGCTGTGACGACGCACGTGCGCGCGGACACGACGGATCCGTCGTTCGGGCAGCGCCTCTCGGAGCGGATCCGCAGCACCCTGGAGGTCGAGTACGTGACGGTGCAGGTGGAGGTCGGGGACGACCCCTGCCTGGCGCCGCCGTCGACGTTCGCTTGACCGGCCTCCCCCGTTTGGCTACGCCCCTGGCCACCATGCGCCTGCCCGCTCGCCTCCTGCTCGCCGCCGCCTTCGCGGCCCTGGTCTCGCTCTTCGGGGGGACCGCCGCCGCCCAGTCGATGAAGGTGGCCGTCGTCGACGTGCAGCGCGCCGTCATGCAGACCGAGGACGGTCTGCGCGCGCAGGCGACGCTGAAGAAGCTGTTCGACAGCCGGCAGCAGGAGCTCAACAAGCGCCAGGTCGACCTCCAGAAGCAGAAGGAGGACATCGACAAGCAGTCGCGCGTCCTGTCGCAGACCGCCCTCCAGAAGAAGGTCGACGACTGGCAGAAGCAGATGGTCGAGCTCCAGACGACGTTCGTCGAATACAACAAGGAGCTCGAGAAGAAGCAGAAGGAGCTGACCGACCCGATCTTCGAGCGCGTCGTCGGCGCCATCAAGCGCCTGGCCGGGACCGACGGCTACGACCTCATCGTCGACCGCGCGACGGTCGCGTACTCCCGCAGCGACCTCGATCTCACCGACCGGGTCATCCAGCTCGCGAACGGCGGCGCCGGCGGCAGCGCGCCCCCCGCGGGCTCGGGCAGCGCGGCGCCGAAGGCCCCCGCGCCTGCGCCCGCGCCGGCCCCTTCGCCCAAGCCGTGACCTGGGACGGGGTCGTCCGGCTCCGCGGAGAGACGCTCGAGGCGCTGGCCGCCCGGCACGGCGGCCGGGCGGTGACGGGCGGCGCGCAGGCGCCGGGGCGCATCGCTCGGCTGGCGACGGCCGGGGCGGGGGACCTCGCGCCGCTGCTGTCGTCGCGCTGGGTGAAGGCGGCGCGCGAGGCGGCGGCGCGCGGGGCGGCGCTCCTGATCGACGCGTCCCTGGCGGCCGCCGTCCCCGACGCCCCCGCGGCGTGGGTCCACGAGCGCGCCCCCTGGGCCCTGGCGGAGCTGCTCGACGGCGCCGTCGTGCCGGACGTCCCCGCCGTCGTCGGCCCGGGGTGCATCATCGCGCCGAGCGCGGTCCTCGGTCCGCGCGTGGTCGTCGGCGCCCGGGTGACCATCGGGCCCGGAGCGGTCATCGGCCACCCCGGCTTCGGCTGGGCCTCCGGCGAGGGCGGCGCCGTCCGGCCCGTCCCGCAGCTCGGCGGGGTGGTGCTGGAGGACGACGTCTCCATCGGGCCGCTCTGCACCGTCGACGCGGGGACGCTCTCGCCCACGCGCATCCGCCGCGGGGCCCGGCTCGACGCCCACGTCCACGTCGGCCACAACGGCGACATCGGCGAGGGCACGCTGATCGCGGCGCAGTGCGGCTTCGCCGGCTCGGTCACCCTCGGCCGCGGCGTCCTGGTGGGCGGGCAGGTGGGCATCGCCGACCACGTCCGCGTGGGCGACGGCGCCCGCATCGCCGCCAAGAGCGGCGTCATCGGCGATGTACCGCCGGGGGCGATCGTGGCAGGATACCCGGCCGTGCCGCGCACGCGGTGGCTGCGCGCCCTCGCGCGGCTGTACCGCGGCGTGCGGCCCTCGGGGTAACGCGTGAAAGTCAGCACCGCGATCGAGATCGACCGCATCCTGCAGATCCTGCCGCACCGGTGGCCGTTCGTGCTCGTCGACCGGGTCACCGAGGTGGTGCCCAAGGAGCGCATCCTCGGGCACAAGTGCGTGACCATGGGCGAGCCCTGGTTCCAGGGGCACTTCCCGGCGCGCCCCATCATGCCCGGGGTGCTCATCCTCGAGGCGCTGGCGCAGATCGGCGGCATCCTGGCCTACGCCAGCGAGCCGTTCGACGCGTCGAACTCGCTCATGTACTTCCTCGGCATCGACAAGGCGAAGTTCCGCCGCCCGGTCACGCCGGGCGACCGCCTCGATCTCGAGGTGAGCATCCTCCACCACCGCACCAACGTCTGGAAGTTCCGCGGCGAGGCGTCGGTCGACGGGACGCTGTGCGCCAGCGCCGAGCTCCTGGCGAGCGTCGTCGACCGCACCGGGTAGGGCGCGCGATGGCCCAGGTGCACCCGAGCGCGATCGTCGACGCGCGCGCCGAGCTCGCCGCCGACGTCGTGGTGGGGCCGTACGCCATCGTCGAGGCGGGCGCGCGGCTGGCGGAGGGGTGCGTTCTTCACGCCCACGCCGTCGTCCGCGGGCCCACCGCGCTCGGGCCGCGCAACGTGGTGCACCCCTTCGCCGTCGTGGGCGGCGAGCCGCAGGCCAAGCGCCACGCCGGCGGCCCGGCGCGCGTCGAGGTGGGGGAGGGGAACGTCTTCCGCGAGCACGTGACGGTCCACGGAGGCACCGAGGGACGCGCCACGCGCATCGGCGACGGCAACCTCTTCATGGTGGGCTCCCACGTCGCCCACGACGTCGTGATCGGCGCGCGCTGCGTGCTCGCCAACAGCGTGCAGCTGGCCGGTCACGCCGTGCTGGAGGACTGGGTGACCTTCGGGGGCCTGAGCGGCGTCGCCCAGTTCGTGCGCATCGGCGAGAGCGCCTTCGTGGCGGCGGCCGCGGCGTGCGAGCGCGACGTGCCGCCCTTCGTGGTCGTCCAGGGCGACCGGGCCCGCGTGCGCGGCCTCAACGTGGTGGGCCTGCGGCGGCGCGGCGTGCCGGAAGAGAGCATCCGGGCGCTGTCGCGGGCGGTGCGGGCGGTCTGGTTCTCGGGAAAGACGAGGGCCGAGGCGGTGCGGGGGCTGGAGGGCGAGGCCGACGCGTACGTGCGCAAGCTCGCGGTTTCGCTCACGCGGGGCGACCGCCCTGGAATGGGCGACGGATGAGGGCGTGCCCTCTTTGGAGCGGCGCGTCATTCCGCCGGATACGTGCCCGGCCTCTCTGGAGCAATGCTCGGCCTCTTTGGAACAACGCATGGCCTCTTTGGAACAACGCTCGGCCTC
>DATBQU010000157.1:0-10647 GCA_036560665.1 Polyangiaceae bacterium
CCGCCAGCGCACGCAGGCGGGCATGGCCGACTGCAAGAACGCGCTCGTCGAGGCGGGCGGAGACATGGAAGTGGCCGTCGAGATCATCCTCAAGAAGGGTCTCGTGAAGGCCGCGGGCAAGGGCGGACGCATCGCCACCGAGGGCGAGGTGGCCACCTGGATCTCGCCCGACGAGAAGAAGGGCGTCATCGTCGAGATCAACACCCAGACCGACTTCGTCGCGCGGGGCCCCGAGTTCAAGCGCTTCGTGGCCGAGGTCCTCGAGGTCGCCCAGGCGGCCCCGAAGGGCGCCGACCTCGGGAGCCACAAGCACCCCAGGCACGACAAGCACCTCGACCTGATGCGGCAGGAGCTCGTCGCCAAGACGGGCGAGAACACCCTCATCCGCCGGTGGGACGCGCTGCAGACGGCCGCGCCCAGCGGCTTCGTCCACGCCTACGTGCACTCGGGCGGGAAGCTCGCGGTGCTCATCGAGGTCGAGGCGCCCGGCGCCGGAGCCCTGAAGAACGCGGACTTCCGCAACTTCGTCGACAACGTGGCCATGCAGGTGTGCGCCATGCGGCCGACGGTCGTGGCCAAGGGCGACGTGCCGCAGGCGGAGATCGACAAGCAGAAGGAGATCTTCGCGGCGCAGCTCAAGGAGGAGGGCAAGCCCGAGCAGGCGTGGCCCAAGATCCTCGAGGGCAAGCTCGCCAAGTGGTTCACCGAGGTCACCCTCCTCGGCCAGGACAACGTGTGGGACCCCCCGGCGGGCACCATCGACAAGCTCCGCCAGGACCTCGGCAAGAGGCTGGAAGGGGAGATCAAGATCGTGCGCTTCGTCCGCTTCGAGCTGGGCGAGGGCATCGAGAAGAAGCAGGACGACCTGGCCGCGGAAGTGGCCAAGATGACGTCGACCTGAGCGAGCGTTGAAGTTTGCCGTCGTCCGCGAGGACCCGGACATCGAGCACGCGCTCTGCCTGCGCAACCAGGCGGCGCGCGTGCTCGTCGTCGCCTCGGGGGGGTGCACGGCGCTGACGCTGGCGCACCGGGAGCCGTCGCTCCGGGTCACGGCCTTCGACGTCGCCGAGGGGCAGCTGGCGCACGTCGAGGACAAGCTCGCTGCGGTCGCCCGCGGCGACCTGCGCGCGCTCAGCGTGGGCGACGACGCGCCGGACGCGCTGAACCAGCGCGGCGAGTTCGAATCGCTCTTCCGCACGCTGCGGCGCTTCGTGGAGGAGATGGTGGCGCCGGCGGCGACCCTGGCGCGGTACTTCGACGCGGCCACGGGGGCCGGGGAACGGGCCTCGCTCGTCGACGGGTGGTGCGCGTCCCGCTACTGGCCGGTCGCCTTCTCGCTCGTGTTCCACGACGCCCTGCTGCACGCCATGTTCGGGCCGGCGGCCACGCAGCACGCCGAGCCGGGCTCGTACCCCGCCTACTTCCAGCGCGCGTTCGAGCGCGGGCTGCGACGGGAGGACGGGCCCCGCAACCCGTTCCTTTCCCACGTCTTTCTCGGCGCCTACCTGCCGGAGCACGCGCCGGACTACGTCCACGCAGGGAGGGCGGGGCGGTCGCTCGAGGTCGAGCTCGTGCACGGCGAGCTGCCGGACGTGCCCGACCTGGCGCGCTTCGACGTGGTCAGCCTGTCCAACGTCTTCGACTGGTCGGGCGACGACCTGGTCGCGCGCTGGGCCGAGCGCCTGCGCGCGCTGCGCCCCGGGGCAGTCGTCGTCATGCGCCAGCTGAACAACCGGCGCGACCTGCGCCGCCCGCTGCTTCCATCCTTTGCCTTCGACGCCCGACTCGGCGACGATCTGCTCTCGCGCGACCGGAGCCTCTTCTACGAGCGCATCGAGGTCGCCACCCGCCGACCGTGAGCGCACGATTCGTCTTCATCACCGCCGCAGAGCTCGGCCCCTACGTGGAGGGGTTGCGCGCCATCGAGCGCGAGACCGAGTACCCCATCGGGGACGGCGCCGACGCGTTCACCATCGACCACGGGCCGGAGTACCACCCGTTCTTCACCGCGCTGGGGGACGACGCGCGCTTCCTCCTGGCGCTCGAGGGCGAGCGCGTCGTGGGTGGCGTGGTGGGCGTTGGCCGCAAGGTGCGCATCCGCGGGCGCATGGTGGGGGCGGTCTACGGGGGGGACTGGAAGGTGGCCGCCGACCACCGCGGGGATGGGACCGCGCGCCGCATGATGCTGTGGGGCTCGACGCGCATCTTCACCGATCCGTCGCTCCTGACCTGGCGCTACGCCTACGTCGCGGCGATGCGCGGCGAGAACGGCGACGTCATGCGCGCGGCGAAGGGCCTGCACCCGGGGCGACTGGGCCGGCCGGCGGCGACCCTCGCGGTCTACTTCGTCGATCCGGCACGCCTCGCCGCCCTCTCCCTCGACGGTGCGCCGCCGCCGCCGGCGGAGGACGACGGGATCGACCTCAGCTACGTCACCGCCGGCACCGTCGAGCCCCCCGGCCTGGTGTCGACCGCCGGCCGGAAGGACCTGCGCCTGCGGTCCACCGGCGAGCCGTGGCCCCTGGTCCACCTCGCCCTCGGCCCTTCCCACTGGCGCCCCACCTGGCCCGCCTACCTCAAAGCCTGCGGCCAGGCCCTCGCATCGCACCCCTCGTCGATCGCGTGTTTCGCGATGGACGAGCGCATGGACTCCCACATCTCGTGGCTGGCGGCGCGCGGGATCGAACGCGGCGCGGCTTGCACCGTGTACTCTTTCGATCTGACGCTGCGCGCGCGCCGCGCCGCGTGGCTGCACCTCGCCACCTCGGAGATCTGAATGCGGACTGCCATCGCCGCGCTCAAGGAGAGCGTCGCCCCGCTCGACAACCGCTACTTCCGCGGGCTCCGCGACGGCACGATGACCAAGGACCAGTTCGTGGAGACGCAGATCCAGTTCTTCCATGCCGTCATCTTCTTCTCGCGCCCCATGGCCGCGCTGGTGGGCCGCATCCCGCGCCCGCAGATGCGCCTGGCGCTGCTCGAGAACCTCGGCGACGAGCACGGCTCGGGGCGCCTGACGGTGTGCCACGAGAACACCTTCATCGAGCTGCTCTCGCGGCTGGGCGTGGAGCGGGTCGAGGTCGATCGCCGCGCGCTGTGGCCCGAGGTGCGCGCCTTCAACAACGCGCTCCTCGGCACCTGCGCCCTCGACGACGTCTACACCGGCCTCGCCGCGCTGGGGATCATCGAGGATCTCTTCGCCGGCATCTCGGCGGAGATCGGCCAGTCGATCCGGGCGCGCGGGTGGCTGCGCCGCTCGGAGATCGTCCACTACGCCACCCACGCCGAGCTCGACGTCCAGCACGCCGAGGGCTTCTACGCGTCGCTCCACGAGCCGTGGGAGAGGCACCCGCGGTGGCGCTACCAGATCCGGCAGGGCCTCGAGCTCGGCGCCTACGTGTTCCTTCGCCTCTACGAGGACCTCTGGCGCGCCCGCGAACGCAAGTGGATGCGCGACGTGCTGGGACCGCACAGCGTCTCGGACGGCGCGTGGATCGACGGCACCGAGGCCCCCTCTCAGGAGCGCCGCAGCGCGTCCACCGCCGAGAGCCGGGAGGCGCGCCAGGCCGGCACGCCCGCGGCCAGCATGCCGAGCGCGGTCCCCGAGAGCACGGCGCCGATCGCGAGCGTCACGCCGATCCGCAAGTAGGGGAAGAACGTCAGCGTGTGCTCCTCCAGCCAGCGCCCGAGGCCGGCGTCGAGGAGCACGCGGGCGCCGAGGACACCGAGCGCGCTGCCGGCGGCCCCGAGCACGGCACCCTCGGCCACGATGAGCGCCGCCACGTGCCGCGGCGTGAACCCCACCGCCCGCAGCACCGCGTACTCGCGCGTCCGCTCGCGCGCTCCCATGGCGATGGTGTTGGCCAGGACCAGGGTGAGCAGCCCCAGCGTGGCCGCCGACAGCGCGTCGAGGGCGCGCAGGAGCGCCGAGGCGCTGGCGAGGAGCGACGCGCGGAAGCTCCCCTCGTCCTGGCTGTAGGTCGGGGCCTCTCCGTCCTCGAAGCTCCGGTCGATGGCGGCGGCCACCTCGGCCGCGTGCGCGGGGTCGTCGGCGCGCGACAGGATCCACCCGACGTGCCCCTTGCCCCAGTGCGGGATGCGCTCGTCGACGTAGTCCCACCGCACGAGCATCGTCGAGCGGTCCATGGAGCGGGCGGCGGTCGTGTACACGCCGCGGATGGTGAAGGTCCAGGGGTGGGCCGCGTCGGTGGGGAAGATGGCGCTGTCGAGGGTCACGCGATCGCCGGTTCTCCAGCCGAAGCGGCGCGCGAGCAGATCGCCCACCACCGCCCCCGAGCGATCCGCCAGCCAGGCGTCGCGCTCGTCCTGCGGGAGGCTGGCCTCGTCGAACACGCCGAGGTACGTGGGCGCGTCGACGGCGATGACGGCGAAGGGGGGGCCGCTGCCTCCGCTGGCCAGGCGACCGCCGAACCACGTCCAGTGGGTGACGGCGCGCACGTGAGGCAGGGCCCGGACGGCGGCCACGTGCCGCAGGGGCAGGGGGACGGCGAAGCTCGTGCGGTGCCGCGTGACGATACGATCACGCACGGCCGCCTGCGCCCCGGTGGTCCACGCCCCGGCGGCGGCGCGGAGCATGACGAAGGCGAGCGTCGCCACCGCGGCGGCGAGCACCGTCAGCGCCGCGCGCATCGGGTGGCGTCCCGCGCTCCGGCGAACGAGGCGCGCCAGGGTCATCGAATCGCCTAGTCTAGACGCGACGGATGTGCGGAATCGCCCTCATCTTCCGGCTGGGGGCGCGCCCGCTGCCGGAGCCGGGCGTGCTGGGCCGCATGCTGGATGCGATCGCGCATCGGGGACCGGACGGCCGGGGCACGTTCGCGGACGACGACGTGCAGCTCGGCGCGGTGCGCCTGGCGGTGATCGACCCCCGCGGGGGGCGGCAGCCCGTCCACGGCTGCGGCGGCGCGCGAGTGTCCTGCGTGTACAACGGCGAGCTCTACGACGCGGCCGAGCACCGCCGGGCGCTCGCGGCCTCGCACGCGCTGGCCGACGCCTGCGACACGACGCTGCTTCCGCACCTGTACGAGGAGCACGGCGAGGCCATGGTCGAGCGCATGCGCGGCATGTTCGCCTTCGCGCTCTGGGACGCCGCCCGGCGGCGCCTGCTGCTCGCGCGCGATCGCCTCGGCATCAAGCCGCTCTTCTGGGCCAGGACGCCGGACTATCTCGTCGCCGCGTCGGAGGTGAAGGCCATCCTGGCCTCGGGGCTGGTCGAGGCGGTCATCGACCGCGACGCCGTGGACGACGTGTTCTCGCTGTCGTACCCGTGCCCTCCGCGCACCATGTTCCGCGGCGTCGTCGAGCTGCGACCGGCGCACCTGCTGGTGGTCCGGCGCGAGCCGGGCGAGGCCAGGGTGGGGGAGCCGCGGCGCTGGTGGCGAGCGCCGTTCCTGCCGCGCGGCGAGCACTCTCGCCGCAGCGCGAGCGAACACGAGCACGAGCTGCGCGAGGTCCTGCGGGACGCCGTGCGAACCCACCTCGTGTCCGACGTGCCGCTCGCGGCCTGCGTGTCGGGAGGCCTCGACTCGTCCGCCATCGCGGCGCTGGCGAAAGAGGCGAGCGGGGGCGCACCGACCACGTTCTCGATCGCATTCGACGATCCCCGCTTCGACGAGTCGAGCCACGCGCGCGCGGTCGCACGGCACCTCGGCTCGCACCCCCACGAGATCCGCGCCGACGCGCACGCGGCGGAGCTATTGCCGCAGATGATCTGGAACCTCGAGGTGCCGCAGATCGTGCCCGGCGCCATCGGCGGGCTGCTCCTGTCGGCGCGCGAGCGGGCGGAGGGCGTGCCGGTCGTGCTGACGGGTGACGGCGCCGACGAGCTCCTCGGCGGCTACGACGTCTTCCGCGCGGCCCGCGCGCGGCGGGCGCTCGACGCGAGGTGGCTCGACCCGTTGCGGCCGTGGATCTTCCGGGCCGCGGGGCGGGCGACGGGGCAACCCGCGGGGCTGGCGGAGTGGATGGCGCGCACCGCCCGCCCTGCCGGCGAGGTGGCGCGAGCGCACGGAGGCGTCTACCCGCCCTGGTACGACGTGTGGAGGCTGCTCGACGTCGAGCGCGCCGCGCTCCTGTCCCCGGAGGGGCGCCGTGTGCGGCCCATCGAGGAGCCGCCGGCGGGGTTCGCGGCCCTGGTGCCGGAGAACGCGGCGGCCCTGGAGCCGCTCGATGCCGAGCTGGCCCTGGAGCTCGAGACCCGCTTGCCCTCGTGGATCCTGGTCATCAGCGACCGCTCGGCGATGGCCCACGGCGTCGAGGCGCGCGTGCCCTTCCTCGACCATCGCGTGGTGGAGCTGGTGGCGGCCATGCCTCCCTCGGCGAAGATGCGCGGGCTGCGGGAAAAGGCGGTGCTGCGCGGGGCGGTGCGCGATCTCTTGCCGCCGGCGATCGCGGCGCGCCGGAAGCAACCGTTCATGACCCCGGTGCGCGACTGGTTCTTCCGGCGCCCGGCACCGGCGTTCGTCGAGCGCGAGCTGTCGGCCGAGGCCCTGAAGAGCGCCGGTCTTTTCTCGCCGGAGGTGGTCGCCCGCCTCGCGCTCGCGCTGGAGCGCGCGCCCGAGCGCCACGTCGATCGCGTCCGCCTCGAGCTGGTGATGATGCTGGTCCTGGGGACGCAGCTGCTGCATCGCCTCTTCGTCGCCGCGCCGGCAGGCATGCTAGGGAAGCCGTCGTGCGCCTCTGCGCGGTGAGCGTCGACCTCGACGAGATCCCCAACTACTTCGCCATCCACGGCCTCGAGGCGCCGCGGGGCCCCGAGCGCTCGCTCGTCTACGACGTCGCGGTCGACCGTCTGGTGGCCTGGGCCGGCGAGCTGTCGATCCCGCTGACCCTCTTCGCCATCGGGAGCGACCTCGATCGTCCCGCCGCCGCCACCAGGCTCCGCACGGCGCGCGAGGGGGGCTTCGAGATCGCCAACCACTCGCTCGACCATCGCTACGATCTCGTTCGCCTGGGGCGCGACGAGATACGCCGCCAGATCGAGCAAGGCGTGCGCGCCATCGAGCGGGCCACCGGCGTGGCGCCGGTGGGCTTCCGGGCGCCCGGCTACACCATCACCGACGAGGTGTTCGGCGTGCTGGCGGAGCTCGGCGTGGCCTACGACTCCTCGGTCTTCCCGTGCCCGGCCTACTGGGCAGCCAAGACCGCCGCCATCGCCCTCATCGCGCTGCGGGGCCGGGCCAGCCGGTCCATCGTCGATACACCGGCGGTGCTCACGGCGCCGACGCGGCCCTACCGGGTGGGGCGACCCTACTGGCGTCGCGGTGGCGGGCTCCTCGAGCTGCCGGTGCAGGTGACGCGCGGCCCGCGGCTGCCGTTCTACGGCACGTCGGTGACGCTCTGGGGCCCGCGCTTCGCGCGGCGGCTGGCGCGGCTCTGCGTGGGCGAGCCGCTGGTGAACCTGGAGCTCCACGGCATCGACGTCCTCGACGCGGACGACGGCCTGCAGGCGCTGCGCCCTCACCAGCCGGACGTCCGCGTGCCCCGTGCCCGCAAGCTCGAGGCGCTGCGGGCGGCCGTGCACGAGCTCGGCTCGGCCGGGTACGAGTTCGTGACGCTGAAGGACGCTGCCGCGCGGTTCGCCGCGGCAAGTTGAGCCGGTCGCCCCGAGTCGCTATCGTCAGTCCATGGCTGAGGAAGGGTCCTCGAGCGGCTTTCCGCAGGAGGATCTCCGCGGGATCCCGGCGGTCGGCGAGCGGGTAGGGGGCAAGTTCGAGATCGAGCGGGTGCTCGGCGTCGGCGGGATGGGGGTGGTGGTGGCGGCGCGCCACGTGCAGCTCGGCCAGAGGGTCGCCATCAAGTTCTTGCGCCGGGATGCGGCGCGGCACTCCGAGGCGGTGAGCCGCTTCCTGCGCGAGGCCAAGTCGGTGGTTGGCCTGCAGAGCGCGCACGTCGTGCGCGTGATGGACGTCGGCGTCACGGACGACGGCCTTCCGTACATGGTGATGGAGCACCTCAGCGGCGCGGACCTGGGTGAGCTCATGGACCGCCGCAAGCAGCTGCCCGTCGAGGAGGCCGTGGACTACGTGCTCCAGGGGATGGAGGCCGTGGCCGAGGCGCACGCGCTCGGCATCGTCCACCGGGACATCAAGCCCGCGAACCTCTTTCTCACCACGCGGCCCGACGGTTCGCCGCTGGTGAAGGTCCTCGACTTCGGCATCTCCAAGGCCGTCGAGGGTGGCGCGGGCGATCACGCGCTCACCGCGACCAGCGCGATCATGGGCTCCCCCATGTACATGTCGCCGGAGCAGCTGCGCAGCTCGAAGAACGTCGATGCGCGCACCGACATCTGGGCGCTCGGCGTCGTGCTCTACGAGCTCACCGCGGGCGTCGCTCCCTTCGTCGACGAGACGGTCACCGGGTTGTGCTCCAAGATCGCGGCCGATCCGCCGGTCCCCCTGCGGTCGGTGCGGCCCGACGTGCCGGTCGAGCTCGAGTCGGTGGTGATGCGCTGCCTCGAGAAAGACGTGACGCGCCGGCCGCAGACGGTGGGCGAGCTGGCGACCGGCCTCAAGCCCTTCGCCTCGGCGGAGGCCAGGCTGGCGGTCGACCGGATCGTCCGCATGAGCGGCGGTCCGCGCGCGCAGCGGCAGGCCGTCCCCGAGGGCCCGGCGGCGCCCGTGAGCGTCCCCGGCTCCGTGCATGGGTCGACCGGCTACGCCGATACCGTGGCCACCTGGCAGACGGCAGGCGGCATCCGGCGACGGCGACGGGCGACGGTGGTCGCGGCCGTGGTCGGCGGGCTGGTCCTGGTCGGTGCGGTCGTCACCGTCCTGTGGCCGGCGCGGGGAACGAAGGCCGCCGCCGTCGTCCCGCCCGCGGGGCCGGACAGTACGGTCGTGATCGTGGCGCCGCAGCCGCCCTCGGTGCCGGCGCTGGAGGTGGTCCCACCGCCGTCGGCGACGCCCTCCGCCACGCCGGTCGCCAGCGCCTCCGCGTCGGCACCGAAGCCGTCGTGGTCGGGCGCCCCCCGTCCCACGCCGCGCCCGGCCACGCCGCCGTCGAAGCCGCCGGACGATCTCCTGCTCGATCGCAAGTGACCGTCGACTAGAGCGAGGTGCCGCCGCGCCAGGCCTTGCGCCGCGACCGGAGGCGACCGTGGAGGAAGGCGTCGAGCACCGGAGCGATGCTCGCTGCGTCGTTGTCGTCCCACTCGTCGGCGCTGACTCCGTCGCGCGGGTCGCCGTGCGCATCGACCAGATAGAACCACGGCAGGGCGGGCTCGCTCATGCGGATGGTGGCGACCTCGACGCCGAACTCGTCCACGTCGAGGTGCACCAGCCTCACGCTCCCCAGCGCCGTCTGCAGCGCCGGATCGCGCATGCTCCGCGCGATCTCGACGCATGCCGAGCATGCGGGCGCGGTGGTCTCGACCAGCACCGTCTCGCCCGCGCTCTTCGCGGCCTTCGCCTCGTCGGCCAGCTGCGTTCGCAGGGGCGTCGTCGTGGGGTGAAGCTCGACCACGTGGATGCGGCCCCACCCGCCGGGCGGCGTGAGCGCCGTCGCCGTCGCGGCGGGGGTAGGCGGAAGGACGGGCATGGGGGTGGGGGTCGATGCCACCGACTTCGAGCTCACCATGGCGAACACGAGGAAGCCGACCCAGGCCATGAAGATGGTGGTGCCCACGGAGCCGAGCACGATCCCGGCGATGGCCATCCCGCGCCCGCCGGCCATCCCGTCGGAGCGCCGGATGTCCCGGCTGGCGAGCACCCCGAAGACGATGGCGGGCAGACCGAGGGGCAATCCTAGCCAGCAGAACGTCCCCACCAGGGAGAGGATGCCGAGGACGAGCGCCACCACGGCCTTGCCGTCCGTGGAAGGCGCGGGCCCTCCCACGGGCCAGCCCTGCGGCGGAGGAGGGCCGTGCATCGGGTACATCGCGAGGGAGGATACCCCGCATTCGGCCGCGAGCCTCAGCGTTTGCGCTGCGTCCAGATGGCGTCGACGTCCACGCCCGACTTGCGGATGAAGTCCTGCGCCTCGGCGCTCTCGCCGTGGGCGAGCTCCTCGGGGGTGCCCCTGGCCACGATCTTCCCGCGGTCGAGCATCAGGGCCTGATCGGCGATCCGGAAGCAGCTGGCGATGTCGTGGGTGATGACGATGCTCGTCACGCCGAAGCGGCGCCGCGTCTCCTCGATGAGGTCGTCGACGGAGCGCGTGGTCAGGGGATCGAGCCCGCTGGTGGGCTCGTCGTAGACGATGATCGGCGGATCGAGCATCAGCGCCCGGGCCAGCCCGACGCGCTTGCGCATGCCGCCGGAGAGCTCCGACGGGTACTTTCGCAGCACCGACTCGTCGAGCCCCAGGATCTTCAGCTTGTCGAGCACCTTCGTCCGCCGCTCGGTGGCCGAGAGCTTGGTGTGCTCGACCAGGGGGAAGGCCACGTTGTCGAGCACGTTGATGGAGTCGAGGAGGGCCGCGTACTGGTAGACCATCCCGAACTTCTTCCGCACCCGGTTGAGCTCACGCTCCGAGAGGCGGGTGATCGCCTCTCCCTCGACGTAGATCTCGCCCGACGTGGCGCGGTCGAGCGCGACGATCAGGCGGAGCAGGGTCGTCTTTCCCGCGCCCGAGCCGCCGATCATGACCGTCGTCTCGCGCCGTCTCGCGACCAGATCGATCCCCTTC
>DATBQU010000158.1:0-8457 GCA_036560665.1 Polyangiaceae bacterium
GACTACGACTACCTGCCGGGCGACGTCGTCTTCTTCGACTACGTGATCCACTTTGCTCGCGAGAAGAAGAGGGTCGGCGGGTGGTCGCTGCTCGAGCCGCCGGCGGCGCGCCCGACGGACGAGCCGTACGGGGACATCCTGTGGCTCGGCTGCGGCAACCTCTTCGCAAAGGGGCGCTACGCACCCGCGGACATGATGCTCCCGTTCTATGGACCGGTGCTGCGGCCCTATCCCGCGCCGCGAAGCGCCGTCTCCGGAACGGACCAGGCAGAGATCGATCGAGCGGCGGTGGACGTCGGAGCGGTGGCCATCGACCCAGGCTGCCAGTCTCTGCGGCCGATGGCTCTGCTGGGCTTCGTGCACGCGACCGACCGGGGCAAGCTCGAGGTCTGGATACGCAAGAGAGCGCCGCAAGCGAACTGAGGGTGAGCCTCTACTTGCACGTCGTCGTGTCGAGCGACACGCAGACGCCGCCGGTGCACTGCGAGAAGACGTCGCAGGTGCCCGCGGCCGTCGTGTTGTTGCAGGCGCTGCCGTCGGGGATGATCGCGGGGCAGGTGGCGGAGGTCGTCCCGCCCGCGCTGGGGCAGGAGCCGACCTTGCACCGGACGGTCGCGCCGCACGGCTGACCGCCGTCGGCCCAGGTGATGGCCGCGCACTGGTGGGTCGCCGTGGAGCAGCCGAGGCCGGAGGCGCACTGCGAGTCGACCTGGCAGGCGCCGCCCTCCGCGATGGCGTTCTGGCAGGTGAGCGGTGTGCCCGCGCACACCAGCGGCGGGCTGCACGCCTGGCCGATGGCGTTCGAGCAGGGCGTCCCCGCGCCGCCCGGGGCAGCGCACTTGCGGGTCGCGCTGTCGCAGTACAGCCCTGCGTTGCAGCGCAGGCTGGTGGAGTTGCAGCTGCCGCCCACGTCGACGAAGGTGACGGCGGCGCAGACGGGCGGCGAGACGGTCGAGTCGCACACGGCGTTCTGGCCGCATCCCCCGCCCGTGCACGGTTGGCCGACGGCGACGACCGCCGTGCACACGCCGCAGGCGTTGTTCGTGGTGGTGCCCCCGTCGGACGCCGCGCCGGACTTGTTGCAGTCGCCGCTCGCGCACTGGCCGCTGTCGGCGCACGCGCTGCCGGCGCCCAGCGTCCCGGGGGAGAACGTGCACGCCGCGGTCGGTACGCCGCTGAGCAGGCACGCGCCGGTCGATTTCAAGGACTGCGCGCAGGCCTCGAGCTGGGAGGCGGTGACGCCCTCGCCCGGGAGCGACAGGGCGTTCGCACAGAGCGGCAGGAAGAGCGCCCGCTCGCGCGCGACCTCGTCGGCCGGGCGGGCGGGCCCGTTGCAGCTCCCGGCGAAGACGGCGTCGAAGTAGTCGCCGCAGGTGTTGCCGGTGGGGCCCCCGGGACCGCCCGTTCCGCCCGTGCTGCTGCACGCCGTGGCGATGCCGAGGGTCGAGGCGAACGCTGCGAAGCCGAGTCGATGCCAGGCGGTCATGGTCGGGTCCCCTTGCAGCGAGCGTACCGCGCCGCGCTTGCCCATGGTTTCCGCGTCGTCGCACCGGCCGGTACACGACATCCGTGTCCCGAGGGGTGAGGTGTGTCTTTCACACCGGGAGGGCGCTGCTACGGTGCCCGCCATGGGCTCGATCACCCTCGCCGTCGGCAACAAGAACTACTCGTCGTGGTCGCTGCGGGCCTGGCTCGCGCTGGAGCACACCGGCGCGCCGTTCACCGAGGTCGTCATCCCGCTCGATCGGCCGGACACGCGCGAGCGCATCGCGCAGCACTCCCCGTCCGGGCGCGTCCCCGCCCTGCGCGACGGCGACGTCCACGTCTGGGACTCGCTCGCCATCGCCGAGTACCTGGCCGAGCGGTTCCCCGAGGCGCGTCTCTGGCCCGACGAGCGCGCGGCGCGGGCGTGCGCGCGCGCGGTGAGCGCCGAGATGCACGCGGGCTTCGCGTCCCTGCGCAGCAACATGCCCATGAACGTCCGGGCGCGGCTCCCCGGCTACGGCAGGACGCCGGGCTCGCTGCGCGACATCGACCGCGTGCGCACGCTGTGGAGCGACTGCCGCGCGCGCTTCGGCGCGGGAGGGCCCTACCTCTTCGGTCGCTTCTCCGTCGCGGACGCGATGTACGCTCCCGTCGTGTTCCGCTTCCGCAGCTACGACGTGTCGCTCGACGCGGTCCAGCGCGGCTACGTGGACGCGATGCTCGCGCACCCGGCGATGCAGAAGTGGGAGAAGGCGGCGGTGGCGGAGCCGTGGCCTCTCGAGGCCGACGAGTACCCGGCCATCCAGGCGTGAGCGCGCGGTCCGCCGGCGGTGCCCGGGGTCAGGGGTGACAGGCGACGGCGTCCGGCGACTGCCCCGTGAACTTCTGGATCTCGTCGAGGTTGGCGGGCTCGACGATGTGCGCCCAGATGGGCGCCGACGCGATGTCGAGGCTCGCGTTCGCCTTGGCCTGGGCGTCCCAGAAGTGCCCCCGCGCCCACTCGTAGCGGACGAGCTTCATCCAGCTCGGGTCCGCCGCCATCGCGGCGTAGTCCGCCGGGTGCGCCGTGCGCCCGACCCGCAGGTACAGCTCCAGGTAGTAGAGGTGCGCGGCGACGCCGTCGCGGGCGGAGATGGTCTGCGTGATCTGGTCGCCCACCGCGGTGATGGCCGCCAGGCCGTTGCAGTACGCGTTGAGCTCCTCGAAGAGGAAGACGGCGTCGTAGGTGCCCTGCGTGCCGACGAGGTAGGTCTGATCGTACTGCTGCGTCGTGGCGTCGGTGATGTACTGGGTGATCTCGCTGCGCGCCCAGGTGGTGATGGGCGGGACGGTGATCTGCATCGAGTCGAGCAGGACGTAGGGGTGCGTGGTGCCCTGGGCGTGGTCGAAGTCCCAGCCGTGCGACTCCTCGTGGACCATCGTCATGAGCGACTCCATGAGCGCGCTCCACGACGACGGATCGGCGAAGCCGGGGAGCTGCGTGTCCCCCTGCTCGGCGTTCAGGACGAAGTACCCCGTGCGATAGCGGCGCTGCATGGCGGTGAGCGACGACGAGAGCCACGCTGCGCCGGTGTACGCCGACTTCAGATCGTCGACGGGCACGCCCGGCGCGTAGGGCTCCGAGTAGCAAGGCGCGG
Organism: Polyangiaceae bacterium; assembly: GCA_036560665.1. Lineage (GTDB taxonomy): Bacteria > Myxococcota_A > Polyangia > Polyangiales > Polyangiaceae > Palsa-1150. The sequence goes on from DATBQU010000158.1 coordinate 3,123, forward strand.
CCGCGTCCTGGGCGACGCCGGTGTCCGGGGGAACCACGCCGGCATCGTCGCCTCCGGTCTCGCCGCCGCCGCCGCCGCCGCCGCCGTCGATCGCCGGAGACGAGGCCTCCCCTGCGCCCGACGCGTCGTCGCCCGACGAAGGCCGGGACGAGGCATCGGGAGACGAGCCTCCGCACGCAGCGGAGCCGGCGAGCATGACGATCACGACCGAGCGGAGGCGCTGCATGGCGCTCCCTCCCATCGCGATGCGGCGGGGAAGACGCGGGCAGCATGCGACCGCGACGCCCCCTCGGCAAGGGGGATCGCCCGGGTGTGCTGGGGGCATTCAATTGCGTCCCGCGTTCAAACCGCCGTGATTGCAGGCTTACATTGCGATCACCCATGCTTGCATTCCCCCTCGGCGCCTGCCACGACAGAGTCGCCATGACAACGAAGCTGTCGCGGGTCGCGGGCGTCCTCGTCGGGCTGGCCACCGTCACCGGAGCGGGCACCGCGCTGGCGACCCCGGGTCACGTCATCGGAGTGTTCTGGCAGTCCGACGTCACCTTCAAGCCGCAGGTCGATTCGCTGATGGGCTGCCTGGCGGGGTCGAGCACCTTCGGAACCACGTGGGCGACGCAGTTCGCGATCGCGCCGGTGGTCTTCGACGGGAGCACCATCCTGCAGGCCGCGGCGCCGGCGACGCTCACGCTCGGAGGCTCGCTCGATCAGCTGATGACGAACGCGTTCGACCTCGGCCTGATCCCGCCGCCGAAGCCGGGCGTGGCCAACGAGTACCTGGCCTTCATCCCCAAGGGGACGATCGCGAACGACACGCAAGGCGCCACGCTGTGCACCGGCGGGCAGGGCATCTGCGGAGAGCACAGCACCGCGCAGTACAAGAACATGCAGTACGATCTGGCGCTGGTGCCGCTCGACTGCCCCGACTGCGGCGGAGGGCTGGACAACGTCACCATCACCGCCGAGCACGAGGCGGCCGAGGGGCTCGCCGATCAGGGCACGGCGACGTACGAGGTGGGCGACGGCTGCGAGGCCCAGTCGAACATCACGTCGATGGCGTGCTGCGGGCAGAACTACGCGCTCCAGCAGCTGGCGGGCCCGGGAGGCACGTCGGATTGCCAGACCATCACGGCGACCGGGAGCGCCTGCGTGTGCAAGGCCGCGCAGCAGACGTGCGCCACGGCGACCGAGTGTTGCACCGGCCTGTCGTGCAAGCCGCAGACGGGGAGCGACGCCGGGACGCCGCCGATGGCGTGCTGCAGCGATCTGGCGGGCAAGTGCACCACCAGCGCGGACTGCTGCGGCGCCTTGCAGTGCACCGCGGGGGCGTGCGCGTGCGTCGCCGTCGCGGGGACCTGCGCGACCACGGCCGATTGCTGCACGGGGCTGTCGTGCGACACGACGAAGCACACCTGCGTCGCCCCGGTGCCCGACGCGGGGAGCGGCGGCGAGCCCGACAGCGGTAGCGGCGGGAGGGCGGACGGCGGCGGGCTGCCGTCCGGCGCGGACGCAGGCGTCGTCGGGTCGGACGGCGACGGCGGCGACGCGAACGGCCTGGCCGGGAGCGCGTCCGCCGGGTGCGGGTGCGAGTCCGCCCGCGGCTCCGGCGCGCCGTGGGGCGATGCGATGATGGCCGGCCTCGCGCTCGCCGGGGTTCTGGTCTCACGACGGCGCACGCGGTAGCGCGGCGCGATCGATGGCGGTGCTCACCATCGCCAGCAGCTCGGCCGGCGAGAAGGGCTTTGCCAGCATGCGAGAACCGACCGGACCCGGGCCGCCGGCGCCCGGATCGTGGCCCGTCATCAGGACGACGCGCAGGGTGGGCTCGCTCTCGCAGAGGCGTGCGGCAAGCTGGCGGCCGTCGAGCTCGGGCATCACCACGTCGCACAGGAGCAGCGCGACCCGCTTCCGGTGTTGCTCCCACAGCGCCAGGGCTCGCGAGGGTCGCTCCGCGGCGAGCACCTCGTAGCCTGCCTCGCTCAGCACGCCGGCGACGGTGGTGCGCACGGCCGTGTCGTCCTCCACGAGCAAGATCGTCTCGCCGGAGCCCGCGCTGGTGCCGGCGCGCGGCCTCGCGGTCTCCGGGGCGATGGCCGTCGCGTCGGTGCACGGCAGGACCACGTGGAAGGTGGAGCCCTTGCCCAGCTCGGACTCGACCTCGACGGTGCCGCCGCACTGGCTGACGATCCCGAAGACCGTCGCCAGCCCGAGGCCCGTCCCCTTTCCTTGCTCCTTGGTCGTGAAGAACGGCTCGAAGATGCGGGCGCGGGTGGTGGCGTCCATGCCGGTGCCGGAGTCGGCGACCGAGATGCGCACCTGGCGTCCCGTCGCGCCGCCCCGTGGCGAGGTGCTGCGCGGCTGAACGACGGTGCGGATGGTCAGGTGCCCGCCCGAGGGCATCGCGTCGCGCGCGTTGACGGCGAGGTTCAGCAGGACCTGCTCGAGCTGCGCCTCCGGGGCCAGCACCGTCGGCGCCTCCGCGGCCGGCGAGAAGGTGACCTCGATGTCCTCGCCGATGACGCGCTCGAGCAGCGTCCGCGTCCGCGTGATGACGGCGTTCAGATCGAGCGGCACCGGCCGCAGCGGCGCCCGCCGGCTGAACGCGAGCAGCTGCCCGGTGAGCGAGGCCGCGCGGCCCGCCGCGTTCCGTATCTCCTCGACGCGGCTCCCGTGCACGCCGGCATGCTTGGACAGGAAGTCGACGCTGAGCAGGATCACCGTGAGCAGGTTGTTGAAGTCGTGCGCGATGCCGCCGGCGAGACGGCCGAGCGCCTCCATCTTCTGCGACTGCACGAGCTGCTGCTCGAGGAGCTTGCGCTCGGTGACGTCGATCATCGTGCCGACGTAGAGCCGGACCCCGGCCTCCTTCTTCAGCTGCGTGTCGAAGTAGACGTGCCTCACGCTGCCGTCGGGCCGGACCAGGCGATACTCGACGGAGTCGAACGGTATGGCCGAGCCCAGCCGCGCGACGCGCTCGAGCGCGGCGGCGTGGTCGTCCGGATGCAGGCGCTCGAAGAGCGCCTCGATCGAGGGCCGCGTCTCCGGGGGCAGCCCGAGGATGCGGTACACCTCCGACGACCACTCCACGTCGCCGCGCACGGGATCGAAGGTCCAGCTCCCGACGTGGGCGAGCCGCTGCGCGTCTTCCAGGCGCTCGAGGGCGCGCTCGACCTCCCGCCCGGCGCGGATGGAGTCCGTCATGTCGATGATGGCGCCGACCATGCGGTGCGGGACGCCGCCGGCGTCACGGAAGATCTGCGCCAGGCCCATCACCTCGCGGATCGTCCCGTCGGGTCGCTGGACGCGGAAGTCGGCGCGCTCGGCGACGTCGCCCGCCGACGCGCGCTGCGACAGGCCCATGACCAGCGCGCGATCGTCGGCCTGGATGGACGCGATGAAGTTCTCGAACGTCGCCTCGTCGGTGTGGGGGTCACGCCCCAGGATGCGGTAGAGCTCCTCCGACCACGCCACGGTGCCGGTCTTCATGTCCCAGGCCCACGTTCCGACGTGCGCGATGCGCTCGGCTTCGAGCAGGAGCTCTTCCCGCTCGCCCAGGACGCTCGGCCCCCACAGGCTCTCCGGCGGTCGCCTCATGGGCGCAGTGTAATGAAGGCCGCGCCCCGGCGTCCGACGACCGTCACGCGGCCGGGTTCACGGCCGTGGCGGCGTCCGGCGGGTGGCCTCCCTGGCGAGTCTCTGCTGGAGGATCTGGGCCATCCGGAGCCGGCCCTCGACCGCGTTCTCGATCGCCTGGAGCTGCGTCCGGAAGTCCGGATCGTGGACGCTCGAGACGACGCGCTTCAGGAGGTCGACGTCGGCGGTCTGATCGCGGACCTCGGCGTCCACGTAGTCGTGGTCGAACTCGGAGCGAGGAGCGCGCAGGAGGACGGTCATCTTCGTCTGGGCGGCGTCCTTCTGCCTGGCGCCGGGGGCGCTCTCGCCGGACGACGCCACCTGCAGCCGCTGCATGATCGCGTTCTGCCGGATCTGCATGTCGAGGTACGCCGTGGTCGTGTCGTGCGCGAAGCCCTTCACCTCCGGCGTCGCGGCCTGGCTCTCCGCGAGCTGGGCCGTGCGGATCTCGCCGTCGAGGACGGCCTGGACGATCGCCGCGAGCTGCGCGTCGTCGAGGGTCGACAGCTCGGGGTCGGCGCCCGCCTGCCCCTCCGTGCTCCCCATCGCGAGGCGGGGGCGTTCGACCGGAGCGATCGACGGAATGGGGGGCGCCGCGGGCACGCTCTCGGCACGGGCCGGCGGCGACACGCCGATGATCGCGCCGGGCGGGGCGGCGCGCGGAGGGGGTTCGCTCCCGCACGCGGTCAGGACGAGCACGGCCGCCAGCGTCGCATGTGGCAATAGGGTCACCGTCACGAACGGCCTGGGCATGGCGCACACTCCTCGGCCGGCATGCGAAGCAAGCGCCATGCGCAGCCCAAGCCGTCTCAGCCACCTCAGCCACCGCGCGCGGACGGCCTCTCCCTCTGCCTCCTTCTCGCGGCCATCCACAGCGCCACCCCCGTCGCGTTCGCTCCCACGATGACGACGATCACCTTCGCCGTGAACGCCGCCGAGCTGGCGACCCGGACGATGGGGAAGACGCTCAGCACCACGAAGAGCAGCGTCATGAGGAATCCGCTCGCGCACGCCACGCGCAGGAGGACGCCCGGCCGGCGCGGCAAGGACCCCGCGCGCACGATGGGGATGGCGAACATGGCGAGGTAGGTGAGCGCGTAGAAGATGAGGCACGAGTTGCCGAAGAGCTGGTACGCCTCCTGCTCGCCGACGCCGGCCATGCCCAGCACGCCCACGGAGAGCGCGAGGAGAGCCACGAAGGCCACCGACCACACCGGCGTGCGCCAGCGCGGGTGAAGGCGGGTGAAGAAGCTCGGCACCAGCCCGTCCCAGCCGGCGACCATGGGGAGCCGGGTGATGCCGGCGAACGCGGCGCTGCCCCAGGCCACCGAGCCGGCGGCGATCCCGATCACGGCGAGCGGCACCAGCCAGCGGATGGGCGAGAGGACGCGCGTGCCGAGGAAGACGGCCTGCGGGATGGGGGCGATGAGGTCGATGTCGTCCGGCCGCGAGAAGGACAGGACGCCGCTGGTCCCCAGCACGAACATGGCGACCACGATCGGCCCGGCGATGACCACCGAGCGGCCGATGCTCCGCGCCGGCGCGCGCGACTCGCCGGCGAAGATGGCGACGTACTCGAAGCCGCTGAAGGCGCCGAAGCCCATCTTGCCGAGCACGTTCAGGCTGAAGAGAGACACGCCCGGCGTCCGGGTGCGCAGGGGGTGCCACTCGACGTGGGCGCCGGCCAGCAGGTTGAGCAGCG
>DATBQU010000159.1:0-4808 GCA_036560665.1 Polyangiaceae bacterium
CTCGGCCTCGACATCCCGTGCGCCGTGAAGTTCATGGAGGGGGAGCTCTCGCACACCCCCGAGGCGCAGGCGCGCTTCGAGCGCGAGGCGAAGGCGGCCGCGCAGCTTCGCAGCCCTCACGTCGTTCAAGTCCTCGACCACGGCGTCTGCGAAGGCACGCCGTACATCGCGATGGAGCTCCTCGACGGCGAGGACCTCGGCAAGCGTCTCCAGCGCCTCGGCAAGATCCACCCGCGCGACCTCAACGTCATCATCACGCAGGTCTGCCGCGCGCTTACGAAGGCGCACTCGCTCCAGATCGTCCATCGCGACCTGAAGCCCGACAACGTCTTCCTCGTCCGCGACGACGACCGCGAGATCGCCAAGGTGCTCGACTTCGGCATCGCCAAGAGCAACAGCACGGCGCTCGACGGCAGCAACACCAAGACGGGCGCGATGCTCGGCACGCCGTACTACATGAGCCCGGAGCAGGCTCAGGGGACGCGCGCGGTCGACCACCGCAGCGATCTCTGGTCGCTGGCGGTCATCGTGTTCCAGGCGCTCACCGGGAAGCTGCCCTTCGAGAGCGAGGCGCTGGGCGATCTGCTGGTGAAGATCATCGTGAGCCCGGTGCCCGTCCCCTCGCACATCGTGCAAGATCTGCCGCGCGGCTTCGACTCGTGGTGGGAGAAGGCGTCGCAGCGCGACCCCAACCTGCGCTTCGCGTCGGCCCGCGAGTTCTCCGACGGCCTCGGCCTGGTGTTCGGTCAGTCGCAGGGCACCGACGTGATGGAGCGCCCGCGCGGGGCGGGCGACTCGGTGATGCCTCCCGGGATGATGCAGACGCCCAATCCGCGCATGGGGTCCACGCCGGGCTTCGGACACACGCCTCCCGGCGGAGGGACGGTTGCCCTCGGGCCGCAGATCCCCCGATTGGGCAGCACGCCAGCGCCGGCGATGGGCGCGACGCCGCAGCCCGCGCCGACGACCGGCGCTCCCATGTCACGGACCTACGCGGGCGGGCCGGGCAGCACGAGGGCGGGCAAGACCGGGCTGATCCTCGCACTCGGCGGCGGCGTCCTGGTGGTGCTGGTGCTGGGCGTGGTCGGGATCTCGCTGGCCATGAAGGGCAAGGGCGCGTCCGCCACCGCGGCGACGGGGACCGCGGCGGTCACCGTCACGGCGACGGACACTCCTCCCGCTCCACCCACCGCGAAGCTCGAGCCGCCGCCGTCGACCTCGGCGGACACGGCGTCGGCGTCGGCGTCTGCCAGCGCCAGCGCGAGCGGCACGGTCGCCGTCGCGCCGTCGAAACCTCCGGCCTGGGTCGCCCCCCCGACCTCGCCGGGCAAGCCACCGCCGGCCGGCTCAGGCAAGAAGAAGCCGGTCGATCTGGGCATCTGACGGGCGGGACAGCAAAGCGATGGATCGACGGGCTCGCGCCGACGCGCTCGTCCGCGCCACCCTGTCGCTGGGCGACGCGACGCTGCGGGCCGCCTACGTCGCGAGCCTCGCGCGCGCGTGGAGGGTGGAGCTGCTTGCGCGGTCGCTCGATGCGGTGTGCGAGCGGGCGGAGCAGGCCGAGGCGGGTGCACGGGAGACTCTGGTGGCCATCGTCGACGCGCTCAACGGCGAGGGCATGGGCGAGGTCGTGCAGCGGCTGCGCGAGCAGGCGGCCGGGGAGTCGCTGCTGGCGCTGGAGCGGCTGATACGATGTCCGGCGGACGGCGCCTCGGACGCGCGGGTGAAGACGCCGGAGCGCATCCCCGACTACGGGCGGGGCAGGCCGCTGACCCTGGGCGAGCGCAAGTCGCTGGCGCGCCGCCCCGACCGGGACACGATGCAGCGCCTGCTGCTCGACCCACACCCCGACGTCATCCTGCGCCTGCTGCGGAGCCCGCGGGTGGTCGAGGACGACGTGGTCAGGCTGGCGGCGAAGCGCCCGGGGCGTGGCGAGGTGCTGGCCGAGATCGCGCGGTCGACGCGCTGGGCGCACCGGCCGCGCGTGCGCATGGCCCTGGTCATGAATCCGGCCACGCCCGTCGAGATCGCCGCTCGCATCGCCGGGCTGCTGCTGCGACCGGAGCTCGAGCAAGTGGCGGGTTCGCCGGGCGTCGCCGCCGGCGTTCGTGCGCTGTGCCTCGAGCACCTCGAGCGGCGGCCGCCGGTGGAGCCGCACGACCACGACGTGGGCCAGGGCGACGGGCGGGTCCACTGACGGGCCCGCGCCGGTGCGCGCCTAGCCCTCTTCTTCCTCGATCTCCCAGCGGGCGAGCGCCGTCATCCCGATGGCCGAAGCGCAAGAGGTGCAGAGCGGCGCCTTCTCGAAGCGCACCTCGTCGCCGCGCGTCCACACGTACACGCCGTTGCCGGGCAACCCGTAGCCCTCGTCGTCGTCCGCCGGCGGAAGGGAGGCGCCGCAGGCGTCGCAACGCGCCTCGGCGGGGGCGACGAACAGCGCGTCGTGCGACGCCACCACGAGGTCTTCCTCGCGCCGCGCGGCGCCCTCGCCGACTGCCGCGGCGCCGTCGTCGCCTGTGCGCGCGCGGGTCATGACCCGCCGGATGCTAGCGCGCGCGCAGGCGGGCGCAACGGTGGCCGCGACGCAGCAGGACCGCGCGCGATGCGCGCAACTCGGCGCGGTCGGCGGCCGATGGGGGGGCATGAAGAACGGGACTCGCCTGGCGTTGCCGTCGCCGCTCGTGCTGGCGCTCGCGACCGCCCTCTTCCTCTCGGCCGCCGCCTGCGCGACCACGGCGCCGCTCCCGGCGAAGGCCCTCGCCCTCAACGCCGCCGGCGCGGAGGCGCTGGCGCAGGGAGACCTGTCCACGGCCGAGGCGCGCCTCTCCGTCGCCCTCGAATACAGCCCGCGCTTCGTCGAGGCGTGGGTGAACCTCGGCTACGTCGAGCTGCGACGTGGCAACTTCGCGCAGGCGCGTCGCGACTTCGTCCGGGCGCGGGAGCTCAACCAGGACATCCCGGCGCCGCACCACGCGCTCGGCCTGCTGGCCGACCGGCAGGGCCGCGGGGACGAGGCGGAGGAGAGCTATCGCGACGCGCTCCGCGTCGACCCCGGCTTCGGTCCTGCCCGGGCCAACCTGGCGCGGCGCCTCTTCGCGCGCGGGCAGTACGAGAACGCGCGCGAACAGTTCCAGCGCCTGCGCGAGGTGGCGCCCGACGCGACGGAGGGCTGGGTGGGCGAGGCGGAGTCCCTCCTCGAGCTGCGCCGGGAAACCGAGGCCGAGGGCGTCGTCGCCCGTGCCCGCGAGCGGCTGGGCGATCTGCCTCCCCTCATGCTCCTCGTGGCGCGGGCGCGCATCGGCGCCGGCGCCTGGGACGAGGCCGAGGCCGTCCTGGCCAAGCTGGTCGGCGACCCGGACCGCGGGCGCGCGGCCGCCGCCTGGGCGTGGCTCGCCGTGTCGCGAGTCGGGCGGGGCGACGCAGGGGGCGCGACGGACGCGGCGCGCGCGGCGCTGGCCATCGACGGCGACGATCCCGTCGCGCGCTACGCGCTCGCCCTGGTGGCGGTCAGCGGAGGAACAGGAACGCCGTCCCGGCGAGCACCAGAATGACGCCGACGACGAGCACCACCACGACCCAGGCCGGCACGTGCGTGCCGGGGATCTCGATGCGCTCCTCCTCGTACGCCTGCGGCGGCGCGCTGGAGTGCACGCCCGGCGGCGGCGGGAGCGGTGGCATCGGGCTGGTGTTGGCGCCGGAGAAGACGATGGTCGAGGAGAGCCCCTGCGGCGCGCTCGACCCCGGCCCGTGGGGCAGCGACAGCGGCGGCGGGTTCGAGGAGATGTCGGGCAGCATGCGGCGGTGCGGCTCGGTGTTGTCCGCCGGCTCCTCGGGCAAGACGTACTTGCGGTACTTCAGCGGATCGACGTCGCTCCCCAGCGGCTTCAGCCCCTCGCCGTCGAACTGCGCCACGACGACGGTGATGTTGTCGTGGCCGCCGGCCTGGTTGGCGCGCTCGGTGAGCAGCTTGCACGCGTCGATGGGCTCGGTGGTCGAGCGCAGGACGTCGCGGATGTCGTCGAAGCGCACCATGCCGCTCAGGCCGTCCGAGCAGAGCAGCAGCGTGTCGCCGCGTCGCAGCTCGCAGAAGGTGAGGTCGACCTGCACCGTGTCGGCGGTGCCGAGCGCCTGGAGGATGATGTTGTTGTGCTCGAAGGTCTCGGCCTCTTCCTCGGTGAGCTGGCCGGCCTCGATGAGCTGGTTGACGAGCGACTGGTCGCGCGTCAGCTGCACCAGCTGCCCCTCGCGCATGACGTAGCCGCGCGAGTCGCCCACCTGGGCGAAGAAGAGGTGATCGTCGACCAGCGCCGCGGCGGTGACGGTCGTGCCCATCCCGCGGCGCGTGCGATCGAGCTTGGCCTCCTGGAAGATGCGCAGGCCCGCCGCCTCGATGCCGCGCACCAGTCGCCGCGCGAGCTCGTCGCGCGACAGCGGGTGCCCGTCTTCCAGCGCGTCGACCATCCGTTCGTAGAGGATGTCGACCGCGAGCTGGCTGGCGATCTCGCCGGCCGCGGCCCCGCCCATGCCGTCGCACACGGCGAAGAGCGACCCGTGCTTGCCGATCACGCCGGTGCGGTTCGCCTCGAGCAGGCCGCGCGTCTTTCGCGACAGGTCGGCCACCAGGAAGTTGTCCTCGTTGTGCTCGCGGATCTGACCCACGTCGGTCCGCGCGAAGAGCTTCACGCGGATCTCTCCCCGGGCGCTGCTCGAAGCATCCTTCGAGTCGCTGGACACTGGCGCGGCCTGGGGGGTCTGGGGTTGCGTCACGTGTCGAACCGGAAGAGCTGCTGGCCGATACGGAAGTGATC
>DATBQU010000160.1:0-6088 GCA_036560665.1 Polyangiaceae bacterium
CATCGGGGCCCGCAGGAACCTCTGCATCCTGCTGACCTTCTCCGTCGCGTAGCCCTTGACGGCGTCGGTCGCGTTCATGTGCCGGAACGTCACTGCGATGTTCATGAGGAGTGGCCTCCTGCCGCGGTTTCAACGTTTGCACGCTCCTTTCCGGGAGTCGTGCCGTCGAGTCGGTTCAGAAGTTCCTACCGGCAAGCGGAGCGTGCTGTTCCCACGCCTTGCCTCAATCGTAACACCCGCGCCACGGGAGACTAGAAGAGCTTCTTCCGTTTGCTCGACGAGAGGATGCCGAGCATCTCCCGGTACTTGGCCACGGTACGGCGGGCAATTTGGATGCCATCGCGCTTGGCGAGCAGCTCGACGATCTGCTGGTCGGAGAGGGGGTTGCCCTTGTCCTCTTCCTCGATGATCTTCTTGATCGCCTGCTTGACGCTCTCGCTGGCGATGTCGTCCTCCTGCATCCGGCGGATGGACGAGTTGAAGAAGTACTTGAGCTCGAAGAGGCCCTGCGGCGTGTGGACGTACTTGTTGGTCGTCACCCGGCTGATGGTCGACTCGTGCATCCCGACGGCCTCGGCCACGTCGCGCAGGATCATCGGCTTGAGGTAGGCCACGCCCTTCTCGAAGAACTCGCGCTGCTTCTCGACGATGCACTCCGTCACGCGGATGATCGTCTTGCGGCGCTGCTCGATGGCGCGGATCAGCCACTGCGCGTTGCGCAGCTTCTCGCTGATGAACTCCTTGGCCTGCGCGTCCTTGAGCAGCTGCTTGGTCAGCGTCTCGTTGATGTACAGGCGCTGCACGCCGCGGTCGTTGTCGGACACCACGAACTTCTCGCTGTCCTTGATGACGTACACGTCGGGCGTGATGGCGATGGTCTTGTCGTCGGTGTCGGTGAAGTTGCGCGCCGGGCGGCTCTCCAGCTTCTGGATCTGCTTGACCGCCTCGTACACCTCCTCGACCGTCACCTTCAGATCGCGCGCGATGGCCTGGTAGTTGTGCTTCTCCAGGTTGTGCAGGTGCTTGTCGATGATGGCCGTCTCGAGGTCGTCGTAGCCGTAGACCTCGGCCTGCACGTGCAGGCACTCCTGCAGCGAGCGCGAGCACACGCCCACCGGGTCCCACTCCTGCATCTCGCGCAGCACGTACTCGGCGTCCTCGGGGTTCATCGGCACCTCGCGCGCGAGGTCCTCGATGGTCAGGTCCGGCGTCTTCTCGCCGTTGTCCCGCTCGGTCCCCTTCAGATCGAGGAAGCCGTTGTCGTCGAGGTTGCCGATGACGAGCTCCGCGAACTGCTTCTCGTCCTCGGTGAAGTCGCTCAGCTGCAGCTGCCAGCGCAGGTGGTCGACCAGCGACGCCCCCTTGGTGAGGTTGGCCTCGATGGGCGGCAGCTCCTCGAACCCGCCGCGGTTGCTGGGCAGGGGCTGCTGCAGGGTGCGGTTCTCGAGGAACTGCTCCCAGTCGATCTCCTGGACCCGCTTGTCGTCGGCGCGCTTGTCGAGGTCCGACACCGCCAGCTTCTCGGAGGCGGTGGCCGGCGAGTCCGGCGGGGGGGGCTCCATGATGACCTCCCCGTTCTTGGCCTCGCCCCGGGCGCGCGGGTCGACCTCCTCGTCGGCCAGGACCGGATTGGCGTCGAGCTCTTTGCGGATCTCGTCGATGAGCTCGAGGCGCGAGAGCTGCAAGAGGCGGATCGCCTGCTGCAGCTGCGGCGTCATCACGAGCTGCTGACTGAGCCTGAGCTGTTGCTTGATCTCCATTGCCCGTGCCTTGCCTGGTCCTTGCTTCCCTAAGAACTAACACTCCGATCGGGCCCAGGCAGCTTCGAATCAGCGATTTCCGTGCCACGGCTGAATTTGCTCAGAAAGAGCAATCAAAGTGCTATCTTCGCCGCCTTCCGTCCCCGCTCAGCCGCCGGGCTGGAGGGTGCCGAGGTAGCGCCCGCGGACCAGGGGGTCCTGACGGAAGTCGGACGCCGCCGCGGCCACCGCGACCACCCCGTCGAGCAGCAGCACGGCTCGGGTGCAGACGCGCAGTGCCTCCTCCACGTGGTGGTCGGCCAGCAGCACCGTCGTTCCCCCGTCGGCCAGCTCCCGCAGCAGCTTCCCCAGCTTCTCGGCCCCCGCCGGGTCCACGCCGGCGAACGGCTCGTCGCAGACGAGCACCCGGGGGGCCCGCGTGACCGCCCGTGCCAGCTCGAGCCGCCGGCGCTCCCCCCCGGACAGCTCCCCCGCCCGCACCTCCAGCCGGTCCTCCAGCCCCACCCGCGCGGCGGCCACCCCGGCGTCCTCGGGCGGCAGCCGGGCGACGCGCCGGAACGTCTCCAGGTTCCCCCGCACCGTCAGCTCCCACAGCACGCTCGGGCCCTGCGGGACGTACCCCACGCCCGCCCGGGCGCGCCGCCAGAGCGGCCAGCGGGTCACGTCCACGCCCTCCAGCGCCACCGTCCCCGCGTCGGCCTGCGTCTCGCCCACCAGCACGCGGAAGAGCGTCGACTTGCCCGCCCCCGACGGGCCCAGCACGCCCACCAGCTCGCCCTGCTTCGCCTCCAGATCCAGGCCGCGCAGGATGGCCTTGCCGCCGCGCACCACGCGGACGCCCCGGGCCTCGAGCACCTCAGGGACCCTTGGCCGGGATGGACCCCTTCACCTGCACCAGCGACACCTTCGCCGTCGGGATGTCGATGCGGGCGCTGTCCGCGGTCAGCCAGCTGGTGCCGCGCGTGAGCTTCACCCCGCCGCGCAGATCGAGCACCTGCTTCACCAGGTCGACCTCCACCGACGGCGCCTCGGCGTGGACCCCCCGCACGTCGGCCGTCACGCCCCCCGAGCCGCGCGCCCACGTCAGGTGCGGCGTCTGGTCGAAGCGCAGGTCGATGCGCGGGCAGCTCACCACGAGGTCGCCCTTGGACAGCACCACCTTGCCCGTCAGGGTCGCCTCGCCGGCCAGGATGTCGATGTCGAGCTTGTCCGCCTGGAGCGACACCGCGCCCTCCGCCCCGCCCAGGCCGGCGATCTCGGCGCCGACCGGCGCCGGCGCGAGCACCGCCGCGAGGGCGAGGGGCAGGACGAGCAGGCGGCGCATCACGCCTCCAGCTTAGGACGGCTCGAGCGCCGCGGCGAGCGCGTGCAGCTCCCGCAGCAGCCCCGCCGCCCGGGTGGAGGCCGGCGGCGCCACCGACAGCGCGAAGAGCTGGTCGATCAGCGTCGCCACCGCGGCCCGCGCCAGGGGGGGCAGCAGCGCCTCCGGCTCCGGCTCGGCGACCGCCGCCGCCGCGCGGACCAGCGCCCGCGCCGAGGGAGCGAGCTGCGCCGGCCCCAGGCTCGCGCTCGCCTCGGGGGCCAGCGACGCCATCGCGCGCGACAGCGCCGGGGCGATGGCCGCCAGCGCCCGCTCGACGCGGTAGCGCGCCAGCACCGGGTCCCGCTCGGCGCTCGCGCGGTCGCGCCCCACGAAGACGAGCGCCAGATCGCGCCGCCACGCCTCGGCCGCCGGCAGGAGCGACCTCGCCAGCTCCTCGGCGATCCCGTCCGCGTCGCGCTCGAGCCGCGCCGCCGCCTGGCCCACCGCGTGCGCCCGCGCCGCGCGCTCGGCGTCCGCCGTCCGCTGCCGCTCCGCCTCCGCCGCCGCCTGCGCCCCCAGCCCGGCCACGATGCGCGCCGCCCGCCGCCGCAGCGCCCGCTCCTTCAGCTCGTCGCTGCGCGCCACGATGCGCTCGTCGAGCAGCGCCTGCGCCGCCGCCCAGCCCGACTCCTCCAGCGCCTTCGCGTCGCCCAGCTTGCCCGCCAGCGCCTTCTTGGCCGACAGCGCCAGCGGTGGCGCCCACGACGGGATCCCCGTCTCGGCCAGCGCCTCGTCCACCGACGCCATCACCCGCGCCAGGTCCGCCGGCCCCAGGCGGTCGGCCTTGTTGACCATCATCTGCACCGGCAGGTGCGCGCGCTTGGCCTCCTCCAGCACCGCGCGCTCGGTCTCCTTCATGGCCTGCGTCGCGTCGAGCAGCCACACCGCGACGTCGGCCTCGTCGAAGGCCGAGCGCGCCACCGCCGTGTGCTGCGGATCGGGCGCGTTGAAGCCCGGCGTGTCGAGGATCTCCACGCGCACCAGGAACGGCAGCGGCATCAGCAGCTCGACCCGGCGGACCGTCGTCGCGTCCAGGCCCCCCAGCGTCGCCCGCAGATCGCCCAGCGGCACGATGCGCTCGGGCGGCTCGTGGCCGCGCTCGAAGCGGACGCGCGCGATGGGGTCCGGCGCCCAGCGCAGGTGGTGCAGCGTCGCCGTCGTCGGCAGCACGCCCGTCGGCGCGACGTCGGCGCCGATGAGGGCGTTGATGAAGGTGCTCTTGCCGGCGTTGAACTCGCCCACGATGGCCAGGCGCACCGGGCGCGAGCGCTCCGCGGACAGCTCGGCCAGCGCCGCCACCGACTCGAGATCGGCCAGCGTGCGCGCGTGCTGATCGAGGCGCGCCAGCACCTCGGGCCATCGCGTTTCGGTGTGCCCTTCGGGCTGTCGGCCCGCCTTCGGCGGGACCTCGGGCGGCACGCCCCCCGCCGGGATCCACGCGCGCGCCAGCGCGTCGGCGATGGCCTGCGCCCAGGGCACGACGCGCGGGTGGCGCACGCGCGCGACCTCGTCGAGCGAGCCCGACGCCACCAGCCGCGCGTCGGCGAGGAGCGCGTCGCCGTCCTCCGCCGGCAGCGCCCGCAGCGCGGCGGCCAGGCTGCCGGCGTCCTGATCGTCGAGCGCCGCGTCGAGCAGCGGCCGCGCCGCCGCCGCGTCGCCCGCCTCCACCGCCTCGCGCAGCGCGCGCCGGGCCGCGTCGCGCGAGCCCTCCGCCCGCGCGAACGCCGCGCGCCATCGCGCCAGATCCTGCTCGCCCTTGGCGTCGACCACCGAGCGTACGCGCGCCCGCACCTGCGGCTCGCTCGGCACGTACGCCAGCGCCGACGACAGCGCGTCGCTCGCCCCCGGCGTGTCGAGCACCATCGCCCGCACGAGCGGCACGAAGGCCGCCGGATCGGACAGCATCGCCAGCGCCCGCCCGCGCACGAGCGCCGCGTGCCCGTCGGTCGGCGCCGCCTCCACGCGCTCGAGCAGCGCCCTGGCCCCCACCGCGTCCCCGCGCAGCAGGCGCGCCTCGGCCCGCCGCGCCACCACGTCCGGCGCCTTGTCGTCCGCCGCGCGCTCCAGCCACAGCTCGGCCCGCGCGCCGTCGCCCTGCGCCAGATCGAGGTCCGCCAGCTCGAGCAGCGCCTCGCGCCGCGCGTCGCTCCCCGACTCCGCCACGCCGAGCCCCCGCACCAGCGCGTCGCGCACGTCCTCCGTCGGCGCCCCCGTGTCGCGCCGCGCGCGCGCCAGGCGCACCCACACCTCGGCGCGCGACGGCGCCCGCCGCGCCAGCTCCTCCAGCGTCAGCGCCAGCTCCGCGTCGAGGTGCGCCCCCTCGCACGCGTCGGCCAGGAGCGCGAGGCCGATGGGCGAGTCCGGCGCCCGCCCGAGCACGCGCCGCGCCGCCGCCCGCGCCCGCATCGGCTCGCCGGCCGTCAGCGCCTCCTGCCCGTCGCGCAGGTCCTGGTCGGCCCCGGCCAGGACGATCTCGACCTTGCCGAGCCAGCGACCGATGACGTCGGCGAGCCGCATGGGAAGGGGAGGGTAGCGCCTCTCGGCGGTGACGGGGCCCGTCGCATTGAACGTGGACGTCGACGTGGACGTGCACGTGAACGTGAGCGTGGACGTGGACGTGCGCGTGGCCGTGCGCGTGCACGTGCGCGCGGACCCGGTCGCGGTCGCGGTCGCGGACCCGGTCGCGCTCCCCGCCCTTCCTCGCCCGCATGCGTCGCTCCACCCGTCCGCCGCGCCGCCTCTTGCCGCGCTCGCGCGCCGTCTTCGCCCGCAAGAAGCACCCCGAGCGCCGTAAGAAGCACCGCCTCGGCCGTAAGAAGCACCGCGAGCGCGGTAAGAAGCACCGCCTCGGCCGTAAGAAGCACCGCCTCGGCCGTAAGAAGCACCGGGAGCGCCGTAAGAAGCACCGGGAGCGCGGCAAGAAGCACCGCGAGCGCCCCAAGAAGCGGTCCCCCCGGCGGAAACG
>DATBQU010000161.1:0-18466 GCA_036560665.1 Polyangiaceae bacterium
GGGGCAGGCCGATCTGGTGGGCAACGTGTGGGAGTGGACGCTCGACTTCTACGCCGACCCCTTCGCGCAGGCGACGTGCACGGACGGCGCGGACCTCACGAGCGGCGGCATCCGCTCCATCCGCGGCGGCACCTGCTTCGACGACGCGTCGTTCATGGCCGTGTCGTACCGCCACAACTACGGGCAGAGCGGGCACAGCCCCCTGTTCGGCGTGCGCTGCGCGCGTACGCCCTGACCTCCGGGGCGTCTACGCCGCGCGGAGCTTGCTCACCAGATCCGCCCCCAGCACCGCCTGCCACGCGGCGCGCAGGGGCGGGTGCTCCGCCAGGAACTTCGTGAGCGGCGCCTTGGGCCACGCCACGTAGCGGATGGCGTCGATGGCGACGACGTCGGCGGTGGGCGGCTCGCCGGTGATGAAGCTCATCTCGCCGACGAACCGCCCCTGGCCGAGCTCGACCACGCGCTCGCCGACGCGGACGGCCGTGCGGCCCGACGCGATGACCATGAGCCGATCGAGCGCGCGAGCCCGCTCGACGATGCGCGTGTCGGCCGGGGCCTCCTCCCAGCGCCCGAGCGCGAGCAGCTTCACGAACTCGCGCGGCGTGAGCGTGCGGAACACCAGGCGGTACAGCTCCATCTCGCGCTCCGACAGCTGCACCGGGCGCCGCTCGAGGACGAGCAGCCAGCTCTGCACCACGTTGATGGCGAGGAAGACCGCGTTCCACGCCAGGCTCGCCCACAGCGGCTGCGGCTGGAGGAAGGCCCAGGTCATGAGCAGCAGCCCGGCCAGCACCGTGAGCAGGCGCAGCCACAGGATGTCCTTGACCAGGTAGGACAGCAGGTACAGCACGTTCGCCGCGTGAAGGAGGTAGGCCATGGCAGGATGCTCGTCTTTCCTCTCTCGCCTCTTCAGACTCGCAGGGGGCTGGCGCGCAGGGCGAGCGCCAGCGCGGCGTCGACGAGGTCGCTCGCGTCGGCGTGGTCGCCGAGGCTGCGGGCCACGCGGTGGAGGACGACGGTGCCGCCGGCGTCGACGACCAGCGCGCCGCCCTGCTGGAGCGCATCGCCCAGGGTCCGGTGCGGCGCGAAGCCGCCGACGAGGGCGCGCGCGTAGTCTGCGATGGAGCGCGGACCGTACGTCGCCCACGCCGAGCGCAGCAGGCGCGCCGCGCGGAAGGCGGCCAGCGACGGATCGGTGAAGACCTCGACGTCCTTGTCGCCGAGGGCGTGGCGCGCGACGAAGTCGGCGATGGCGTCGGGCGGCCCGTTGCCGACCAGCACGGTGCGGGCGCCGGCGGCGCGCAGCTCGTGGAGGCGCGGGGCGAGGTCGGCCACCTGCGTGTCGCAGCCGATGCAGCCGAAGTGGCGCAAGAGGACCAGCACGCAAGGGCCGTCCTTCCAGCACGCGCCGAGGGGCCGCGGCTGGCCGCGCGCGTCGAGGACGACGGCGCCGGCGAGCGCCGGCGGGACAGGTCGGCCGCGGAGGGTCTCCACGCGGCGAGGATATCCCGCCGGGCCGACCTACGGCGCCGCGAGGCCGAGGAGGGCGCGCAGCAGCCCGTCGGGCTCGCGCAGGCCCTCGGCCACGATGCGGTCGGCGCGCTCCTGCGAGTCGGCGTTGGCGTAGATGCGCAGCTGCGGCGCGTTGCCCGACGGGCGCACGTGCGCGACGTCGCCGTTCTCGAAGTACACGCGGACGCCGTCGAGGACGTCGACGCGCGCGACGCGGTCGAAGCCGAGCGCGGGCGTGAAGACACGGGCGAGCCTGGCGAAGGCGACCTCGGTCGCCTCGCCGGGCGGGACGAGCGCGGCCACGAGCGCGCGGCTGGCCGCGACCGGCACCTCGTCGAGGAGCCCCGAGCTGCCGAACCTCCGCGGCAGCTCGTCCCAGAGCGCGCCGAGGGGGATGCCCCGGCGCGCGGCGGCGAAGAGGTTGGCGACGATGGGCAGCGTGGAGTCGCGCGTCGGGAGCGCCGTCATGGTCCGACCGCCCGGGACGGCGAGGTCGGTCCCCGCCAGGAAGCCCCCGTTGGCTTCCCAGCCGACGATGGGGCCCGGCCTGCCTTGCTGCTTCATCGACTCGATGGCGGCGATGACGTAGGGCGAGCCGATCTTCGTCTTCTCGAGGAGGACGCCGCGCTCGCGCATGCGGCGCTCGACTGCGTCGTTGGCGCTGATGGGGACGGCCACGGCGCGCGCGCTCAGCAGCTCCGCGACGACGATGCCGAGCAGGTCGCCGGGCAGGAAGCGCACGCGCCTCCCCGTTCGCGCCACGGACGCGGGAGCGACGGCGGCCACGAGCGGCCGGTCGGAGTCGCCGTCGGTGGAGACGACGGCGTGCACCGGAGCGCCGCCCTGCCCGGCGGCGACGGCGAGCGCCTCGAGGCGATCGAGCTGCTCGCCGGTGACGTTCTCGGTGTCGAGCGCGACGAAGGTCTCGCTGCGGCCCGCGGCGACGACGTCGGCGCCGAGCTCGCGCAGGATGCGCGGCAGCAGGTCACGCCCCACCGCCGAGTGCTGGTAGAAGACGACGCGCGTCCCCGCCAGGCAGCCCGGCGGGAAGGCGTCCACGGTGCGACGGAGGTACGCCTCCTCCGCCGCGCCGTCGACGGGCGGCAGCGGCGCCGGCGCCCTGAGCGCCCCCGCGGCGTCGAAGGCCGAGCCGGCGGCGCCCCGGGCGTACTCCTCCTCGCGGACGCGCTCGACCTCGCGCGTGATGCCCGCCTCGTCGGTCTTCAGGATCTCGCCGGCGCTGCGGTTGATCTTGATGCCGTTGCGGTCGAACGGGATGTGGCTGCCGGTGACCATGACGCCCGCGCACCGCGTGGCCATCGCGCGCGCGACGAGCGCCGGCGTGGGGATGGTTCCGGCGTTCTCCACCGCGCAGCCGGCGTCGACGATGGCCCGCGCCGCCGCGACCAGGATGCGCCCCGTGCTCGGCCGCAGATCGCCGGCGAGCACGACGCGGCTCCCGGGCGCGACGTCCTTCGTGGCGAGCAGGTAGCGCAGGCCGCCCTTCACGTTGATGTACGCCTCGAGGTCGGTGATGTCCTTCACCAGCCCGCGCAGCCCGCTCGTTCCGAAGGCGAGCGAGACGGGCGCGTAGTCGAGGAAGGAGGGGGGCTGGGGCATGCCGGATGCTTGAATAGCCGCCAAGCCGCAAAGCCGCCAAGAGCTGGCGGCAGATGGTCCGGAGCACGCTTGCTGGAGCACGGTGCGAGCCGGCGGATGTACCGGTCGACGCTCGCATCGCACGATGCATGGCGGCGGATCCGCTCATCCCGGCGGCGCAGGTGGTCATCGAGCCTCGTGATCCACACAACGAGCCGGCGCATGCGCTCATCGAGCCTCGTGATCCACACAACGAGCCGGCGCATGCGCTCGTCGAGCCTCGCGATCCACACAACGAGCCGGCGCATGCGCTCGTCGAGCCTGGTGACCCCCGACCAGCTCGGCCGCACGCGGCCAATTCTCGATCGTGGAGTGGTCCGGCGAAGGTGTGACATCCGCGCAAGATCGCCACGATGCGGACGGCCTCGCGGCGCGCAGCTCAGCGGGGGGCGCACCGGCGAATCGTGGACGCGCCCATGGCGAGCTCGGTGGCACCCACCTTGCTCGAGTCGCCCGCCATGCAGCCCCGCGGACGAGTCTTCTTCTTCACGCTGAGCTCCGCGGTCATGGCGTGCGGCGGCGCCGGCGGACCCGGCGGTGGCGAGCCGGTGGGCGGCGGCGGCGGCGTCGATCCCGTCCCCCCGGGCGACCAGGCCGCGGCGGACGGCGGAAGCGCCACGCCGGCCAGCTACGGGAGCGATCGCTCGGGCGGCAGCGGGAGCCCTCACTGCAACGGCCTGCCGTCGACCTGCGGCCCCGCCGAGAACGAGGACTGCTGCACCAGCCGGCTCGTGCAGGGCGGCACCTTTCGCCGCAGCTACGACGCCGTCACGTACACCGACGCGAGCTTCCCGGCGACGGTGAGCACCTTCGAGCTCGATCGCTTCCTCGTGACCGTCGGGCGGATGCGCAGCTTCGCGAGCGCCGTCGAGGACGGCTGGCTTCCGTCGGCGGGCTGGGGCAAGCACGCCCACGTCAACGGCGGCGCCGGCCTGAACGACGGGACGGAGGCGGGCTGGGATCCGAGATGGAACCGGCACCTGCCGAACACGCGCGCCGGCTGGGACGCGGTGCTCGAGTGCGACGCGGGGCTGCAGACGTGGACGTCGCACCCGGGAGACAACGAGCGCCGCCCGATCAACTGCGTCGACTGGCAGGAGGCGTACGCCTTCTGCGTCTGGGACGGCGGCTTCCTGCCGACCGAGACCGAGTGGAACTACGCCGCGTCGGGCGGCAGCGAGCAGCGCGTCTACCCGTGGTCGACGCCGCCGACGTCGGCCAGCATCGACTGCTCGGTGGCCAACTACGACCCCGGGTCCCCTTGCGCGGCGGGGCCCAGCGCGGTGGGCGCGTCGTCGAAGGGCGACGGCCGGTGGGGCCAGGCCGATCTCGTGGGCAACGGGTGGGAGTGGCAGCTCGACTACTTCGCGACGCCCTTCGTGCATGCGCAGTGCACGGACTGCGCGGACCTGACCAGCGGTGGCTCGCGGGCGGCGCGCGGCGGCGCGTTCAGCGACGACGCGTCGGCGATGGCGGTGTCCTACCGGCGCGAGCTGCCCGAGACGGGGCACAGCCCGCTCTTCGGCGTGCGGTGCGCGAGGGCGCCGCGGCTCCAGGACACCGAAGCGGCGACGCCGGACGCCCCCTAGGGGTCGGGAAGACCGAGACGCTCGCGGCCGGGGACTCAGCCGCCGCAGGTGCCCACGCTGCCGGGCAAACCTCCGCCACCCTGGGTGTTGCACTGCTGACCCTGGGGGCAGCCGCCGTTGTTCGGCGCGTGGGGATCGCATAGCTGGGTGCCGCCGCCGCCGCACTGCGCGACGCACTGCGAGGAGCCGCCGCCCTGCTGCTGCTGGAAACAGCACACCTCCGTGGCGGGGCAGTCGGCGGTCGACGTGCACTGCAAGGCCACTGCGTTGGGGTTGCTGCACGTGCTGCCGTTCTCGCAGGCGAAAGTGAACGGGGGCTGGCCGCCGCTCTGGGTCACGCAGCAAGTCTGCCCGGGCACGGTGCAGGTGAGTGTGCCGCATGTCAGGGCCGTTCCGCCGCCCGCCTCGGTGCCGGACGACGCGTCGCCGCCACTGCTGCTTCCGCCGCTGCTTCCGCTGGAGCCGCCGCTGCTCCCGCTGCTCCCACCCGAGCCGCTGCCCGATGCGCCGTCGCCGGCTCCCCCTTCGGCGAAAAGCTGCGTCCCCGAGAAGGTGGCGCCGCTGCAGGCAACGCCGGTGGCGGCCATCGCCGCGCACAGCCCGAGCAAACCAAGAGTCCGAACCTTCACGAAACCCTCCGGAGCAAGGAGCGGGGGAGACGACCCGTGTTGCTGTTCCAGTACCGCCAGACCGCCCGCAGCAGGCGCTCCAGCGCGACACTCCGGCTCGATCTCTTCAGCCGCATGGAATTCAGCCTTCTGAAGTGGCGATCACGATTCCCCCGCCCGCGCCCGCGGCGCACGGTTCCAGGCCGGAGGGCCGCCATGACCAGGCACCCACATCTCGCCGTTGCATCCCTCGTAGCGGTGGCCGCCGCGTGCGGCGGGAGCGAGGGCGGCAGCCCATCCGTGAACGGCGACGCCGGCGCGGTCGGCGCAGACGACGGCGGCGGCGGGGCGACCGAGGGCGGCTCGCCGGACGCGTCGACACAGGACGGCGGAAAGCCCGGGTCGGGCACGGACGGCGCTTCGCCCGGCCCCGAGGGCGGTGCGTCGGGCGACGGAGGACCGGGCCCCACGCTCCCCTCGCCCACCGGCGCGTGCCCGACCATCCAGAACGGCGACGTCACCTTCGCGCCGGCGGGGATCCCGGCGCGCGCGGTCACCCTCTCGATGACCGCCGCCGCGGCGCAGCTCCACGGTCCGCTCGTCTTCTACTGGCACGGGACGGGGAGCGCGCCGGCCGAGGCGTCGTACGCGCTCGGCGCGACGCTGGCCGCCATCGAGGCGGCGGGCGGGATCGTGGCGGCGCCGTACCACGACGCAAACGCCGGTCAGTTCCCGTGGTACCTCGTCTCCGGGACGAAGGACGATGACCTGCGCGTGGCCGACGAGGTGCTCGCCTGCGTCGCCAAGCAGGTGGGGATCGACGCGCGCCACGTCCACAGCATGGGCTTCAGCGCGGGCGCGCTGCACACGACGTTCATGAGCTACGCGCGCTCGTCGTACCTGGCGAGCGTGGTCACCTTCTCGGGCGGGTTGCCGCAGGGGGTGAAGCCGACGTCGCAGGATCCTGCGAACCTCTTCGCGGCGCTGGTCTTCGACGGAGGCACGTCGGACAACGTGTTCAACTTCGACTTCCAGGCGGCGAGCCTGCTCTACAAGACGACGCTGGTCGGCGCCGGGCATTTCGCGGCGATCTGCGATCACAACATGGGCCACGCCATCCCCACCGGCGCGGCGCCGAGCGTCTGGGCGTTCTTCCAGGCCAACGGGTTCGGCGTCTCGCCGTCACCCTACGCCGGCGGGCTGCCGGCGGGGTTCCCGAGCTACTGCTCGCTTTGAGTCGCATCGCGGTAGCCCCCCGCCCGTTCTACCCTGGTGCCGTGGACCCCGACATCGCCGAGCTCGTGCGGGAGGAACGCCTGCTCGACGCGGCGCGGCTCTGCAGCGCGCGGGGCGACGCGCACGAGGCCAGCCTGCTCTACGAGCGAGCATGCGACTGGGCCAGCGCGGCCGCGGAGGCGCTGCGGGCGGGGGAGTCGGCGCGCGCACTGGAGCTGGCCGCGGAGGCGGACGACGAGGCGCTGGCCGGGCGCGCGCTGGCGCTGGTGGCGGTCGACCCCGCGGCGGCGGAGGCCTGCGCGCAGCGACTCGCGCGGCGCGGGCGCGAGCGGTGGGCGGCGCGGTTGCTGGAGGCGGGCGGCCTGGCGGTGGAGGCGGCGAGACTGTGGGAGCGCGCGGGCGAGACGACGAAGGCCGCAGCGCTGCTCGAGGGCGCGGGAGAGGCGGCGGCCGCTGCGCGGGCGCTCGAGACCGGCCTGCGGCGCGACCCGAGCGCCTGGGACGTGGCGACCGCGCTCGGCGCACTGCTCGCGCGGTTCGGCAAGCTCGAGGCGGCCGTGCGCGTGTTGCAGCGGGTGCCATCCGATGTGCCGCTGCGGCGCGAGGCGCTGGCGACCCTGGTCCCTGCGCTCGAACGGCTGGGGCTGGCGCGCGCGGCGGCCGACGCCGCCTCGGAGCTCGCATCCCGCGGAGGCCCGCCCCCTCCGGAGGAGGCGTCTCCGGCCGCGCCCGCGGTCCGCACCCGGCTGTTCGGGCGCTACGACGTGGCTCGCGAGGTGGCCTCGTCGCCGAGCGCGCGTGTGCTCGAGTGCGTCGACGCGGTCCGCGGCGAGCGGGTGGCGGTGAAGATCTTCGCGGCGTGGGACGCGCGAGGCAGCGGGCGCGATGCCCTCGCGCGCTTCGAGCGGGAGGTGCGGACCATGCGCGCCCTCGACCACCCCAACATCGTGCCGCTGCGCGACTTCGTCCCCGAGGGCCCGGCCATCGTGCTGGCCTGGATGGCGGGCGGGACGCTGGAGCGGACGCTCGCGGCGGCGGGAGCCCTGGCCCCGGCGCGGGCCGTGGAGATCGCGGGCGCGGTGCTGGCGGCGCTGGGTGAGGCGCACCGGCTCGGCATCCTCCACCGCGACGTGAAGCCGGCGAACGTGCTCTTCGACGACGCCGGCGGGGCGCGGCTGAGCGACTTCGGCGTGGCTCACCTGGGCGACGTGTCGACGACGGCGACCGCCGGCGTCTTCGGGACGCTGGCGTACATGAGCCCGGAGCAGCGGGAGGGGCGCCCGGCCACCGCGCGGAGCGACGTATTCGCGGTGGGCGTGCTGCTGCGCGAGATGCTGACCGGGGAGCGCCCCAGCCCGGCGGAGGCCCCGCGCGTACTGCCCAGCCAGGCGCACCGCGAGCTCGACGAGCGGCACGACGCGGCCGTCGCGCGCCTGACGGCGGCGCGGGGGGCGGAGCGGCCTGCCGACGCCTTCGAGGCGCGGGCTGCGCTGCTGGCGCTGCCGTGGCCGGCGACGGCCGACGCGCTCGGGGCGCGCGCGGTGGAACGCAGGTCGAGCGCCTGGCCCAGCGCGGGTCGGCTGGAGGTGCGCCTCGACGGCGTGGTGGTCGACGGGTGGATGGACCGGCCCGTCGAGCGAGTGCCCCTGTCCGAGCGGGCGCTCGCGCGGGCCCGGTGCTTCGCGCGAGCGGATCATCCGGCCTTGCAGACGGTGCTCCGCGTCGACCGCGACGAGGGCGCGATCTGGCTCGGCGTCCCGCCCGGCAGGCCGCTCGACCGTGCGCTCTTGCCCGCGGAGCGCGCCTGGCTCGAGGCGGCCCTCGAGGCGCTGCACGGAACCGGCGGGGTCCACGGCAGTGTCGACGAGGCGCACGTGGTGCTCGGCGAGGACGGTCCCCTGCTGCGCTTCGCCCCGGAGCAAGAGGCGACGGCGACCGTCGATCGCGACCGCCTCGCTCTATCGCGCCTCTGACAGGGCGGCTGGCGCCCCGGCGGGAGGCGCTATGCGCCGCGAGCGTGCGAGCCCCACGAGCGCCACCGCCGCCAGAACGATCACCGCTCCCACCAGGCTGGTCGCGCCGAAGCGCTCGCCGGCGAAGGCCGCGCCGAGGGCCACGGCGATGATGGGGTTCACGTAGGCGTAGCTGGTGGCGACCGCCGGGCGCGTGTGGGCGAGGAGGTACGAGTATGCGGTGAAACCAACCAGGGAGCCGAAGACGCAGAGGTAGAGGACCGCCAGCACGGCGCGGAGCGAGGGCGCAGCGCCGAGGTGCTCGTGCAGCGCGAGGCTCACCAGCATCGTGGCCGCGCCGCCGCCCAGCATCTGCGAGGCGGTGCGCATCATGCCCCCGGGGAGCGGGAGTCGCTGGCTGAACACGGAGCCGAGCGCCCACCCCATGGGCGCCAGCAGCGCGCACACGGCGCCGCCCGGGCTGGCGCGCAGCTCGCCGCCGAGATTCATGACGGCGACTCCGACCAGGCCGAGCACCACGCCCGCGGCTTCACGCCCCGAGACCGGCGTACCGAAGAGGCGGGAGAAGAGCGTCGTCCACAGCGGCATGGTCGCCACCAGGACGGAGACGAGGCCGGAGGAGACGGAGAGCTCGGCGACGTTGACCAGGCCGTTGCCGACGACGAAGAAGAGCGCGCCGGTGAGCACCGCCGAAGCCCACTCGCGCAGCGACGGCGACGTCTCGCCGCGCATCCGGGCCACCCCGAACAGGACGGCGCCGGCGACGATGAAGCGCACCGCGCCGATGAAGAAGGGCGGGAAGCTCTCGAGCGTGACGCGGATGCCGAGGTAGGTCGACCCCCAGATGATGCAGACGGCGAGGAACGCGAGGACGAGGAGCGTTCGCCGGGGCATGGGAGCGGGGCGCTGCATGAGCGAAGAGGATGAGACCGACCGTGTGTACGGAACAGATGCAGTTCGATCGGGCTGAGACCAGCACAGTAACGCCTCTGGACAACTGTGCTCTCTCGCGGCCCGCGCGCTGTGCCTGTCGCCGGAGCCCGGCCAGGGGTACAGAAGAGGAATGAGCGCCGATCCGAGAGCCTTCTCGGCTGTCGCGGGGCCGCGGACCGCGCCGCCGCGCCACCTCTACGAGGAGCTGGCAGAGGACCTCACGCGCCTGGTGGCGAAGGGAACGCTCCGCGCCGGCGATCGGCTTCCCTCCGTGCGCCTGCTCAGCGAACAGCGTGGCGTGAGCGTGTCGACCGTCCTGCAGGCGTACCTCCTGCTCGAGAGCCGCGGCCTGGTCGAGACGCGCCCGCAGTCGGGGCACTACGTGCGCGCGGCGCGCCTGTCTCTGGTCGCCGAGCCGCGGGCGGCGCGCGTGTCGGGGCAGGCCACCCGCGTCTCGGTGAGCGATCTCATCGCCCGCGTGTACGGCGCCTCGCGCAATCCCGACATGGTGCTGCTGGGCGCGGGGTACATGAGCCCGGCCCTCCTGCCGACGGAGCGCCTCAACCGCGGGCTGGCGGCGGTCGCGCGCACCTCGGGCGGCGCCGGGATCGCCTACGACCCGCCGCCGGGCCTGCCCGCGCTGCGACGTCAGATCGCGCGGCGCGCGGCGGAGTGCGGCGTGGCCCTGGGCGCCGACGAGATCGTCACCACCGTGGGCACCATGGAGGCGCTGCACCTGTGTCTGCGCACGGTGGCGCGCGCCGGCGACGCGATCGTGGTGGAGTCGCCGGCGTACTACGGCGTGCTCCAGCTCATCGAGAGCCTGGGCATGCGCGCGCTGGAGGTCCCGGCCAACGCCGGAACCGGGATCGATCTGGCGCTGCTCGATCGCGCGCTGCGCAAGCAGCGTGTGAAGGCGTGTCTGCTGGTCACGAACTTCTCGAACCCCCTGGGCGCGCTGGTGCCGGACGAAGCGAAGCGGGAGCTGGTGCGGATGCTGGCGCGCCGCGACATCCCGCTCATCGAGGACGACATCTACGGCGACCTGCACCACGACGGAGCTCGCCCTCGTCCGGCTCGCGCGTTCGACCGCCACGGCCTGGTGATGCTGTGCGCGTCGTTCTCCAAGACGCTGGCGCCCGGCTACCGCGTCGGATACGTGGCGCCGGGGAGGTTCCGCGACGCGGTGGAGCGGCTGAAGTTCGCGCAGAGCGTGGCCACGCCGACGCTACCGCAGATGGCGATCGCCGACTTCCTCGAGAACGGCGGTTACGAGCGTCACCTGCGCCGGCTGCGGCGAGCGCTCTCGAGGCAGGTCGCGCGCGTCAGCGAGGCCATCGCGGTGTGCTTCCCCCCCGGGACGCGCATATCGCGGCCGCGCGGCGGGTTTCTGCTGTGGGTGGAGATGCCGCACGGCAAGAGCGCTCTCGAGCTGCACGAGCGCGCCCTGGCGCGCGGCGTGAGCGTGGCGCCGGGGCCCATCTTCTCGGCCAAGCAGCGCTTCGCGAGCTGCATCCGACTCAGCTGCGGCTTCCCTTGGTCGGACGCCATCGAGCGGGGGATCCGCACGCTCGGCGAGATCGCGCGCGATCTCTAGTCGGTGGCGCTTCTCGCGTGTCGGTCCGCCGTCGGCGCGCCCTCAGCGGCCGTCGACGATGGCGTACACCAGCTCGCGCGTCTGGCCGTCGCGCTCGTAGGCGACGCGCAGCTCGCTGGCGACCTCGAGCGAATCGAAGGCGGTCTGCGCCTGCTCGGGGCGCTCGATGGGAAAGCCGTTGACGGCGGTGACCACGTCGCCGGCCTTGAGATCGACGCCGGTCCAGAAGGGGTCGGCGCGCAGGGCGGCGATGCGGAACCCGTGGAACTTGCCGCCGGCGAAGACGGGCTGGTCGTCCACCGTCACGCGCTGAAGGAACGTGCCCAGCCCCTGGGAGACGACGTCGTGCACGGCAGACCGGGCCAGGGCGTGGTCGGGCAGCGCGGGTGGGGGGGCGGGGGGCGCCGACGTGACGCGCGCCGCGGGCGCGGTCGGCCCGGGCGCGGGGCTCGCGCCGCTGCAGGCGCACAGCGCGAGCGCGAGGGAGAGCGGGACGAGCGTGCGCATGACCCAAACCTGCCTCGCGCGCCCCCCCGTGCGCAAGTTTTCAGGGAAGCCGGTCGACGATCCACTCGGCGACGTCGCGCACCACCCGGGCTCGCTCGGGCTCGTGCAGCAGGTCGTGGGCGAGCCCATGGTAGAGGTAGAGCTGCTTGTCGCCGCTCGCGGCGCGCTCGACCAGGCGACGGCTCCCGTCGGGGTCGTTCACCACGTCGGCCGAGCCGTGCATCACCAGCAGCGGCGCCGCGAGCTCGGCGGCGCGCGCGTCGATGAGCTCCATGGCGTCGAGCAGCTCCCTGGCCGTCCGCGCCGGCGCCGGCGGCTGGTGCACGAACGTGTCGCGGAGCGCATCCTCCACCGTCCCGCGATCCCGCGAGCAACGTCGCAGGTCGAGCTGGAAGATGCGAGCCCGCGGAGCGAAGGCCGCCAGCAGGCGCGTGGCGCGGGCCTCGGCCGGCGCCGGACGCGGCTGGAGCGCCGCTCCGCTGAGGACGAGCCCGGCCAGCGCGGCGTCGGTCTCGAGCGCCCACAGGGTCGCGATCGCGCCGCCCATGCCGTGGCCGAAAACGAACATGGGCGCGCTCCGCTCACGCGCCGTCACGCGCCGGGCGAAGCCGTCGAGGTCGTCGACGTAGTCGCCGAAGGCGTCGACCCAGGCCCTGGGACCGCCGCTGCGGGCGTGACCTCGCAGATCGAAGGCGTGGACCGCCAAGCCGCGCGCGACCAGCGCCTCGGCGAAGGCGCCGTAGCGGGCGCTGTGGTCCTTGAGGCCGTGCACCAGGACCACCGTCCCGCGCGGGCCGCCGCAAGGCCTCCACCACTGGGTGTAGAGCATCACGCCGCGCGATCCCCGGATCATGGCCTCGCCGTGCTCGAGGGTGACGTGCTCCGGCACGTCCAGCTCGGGTGCGTTCACCAGATCCAGTTGCGGCGGCGGCGAGACGATCGCCGTCGCGAGCCCAGTCACGGCCATGGCCATCCCGTCGACGTTTTTCGTGTCCTCGTGCCGAAGAATCGCCCGCGCGACTGGGACGCGCGCTTCCGTGCATGCGTGCGGGGGGAGCGGTGCGGGCCAAGAGAGCGCGTTCACTCCGGCGCCGATTTGCGGGTTCGGCGTCGGAGCTCGTCCCGTCGCGCGGGCGGGGGCTCACTGAGCAGGGCTCGTGCCGAGAGGAGGTGCGCCGCCACGCCATCCGCCGAGGGGAACGATTCCGCGCATTTGCCGCGAGCCACCCCCCTGGGCGGGAGGCTGGATGTGGGGCGCGTGGGTACCAGTGGGGGCCCGGCCGGGATCCACCTGAGGCCCGCCCGTCTCGCGGCGACGAGGTAGAAAGGCCCCGCCATGCGCGACTCGCGGGAGAGGTTCACCGATCGCGTCGACGACTACGTGCGCTACCGTCCGGGATACCCGCAGGATGCGCTCGACTGGATCGTGCGCGGCTGCGGGCTGGGTCCCGGCAAGGTCGTGGCCGACCTGGGGTCGGGCACGGGGATCCTGTCGCGGCTCCTTCTTGCGTCGGGGGCGCGCGTGCTCGGCGTGGAGCCCAACGCCGCGATGCGCGCCGCTGCGGAGCGCCAGCTCGGGGGCGAGGAGCGTTTCCAGAGCGTCGACGGGAGCGCCGAAGCCACCGGGCTCGGCCCGTCGAGCGTGGACGCGGCGACGGCGGGGCAGGCGTTCCACTGGTTCGACGCGCACCGCGCACGCACCGAGCTCGCGCGCATCCTCCGGCGCGGCGGACGGGTCGCGCTCGCCTGGAACATGCGGTCGAGCACGCCGTTCAACGACGACTACGAGGCGATGCTGGTGAACTTCGCGCCCGAGTACCCGGCCTCCCGGGCTCTCGACCGCGCCGCCGAGCCCGCCGTGCGCGCGTTCTTCTGGCCGGCGGAGGCGCGCGTCGGGCGATTCCCCAGCGGGCAGCAGCTCGACGAGGCCGGGCTGCGCGGCCGGCTGCTCTCCTCGTCCTACGCGCCGAAGCCCGGTGCTCCCGAGCACGCCCCCATGATGCGGCGCCTCGCGGAGATCTTCGCGGCGCACGCGCGCGACGGCCACGTGGAGCTCGCCTACGAGACGGTGGTGTTCCTGGGGCAGCTCGAGGCGACGACCTAGCTCGCCGGGAAGGCCGGCTCGTAGGCAGCCCAGATCCGCGCGTGCACCTCGTCGACCCCGCCGCCCGCGTCGATGACGACGATGCGGTCGTTCGGCATGTGTCGGGCGAGATCCCGGTAGAAGGCGGCGAGGGCGCGCTGGACCTCGTTCTGCTCGTAGAGCTGCGCCGCTTCCCCCCTGTGCATGCGACGATCGGCCGCGACGTCGGGCGGAAGGTCGAGCACGACGGTGAGGTCGGGCCTGCGGACGTAGCGGTTGAGGGTGCGGATCCACTCGACCGCCTCCTTGGCCTCCGCGCCGCTGGAGACGCTCTGGTAGGCCAGGCTGGATGCGTCGTAGCGATCCGAGATCACGATGCCCCCCTGGGCGACGAAGGGCTCGATCTCGCTCTCCACGTGGTCCATGCGATCGGCGGCGAAGAGGAGCGCCATGGTCGCCCACCCCGGCGCGCGACCGCCCGGCACGACTACCCGCCCGGTGAGCACCTGGCGGACCAGCGTGCCCACCGGACCGTCGCTCGGCTCCCGCGTCGAGCGCACGGCGACGCGCGCCGCGCGCAGGCGATCCGCGAGACGCGCGACCTGCGTCGTCGTCCCGGAGCCGTCGATCCCTTCGAGCACCACGAAACGTCCGGGCTTGGATGCCATCGCGCGCACCGGATAGCGCAGAATGCCGGGGGAGGAAACCCCCGTCGCCTCTTCACGACGGCAGCGGAGGTGCGTCCTCGCCCAGCACGACGTTGTCGATGAGCCGGGTCGAGCCGAAGCGGCAGGCGACGGCGAGCACCGCGCGCGCTCCCACGTCCCCCGTGAACGGCGCCAGCGAGTCGGCGTCGCGCACCTCGACGTAGTCGATGGAGGCGGCCGCCGCCTCGATCGGCGCGCGCGCCAGTCCTTCCAGCTCCCGCGCGCGACGCTCTCCACCCGCGAAGCGCCTCGCGGCGGCGTCGAGCCCCCGCACGATGGCCAGCGCGCGGGCGCGTTCTTCCCCCGACAGGTAGGCGTTGCGCGAGCTCATCGCCAGCCCATCCGGCTCGCGGACGATGGGATGCCCTGCGATCTCCACGGGAAGAAGCAGGTCCCGCGCGAGACGGCGCACGACGAGGAGCTGCTGGTAGTCCTTGCGCCCGAACACAGCCACGCACGAGCCCACGACACCGAAGAGCTTCGCCACCACCGTCGCCACGCCCTCGAAGTGGCCCGGGCGGTGCTGGCCCTCCAGGGGTGCCGCCACTGCGCCCACGTGGACGCGGGTGTCGTCGCCCGGCGGGTACATGTCGCCGGGCTCGGGCGCGAAGACGAGGTCTGCGCCGACCGCCGCCAGCTTGCGGACGTCGCCGTCGAGATCCCGCGGGTAGCGCGTGAAGTCCTCGCCCGGCCCGAACTGGGTGGGGTTCACGAAGACCGACACCGCCACGAACGGAGCCCGGCGCTTCGCCTCGAGAACGAGGGCCAGGTGGCCTGCGTGCAGCGCGCCCATGGTGGGCACGAAGCCCACGCGGAGCCCGCGAGCCCGGGCGTCGTCGCACGCCGCGCGCGTCTCGTTCGGGGATCGGACCGTGGCGACCTCGGTCATCGGGGAGGAAAGCTATCGCGAATCGACCGATGAGTTGATAGGCTCCTGAGCCGCGCGAAGGAGAGCGCCCATGTCAGTACCCTTCCTTTTGCGCCGGACACTCCTGGCGGCGCTCGCGGCGGGCCCGGTCTTGGTCGTCGCGTGCGGATCCCGCGGGCCGCTCGACATCACCGTCGTCGAGGGGCAGAGCGCCGACGGCAGCCTCGACGTCTCGACCGTCGAAGCCTCGGCCGAGGCATCCGACGGTGCCGGCGACGGCAGGGACGCCTCCGATGGCGCCGCCGAGGCCACCGGCCCCGACGGCGGCATTCTCAACTGCGGCACGTGCGTGGCGCAGAGCTGCGGGCAGCAGCTCTTCCAGTGCGTCGCGTCGACCACGTGCCGGACCGCCCTGCAGTGCGTGCTCACCACGTGTCTGTCGGGCGGCACGCCCGACATCGCCTGCGTCTCCGGGTGCACCAACGGCGACCAGACGACCATGGGTCAGCTCATCAGCGTGTTCACCTGCATCGTCACGAGCTGCGGCTCGCAGTGCACGAGTGTGCTGGGCGGCCTCGGCGGAGGCGGAGGTGGTGGTGGCGGCGGAGGCGGGGGTGGTGGCGGCGGCGGAGGCGGGAGTAGTGGCGGCGGCGCTGGCGGTTGACGTTCGTCGACGCGCGCTGATCTCTGCGACGTTGCTGGCCGCCATGCTCGCCGCCACGGCGGCGCGCGCCGAGCCCACGGAGACGGATCTGCGCGCGGCGCGGCAGCTCTTCGTCCAGGCCGAGAAGGAGGAGGACGCCGGTCGCTGGTCCGAGGCCCTGGAGGACCTCCGCCGCGTGGCGGCGGTCAAGCGGACGGCGGGTGTGCGCTATCACGTCGCCCTCTGCGAGGAGCACCTCGGGCAGCTGGCGAGCGCGCTCGACGAGTACACCGCCGCGCAGCTGCAGGCGCGTGCCGAGAACGCCCAGGATGTCCTTCGCACGGTGGGCAAGCAGCTGGCGGATCTCAGCCCGCGCGTCCCGAGGCTCACCATCCGCGTCGTCCCCGACGTCCCCGACGTCGTGGTGCGACTGGACGGCATCGCGCTGTCAGCGGCGACGCTCGGCAACCCCATCCCGCTCGATCCGGGACCGCACCAGGTCGAGGCCGGCGCGCCCGCGCGAGCGACTTCGACCGAGTCGTTGACGCTGCTGGAGCACGACGTCCGGGTGCTCGAGCTGAAGCTCGGCGAGCCCGTTCCTTCGCCCGCGCCTCCGCTGCCGGCGCAGTCCGCGCCCGCCTCCACGGCCGCCCCGACCGCCCCTACCGCCCCCTTGCCGCCCGACGCGCTTCCGCCCCGCGCCTCGACGCGAACGGGCGCCATCGTCGCCACCGTGACGGCGGTCGTCCTCGCCGGCGGGGGCGTGGGAGCCTTCGTGCTCGCCGGCAACGCGCACGGCGACGCCGTGAGCCAGTGCGCGCAGGTGGTGAGCGGGTCGGCCGGCGCGTGCGATGGACAGCGGGGCAGCGTGCGCACCTGGGACTTCGTGGCGGGAGGCGCATGGCTCGGCGCGGTCGCGGTCGCCACCTACGCCGTCATCCTCTGGACCCGTCCAGCACCTCCTGAAGCTTCCGGCCCGGACGCCCGCCTGCTCGTCGGCCCCGGATCGGTCGGCGTGGGAGGGCGCTTCTAGGATGCGCGCTTGCCGCCGGGTCGCCGCGGTGTTCGCCGGTCTCGCGCTCGGCGCGGGCCTCTTCGCCTGCTTCGACCTCTTCCACTCCACCGGCGACGTCCTGACCGCTTGCGAGCTCGACGCCCAGGCGCCCGGCTGCGCCTCCGCCGGGGCGACCGACTTCTGCGCATGGTCACCGTCCGACGCCAGGCAGCAGGCGCAGCACGCCTGCGCGTGGCTGGGGGCGTGCGAGACGCCGATGGGGCGCAACGCGTTCGGCTCGTGCATGTTCCAGGCGCTGCTCGCCTACGACTGCGCCGCCAACCCGGGCCATCCCGTGAAGGGCAGGACGCACGATCTGTGGGACTGCCTCGCGCGCGTGAAGACGTGCGGTGACGTGGACGGCTGCGTGTTCCCGAAGGGGACGCAGAGCTGCGAGGTCGACGGGGACATCACCACGTGCGGGACGGCCGTCAGCGACACCGCGAACAACTTCGACGTCCGCATCGAGTGCATCGGCGACGGCGTCTCCCCTCCCGCGAACGCCCACGGCGAGAACTGCGCGCTCTGGGGGCAGACCTGCACCACCAGCGGCGCCGTCGGGACGTGCGCGGGGGGCCGCTCGCCGCAGACGGAGTGCCAGGGCGTCAACTGCACCACCGACGGCCTGCTGCACGTGTGCGTCGACGGCGGCGATCTCGGGATCGACTGCCGGAGCAACGGCGCCGGGAGCTGCAGCGGCTACCCGACCCCCGGCGCGGCGCAGTGGGTGGCCTGCGTCCCGGAGGGCGACGGCGGCGCGTGCACGCCGAGCGAGCAGGCGCAGTGCGCGAACGGCGTCGCCACGTCGTGCCCGGCCGGCGTGCCCGAGACGCTCGATTGCCAGGCGCTCCTCCAGCAGGGCGCGAGCTGCTCTCCCGGCAAGCTGTCGCCACCCTTCGACTGGACGAGCCCCTGCGTCGTCACGCAGTCGCCCTGCAGCGCCGACTCGTGCAGCGGCATGCGCGTGAGCGGCTGCGCGCGGGGCGCGACGTTCACGGTCGACTGCGGGCAGGTCGGGCTCGGCCCCTGCCGCACGGTGACGACCGATCAGGGATCGGCGCAGCACGCCGCGTGCACGCCGCCCTGACGCCCCGCTTCACCAGGGGATGGGACGCTCGTCGCGGAAGAAACCTCCGGTCGGCCCGCCGTCGGGCAGCAGCGCCAGCCAGACCGCGGTGCGCGCCCCCTCTTCCACCGAGCGTGGCGCGGAGCCTCCGCCCATCCGTGTCCGCACCCACCCGGGGTTCTCGGCGTTGACGAGGAGACGCCGGGGGTCCGCCGCCAGCTCGCGGGCGAGCACGCGCACCAGCGCGTTCATGGCGATCTTGGACACGCTGTAGGCGTTGGACGGCCAGCCGTGCTCGGCATGGACGCCGGCGGCGACGTCGGTCACGAACGACTCCACCAGCGCGACGAGCTGGGCCCGGGACAGCTGTGGATCGATGAGCCGGGCACGGAGCCCCTTGCCCACGCCTGACAGATCGCCCATGCCGCTCG
>DATBQU010000162.1:0-20764 GCA_036560665.1 Polyangiaceae bacterium
CGGTGATCAGCTTCTTGCGCTTCAAGATCTCGATCTCCGCCCGTAGCGCCTCCGTCGTCTTGTCCTCGTGCTTCATGCACGACGAAGTCTACTGCCGTCGCGTCGCCGGGGTTACAGTGCCCCCTTGCAGTCCCCTCCGCCCGGGTTCAATCCGTACGCGCCCCCGCAGGCCTCGGCGCCGGTCGGCGCGGTCGACCCCTCGGCTCCCCCCGCGCCGCTGAGGCTGGAGGGCGCGTTCGGGCGCGCGTTCGACGTCGTCCGGGCCTTTCTCTTCGCGCCCTTCCAGTTCGGCAAGTGGTTCGTCTTCGGCTTCATCGTCTGGCTGGTGGAGCTCGGCGAGGGAGGCACCAGCGTCCCCACCAACTTCAACAGCTTCGGGCGGGGTGGATTCGGCCCGGGCGGTGGCGGCGGGGGTGGGAGCGGGAGCGGAGGCCCGATGCCGGACCTGCACGACGCCTTCGACTGGCTGCGCGACAACCTGGCGGCCGTCGTCGCCATCGGCATCGCGGCCACCCTCCTCTTCGTCGCCCTGACGCTCCTCTTCATGTGGCTCTCCGCGCGCGGCACGATGATGGCGTATCGCGCGGTCGCGCTGAACCACGCCCGCCTGGGCGAGCACTGGAAGGAGACGCGCGAGGCGGCCTGGTCGTACCTGGGCTTCCGCCTCCTGCTGGCCGCCATCGGAACGCCCATCAGCCTCGGCGCGGTGGTCTGGGCGGTGTGGGCGTTCGTCCTGGTGGCCCAGAGCGGCGCCACCGATCTCGGCCCCTACGTCGCGGCGCTCGCGCCGCCGGTCATCCTGCTCGTCGTCGTGGCGCTGCTCCTCGCGCCCATCAACTTCCTGGGGCGCAACCTGCTGGCGCCGATGCTGCTGAAGTCTGGCGGCGGGCTGCGCGCGAGCTGGTCGCGCGTGATGGCCGTGGTCCGGACCAGCCTCGGCGGCGTCGTCGTCTTCCTGCTGGTGCGCATGCTCATCGCCGTCGTGCAGGGCATCGGCGAGATGATCTCCATCTACATCACCTGCTGCCTCGGCGCGCTGCCGGTGATCCACCAGGTGGTCTGCGCCCCCTTCCACGTCTTCGAGCGCGCCTACACGCTGCGCGTGCTCGAGTCGCTGGGGCCGGAGTACAAGCTCATCGTCGACCCGCCGCCGTGGCAGCCCTACCCCCAGTACGCGCAGCCGTATCCGCCGCCGTACCCGCAGCAACCGCCGCCGCCCTACGGAGCGCCGCCGCAGGGTCCTCGCGGCTGAACGAGACTTGGGCTAGATGGTCACCGCGTGAGCGCTCGCCGCGGCGGAACCGCCTTCGTCCTGGTCACGGTGCTGCTCGACACGCTCGGCATCGGGCTCATCATCCCCGTGGGACCGCGGCTCGTCGGGAGCTTCCTCGGCGACGACCTCGGCTCGGCGTCGCGCTACTTCGGCCTGCTCTTCTCGCTCTACTCGCTCATGCAGTTCTTCTTCGCGCCCGTGCTGGGCGGGCTGAGCGACCGCTTCGGACGCCGGCCGGTGATCCTCATGTCGCTCCTCGGCGCCGCCGCCAGCTACCTGCTCAGCGGGTTCGCGCCCACGCTGGGGTGGCTCTTCGTCGGGCGCGTCATCGCCGGGATCACCGGCGCGAGCTTCTCGGCGGCCGGCGCCTACGTCGCCGACGTGACGCCGCCCGAGAAGCGCGCCCAGAGCTTCGGCCTCATCGGCGCCGCCTTCGGGCTGGGGTTCATCCTCGGCCCGGCGCTGGGCGGCGCGCTCGGCGACGTCGGCCTGCGCCTGCCCTACTTCGTGGCGGCGGGGCTGAACTTCGTGAACCTGCTCTACGGCACCTTCGTCCTCCCCGAGTCGCTTCGCCCCGAGAACCGCCGCCCCTTCACGCTCGCGCGCGCCAACCCCATCGGCTCGCTGCGCGCCCTCGGGCGCCACCCGGTGGTGCTCGGTCTCACCGGCACCATGTTCTGCGCGTACATGGCGCAGATGATCCTGCAGAGCATCTGGGCTCTGCACAACCAGTCGCGCTTCAACTGGACCCTGCGCGCAGTCGGCGTCTCGCTGATGGTGGTGGGCGTCACCACCGCCCTGGTCCAGGGCGTGCTGGTGCGCGTGGTCACGGCGCGGCTCGGCGAGCGGCGCACGCTCCTCGTGGGCCTGGCCATGGGCGCTGCGGGCCACCTGCTGCTCGGACTCGCCGACCGGAGCTGGATGATGTACGCGTTCCTTCTCCCGCTCGCCCTCGGCGGTCTGGCCGGGCCGGCGACGCAGGCGATCATCACCAGCGCGGTGGGGCCGTCCGAGCAGGGCGAGCTCCAGGGCTCGCTGAACAGCCTCGCCGGCATGGCCGCCATCGTGGGGCCGCTGGTGGGCACCAGCCTCCTCGCGCGCTTCGGTCCGGAGACGGCGCAGCCCCACGTGGCCGGCGCCGCGTTCTTCGCCGCCTCGGCGTTCAGCGTGCTCGGGCTGGTGCTGGCGCTGCGCCTCTTCGCGCGCAGCCCCGCAGCGGGCGTCAGCCCGTCGCTTCCATGATGAGGTCGACCTCGACGGTCACGTTCATCCAGTCGCTGGAGAAGCGCGCGCGCACCTCGGCCTCGCG
Organism: Polyangiaceae bacterium; assembly: GCA_036560665.1. Lineage (GTDB taxonomy): Bacteria > Myxococcota_A > Polyangia > Polyangiales > Polyangiaceae > Palsa-1150. The sequence continues at coordinate 2,583 of DATBQU010000162.1, forward strand.
GTGAGCGATGGTGGGCTGGAAGCCGGGCGCCCAGAGAGGCGACGTGTGCTTCGCCACCACGGGGTTGCCGCTCGACGGGCGGCCCATCGCCGGCTCGCCGAGCGCGACGCGCGAGAGCGCCTCGAGGGCCGTCCACACCTGGAACTCGGCGATGACCTCCTCGCCCAGGGTCTCCCACGGGCGGAGCGTGAGCGAGCCCTCGCGCACCCACAGGCCCACCGCCACCTCGAGCGCGAACTCGTTGTCGGTGTGCCCGCGGAGCGCCTCCGGCGCCGCCAGCCCCAGCGAGTAGGTGGGGTGCTCGCCGGCGTTGCCCGCCGCCGCGATGACCTCACCCCGCAGGTCCCGGCGCTCCTCCAGGACGTCGAAGCGCAGACCGCCGTGGCGAAAGCGCGTCCAGCGCGTCCCGACGAACGCGAGTGACATCGCGCGCGGCTCGAGCCCGCTTCCGTTCTCCGGCACGGTGAGCCCCACCGCGCGCGCCCGGCGCACCACCGCCGGCGCCACCCCCTGCCACTTGGGGATGAAGCGCACGTGGAAGTGGTAGCCGTGGAAGGCTCCGGGAGGCGGGACGCTACCCATCGCCGCTCAGTGCACCTTCACGGTGATCTTGATCGTCTTGCCGGGCGGCGCGTTGCCGAAGGGCCGCTTGAGGTCCATCTGCAGCGTGGTCGTCCCCGCCTTCACCGCCGTGAAGTGGTAGACGTCGAGCTTCGGGGCGCCCGGCGTGCTCGACGAGATCTCGCTGGTGCGATCGCCCACCTGGGAGAGCACGGCGGCGTCGACCTTCGCCGGCATCCACGCGTAGCCCGTGCCCGAGTGGCTGGCGAGCTTCACCGTGAGCGTGGCGCCCGCGGCCAGGTCGACGGTCTTGCCGTCGTCCTCCACGTGCACCACCGTCTCGCTGGTGGCGGCCCCGTCGCCGCCGGAGCCGCCCCCGGCGTCGACGGCGGCAGCCGCCGCGGCGTCGGGCGCGCTGGGCGCTCCAGCCTCGATGTCGACCGGCGCGCCGGCCTCGGGCACCGCCGGAGCGGCGTCGAGCCCGCCCAGCGTGGAGGTGTCCGGGACGTTGGGCGGAGGCGTGTTGCACCCGCTGCGGGAGACCAGCGACAGAGCGACGAGCGCGAGGGCAGGGCGAATCATGCGTACACGACGCTAATGGCAGGCGCGCACGCGGGCAACCGTGACCTCATTTCCCGAGCTTCTTCTTCAGCGCAGCGAGCTCGGCGTCCACATCGTCGTCGAGCCGGGCCTTCTTCTCGGCCCGCTGCCTGGCGGCCTCCTCGGCCGCCTTGAGCTTGGCGAAGGGATCGGCCGCCGGCTCTTCGCGACGCGAGGCCTCGGCCTGCGCGGCGTCCTTCTCCGCCCCGAAGAGCGCCTTCTCGATGGCCTTGCCCGCCGAGTCGAGGGCCCCCCGCGCCGCCGCTGCGCTCCGCTCGAGCGCCACCTCGGCCGCCTTCTTCGCGGCCTTCTTCTGGAGCTCGTCCTTCTTGTCCTTCATCTTGTCGACGAGCGACCGGAAGAACCCCATGCCGATCAGCGTAGCGCGCGCGCTAGCCTCCCGCGATCGGCACCGTGAGCGAGACGCTCACCGTCTCGGGCTGGCACACGGCGTCGGTGCAGACGCAGATCTTGAAGGTGCCGGCGATGGTGACGGGACCGGCCGACGCGGACTGGAAGCGCAGGCTCAGGGTGCCGACCTTGGCTCCCTGCCGCGCGAAGTCGCCCGGCGCGCCGCCGGCGAAGGTGACGCCACCGACCGCCGCAGGCACGAAGCGGAAGCTGTACTCGGCGTTGACGTGGTAGTCGCCGAGCGCCTCCACGCGCAGCGTCGCGTTGCAGTCGGTGCCCGCGGTGCAGCTGCCCGGCGCGGAGAAGTCGACGTTCCAGCGCGGCGACGAGACGCGCGAGAAGACCGGCTTCGCGGGGGGGGCGGGGGGAGCCGGCTGCGGGCTGCTCGCGGTGGGCGCCACCGCCCCGCTCGACGGCGGCGCGGCCGGCGTGACGGGAGCGGGCGGGAGCACGCGGGGCGGGACCGACACCGAGGCCGACGCCGACGGCGCGCCGCTCGACGGCGGCGCCGGCGCGGAGGCCGGGGCGCCGGGGGCAGAGGGCACCGAGGTCGCGGCCGCCGTCGCGCTCGCCGGCGCCTCGGACGTGGCCAGACCGGGCTCGTCCTTGTGGCAGGCGACGGCGAGCAGAGCGAGGACCAACACGGAGCGCTTCACGATCGACTCACCCTAGCAGCTGCCGCACGCGCGCGAGCAGCGTCGCCGCGTCGAACGGCTTCTCGAGGGTGACGTTCTCCACGCGCTCGAGGAAGCTCCGCGCCCGCGCCGTGAACGCCCCGCCGGTGAGAAAGAGTATCTTCTTCGCCTGCGCCGGCGCGATCTCCAGCACCGCGTCGTAGAGATCGATGCCCGTCACCTGGGGCATCATCAGGTCGCACAGGATCGCGTCGAACCTCTGCCCGGAGCGGATGCGGTCGAGCGCGGCGGCGGCGCGAGACTCGCACGTCACCTCGTGCTCGGGCCCCAACATGGTCGCCACCACCTTGAGGATGAGCGGCTCGTCGTCGACCACCAGGACGGAGGCCCGCTGCGGCGAGGGCGCGGGCGCCGGGGGAGGCTCCGGCGCCGGATCGACCTCGGGCGGCGCCGCGGGCAGGAGCACGCGGAAGGTGCTCCCCGAGCCCGGCCTGCTCTCCACCTCGATCCGACCGCCGAGGTCGGTGACGATGGAGTGGCAGATCGACAGGCCCAGGCCCGTCCCTCCGCCGATGGACTTGGTGGTGAAGAAGGGGTCGAAGATCCGCGTCTGCAGCTCGGCGGGGATGCCCGCGCCCGAGTCGGCGATCTCGACGCGCACCCAGCCCCCCGGATCGCATCGCGTCACCACGCGGATCTCGTTCGCGTCCGCCTCGCCCTCGGGGATGGAGTGCGCGGCGTTGACGAGCAGGTTGAGGAAGAGCTGGCCGAGCCGGCCCGCGTCTCCCCACACGCGAGGGACCGGCCGGAAGTCCCGCACCAGCCGCGCGCGATGGCGGATCTCGTTGTGCGCCAGATCGAGCGAGGCGTCGAGCGAGTCCTCTACCTCGACGGCGGACGGGCGGTGCTCCTTCACGCGCGAGAAGACCTTGAGGTCGGCCACGATGGCCCGGACGCGCTCGGCCCCCTGGCGCGCGTCGTGGAGCGGCTCGGCGAGCGACCGCATCATGTCGCTGGACACGGCCGGGAGCGACGCGCCGAGCTCGCGCTCGATGAGCTCGAGGTTGCCGATGATGTACGAGAGCGGGTTGTTCACCTCGTGGGCCACCCCCGCGGCAAGCAGGCCGACGGAGGCCAGGCGCTCCGCCTGGACCAGCTGCATCTGCGCGCGGTGCCGTTCGGTCACGTCGGTGGAGACGCCGATGACGCCGACCACCTCGCCGCCGGCGTCTCTGAGAGGCGTGAGCCAGCTCTCGTAGACCGCCGACCCCTCGCCCGCGGGGAGCTCGACGACGTAGGTGACCGCCTCGCCCGCGAGGGCGCGGCGCGAGTTCTCGGCGATGATGGGGGCGGACGGGAAGAGATCGAGCACGCTCTGCCCCAGGAAATCGGCCGGGGTGCGCTGCAGGCGCTGGAGGCCGCTGCCCTCCACCAGCGTGATCCGCCCGTCGCGATCGAAGCTGAAGAGGACGACCGGCGCGTTGCCCACCACGCGCCGTAGCCGCTCCTCGGCCTGGGACCGCGCGGCCTCCGCCTCCGCCTCGCGCGTGATGTCGAAGAAGGCGATGGCCACGTGCGTGATCGCGCCCGCCGCGTCGAACATCGGCCTGGCGGTGGCGCGCACGTAGACGCGCCGGCCGTCGCGCCGGTGGATGACGATGTCGTCGACCACCACCGTCGACCGCGCCTGGAGGGCCTGCACGAACGGCAGGCGCTCCTCGGGGTACGGGCGCCCGTCGCGGCCGAAGAGCCCGTACGGCTGCGCGTACTCGCCGACCCCGATCCCGACCACGGGACCCATGCCCATGATCTCCTCGAAGGCGCGGTTCGCGTAGACGAACTGGCCGTCCGGCGCCCGGGCCACCCAGATGCCCGCGGCGAGATCGTCCGCGATGGCGGCGATGAGCGCGAGGTCTTCGGGCGAGCGCACGGCGACGGCCATGATAGCGGCCCCCGGGCGCGGTCAGGTCGACGTTCGCGGCCTCACCTGCTTGCGCACCTTCTTGATGAAGGTCTGGGTGCACTGGCCGTGGCTGTCCTCGTAGTCGATGATCTCGCGGATGAGCCGCGCCTTGACGTCGTCGGCGCAGGCGCTGCCCTTCACCTCGGTGGCGAGCTGTCCCCCCTCGAAGGTGACGGGCCACGTGGTCTTGGCCGGCGCGTCGGCCTTGTTGCCGCCCGCGCCCGGCGTCCCCTGGGAGGCGCGGTGGTGCGACGGCTTGGTCTTGGTGACGTCGTGGAAGCCCGTCGTCTCGACGCGCCGCCCGGTGCCGTGGCAGCTCGGACAGGTGGTGGTCAGGCCGAACGAGTTGCCGATCCGGCGGTCGCCCCCGCACACTCCGCACGGCTCGTCCACCCTGCCCGAGCTCGGGCCCTGTCCTCGCGAAAACTGATCGCCCATGCGGCAAACCGTACTTGATGCGGCCCCCGAGCGCCTGCCGATGTCGAAAAAGGCCTTCCTTTCGGCACCGGCGCGCCTTTTTCGATTGCTACGGCCAGCGATATGGCCCTAGCTGTGGCCGCCGAAAGGGAGGCTAGAACATGGCGAAGTCCAGTACGGGGAAGAAGAGCAAGCCGCTCTCCAAGAGCGAGATCCTGCAGGCGGTCGTCGACGCGATCGGCGAGGAGGTCTCTCGCAAGCACGTGAAGCAGATCGTCGAGACGCTGGTCAGCGTCGGCCACAAGGAGCTCAAGAAGAACGGCATCTTCGTTCTGCCGGGCTTCGCGAAGTTCGTGGTCGTGAAGAAGCCGGCGCGCCCGGCGCGTGAGGGGATCAACCCCTTCACCAAGGAGAAGCAGATGTTCGCCGCCAAGCCGGCGAGCAAGGCCGTGCGCGCGCGCCCGGTCAAGGCAGTCAAGGACGCGGTCAAGTAGCGTCCGGTCGGCGGGGGGCTCCGGCCACGTCGGAGCCCTTCAGCCGCCGACCTCACGGAAGTCCGGGGGCAGGCCCTTCACCGGGACCGGCACGCTGCGCGCCAGGTGGTCGCCCGTGCCGAGCTGACCGTAGGCGTTGCCGCCCCAGCACAGCACCTCGCCCGACGCGCGCACGGCGCATGCGTAGTCGTCGCCAGCCGCGAGCTGCACGACGTCCGCGAGCCCGGGGACGGGTGTGGGCGTCGTCCGCTGCTTCGCGTCGCCGAGGCCGAGCTGACCGGCGCCGTTCGCGCCCCAGCACCACACCTTGCCGTCGCGCGTGCGCGCGCAGGTGAAGGAGCTTCCGACCGCGAGCTCCTCGGCGTCGGTCAGGCCGATCGCCTTCGTCGCGACTATCTCCGCGTAGGGCGCGCCGTACTTGCCGTTACCGAGCTGGCCGTGCTCGCCAAAGCCGAGGCACTGCACCTCGCCGCCCTCGACGATGGCGCACAAGTGCGAGGTCGAGCCGGCCAGGCTCCGCACACCCGCGAGGCCGCGCGCGCGCATCGGCAGATCGCTCGCGTACGGCTCGTAGCCCTCGCGCGGCCAGTATTCCCACTCCCGCCCGAGCTTGAGCCCCCAGCACCACACCGTCTGATCGGCCTTGATGCCGCAGACCCGATCGCCCGCCACCGCGATGCGCTGGAAGGTCGCGCTGCCGGCGCTGCCCCCGCTGAGGGTGGAGCCCCAGCAGTCGACCGAGCCCCCCGGCCCGAGCGCGCAGCCGTGCCGGCCGGCGACCCCGAGCTCGGCCACGTGCTCGCCGTGGACCACCGCGGCGGTGGAGTGGCGCCCTCGCGTCCACTGATCCCAGTCCCGGCCCCAGCAGGTCACGCGCCGGTCCTCGCCGAGCACGCAGGCGAAGTCCTCGCCGACGCCGACTTGGGCGACGTGGTCGATGCCCGGGACGCGGACCGGCGTCGGGTGCCCGGCCTTGCCGTCGAGCGTGATGGACGAGAACTGGGCGAGCCCCCAAGCCATCACCGTGCCGTCGGACAGGAGCGCGACCGAGTAGTTGGTTCCCAGCGCGAGGCGCGCCACACGCAGCGGCGCCGGAGAGGCAGGCGCGGCCACGGCCGACGCCGCAGCAGACGCGACGGGGGCGCGCGTCTCCGTCACCGCAGCGGCAGCGGAGGCCGGCAGGGCGCTCGGCGCTCCGGGCGCGGCGGGCGGCGGGACGGGCGACGCGCAGCCCGCGAGGACCGCGGCCCAGAGGGCGAGGCGACGGCAAGCGCGGGACGACGTCACCGGCCCATTGTCACGCCGCCGCGCCTCGCGTGGTAGCGTCTCGCCCCGGCGATCGTTGCCATGCTCACGATCGGGCACCATGACGGCCCTCCAGCGCCTCGGACGCCTCTCGGCGCTCTTCCCGCTCCTCGCGCTCTGCGCACTCTGCGCGTCGACGCCGCTCGCCTGCGGCGGCGAGCCGGTCGCAGCGCGCGCCGCCCGCCCCCGACCGGCGAGCCCCGCGCCCGCGCCAGCTCCCGTACCGCCCGCCGCGCCCCCGCCGCCCGCAGCGCCCTCGCCGCTCACCGCGGGCTCCACCGTCGCCCTCGTGCGCGACGGCGACGTGACGCTCGCCTTGCTGGCCGACGACGAGGCGCGCGCGCTGCGCGTCGTGGCCCTCGACACGACCGGAGCCGTCCGCGCGTTGCCGCCGGTCCCGCTCGGGGCCCGGCCCTCGCAGCTCGTCGCTTCGCCGGAGGGTCGCGTCTACGTCGGGCTGCACGACGCGGGCGCCGTCGTCGCGCTCGAGCGCACGTCCGGATCGCCCTTCGAGCTGCGGGAGACGCGTCGCGCGGTCACCGGCGGCGATCCGACCGGGCTGGCCCTCACGCCCGACGGACGGACGCTGCTGGTGACCGACGCCGCCGCCGCGCAGCTGGTCGGCCTCGACGCGCGCTCGCTCGAGCCGTCTTTCCGCGTCGACATCGCGCGCTCGCCCCGCGGCGTGGTCGCCTCCCCCGACGGGACGCGGGCCTTCGTGGCCCACGCCGTCGGCGGAGTCGTCACCGTGGTCACGTTCGGCGCCGGCGCCCCGCAGACCGAGACGCGCCCGCTGCAGCTGGCGCGCCGGGACCTGCCCAAGCTCGGGCCCCTGCCCTTGCTCCAGACCTTCGTCGCCGTGATCGCGGGCGAGCGCGTCCTCGTCCCGGGCGTGGCGGTGGCTACGGGCGACGCCTCGGTGCGCACCCGGGGCAGCTACGGCAGCCTGGCGGAGCTGTTCCTGCCGAGCGGCTCGTTCCGCGTCGCCGAGCTCGCGGTGGACGCCGTGCGCCCGGTGCCGGACGACGCGACGGCAGGCGCGGGGCTGCTCGCCGAGTCGTGCCTGCTCCCGCGCGCGGCGGTGACCGACGGCGCGTGGCTCTACGTCGCGTGCGCCGGCCCCGGCCGGGTGGCCAAGATCGACGTGTCCGCGGGCGACGAGGCCGGACGCCGCGCGCACGCCTGGGCCGTGCCCTACGCCGTGCCCGACGGCGTGGGGGGGCTGGCCGTCGACGCCGAGCGGCGCCTGGTGTGGGCGTGGTCGGCGGTCGACGGCACGCTGTCCGCGCTGCCGATGGATGTGGCGACGACCCCGGAGCAGGGCGGCGTGGCGCGCGGAGGCCCCGCCTGCCCGCCCCCCGCCGCGGCCCTCCGCGTCCGCGATCCCGTCGCGGCGGACGCCGTCGCCCGCGGCCGCGCGCTGTTTCACGGCACGCTCAACCCCTCGGTGTCGTCCGACGGCCGCGCCTGCGCGAGCTGCCACGTCGACGGCGCCGAGGACGGGCTCACCTGGCCGACCCCCGAGGGGCCGCGGCAGACGCCGATGCTCTCGGGACGCCTCGAGGGCACGGCGCCCTACGGCTGGAGCGGCGCCCGACCCCGCCTGGCCGACCACCTCAAGGAGACCATCCGCCGCCTCGGTGGCACCGGCCTGACCGACGCCGAGCGCGACGACCTCATCGCGTACCTCCTGTCGCTGCGCGCGCCGCGCGGGACCGCTCCCCCGGCGCTGGTGGCCGGCGGCGCCGCGGTCTTCCAGTCCGCCAGGACGCAGTGCTCGTTCTGCCATCCGTCGGCGCGCTTCACCGACCGGCAGCGGCACGACGTGAAGAGCCGGGCCACGGGGGACAAGGCGGCGCTCTTCGACACGCCGTCGCTGCTCGGAGCCGGCCTCACCGCGCCGTACTTCCACGACGGCCGCTACGCCACGCTGGCCGAGCTGCTGGAGAAGGCCGACGGGGCGATGGGCCACACCGCGCAGCTGTCGGCGGACGAGCGCGCGGCGCTCGAGGCGTACCTGCGCTCGCTGTGAGCCCTAGGGCGCCGCGAACGGGTCGATGACCGTGGCGTGGCCGCCCGCCAGCGCGCCCGCGAAGAACGTCGTGTACTGACGGATGGCGTCGTTGGTGAAGATGAGCCCCCCGTGGTTCACCGACGCGCCGTCGGCCATCGCGAACTGGAAGACGCCGCCCGTCGCGCCGTCCGCCAGGTTGGCGCTCGCCGGCGCCGGGATGGACGCCAGCCCCCCGATGGGCACCGCCACCGGCTGCACCTGCGCCAGCCCCGCCGCGCGCGCCAGGCGCTCGGTCGAGCTGTTGGGCACGATGTTGTCGTCCTTCACCTCCTCGATGAGGACGTCCTTCGGCTCCCAGTCGGCCACGCCCGGCAGCCCCTCGAGCGTCACGTAGGGAGCGTAGTTGGCGGCGTCGCCCGGATCGATGATGCCCTGGATGGTCGCGAAGAAGCGCGCCAGCTGCCCCTTCGGCGTGCCGGGCGGCTCGAGCGACCTGGTGAGCAGGCTGAAGAGCCCCGAGTCCTCGAACAGCATGGCCAGGCCCGCGCCGCCCACGTTCCACACCGTGGCCCGCACCTCGGGCGCGATAGCGTTGAACGTCGCCGCCATCACCGAGCCGAAGGAGTGCCCAAGGTAGATGACCCGGGTGGGATCGATGTCCGGCTTGCCGTCCGGCGCCCCCACCGGCAAGACGTCGAGCGACCCCAGCGCCTGCACGAAGCGCAGCATCTCCAGCTGGTCGAGCGCCATCTGGCGGAAGTTGTCGCGCGGCACCGCGACGTCGAACGTCTTGTCGTTGGCGTCGATGCCGAAGAAGTCGAGCGACGCCTTCACCAGGTCGGTCTTGCCCGGCGGGTACGGGGGCGTCGCGCGCGACCCGTGCTCCGGCGCGTCGATCCCGATGACCGCCACGTTCAGGCTCTTCAGCCGATCCGCGGTGCCCCAGGTGGAGTCCTTGTCGCTGCCGAGGCCGTGCTGGAAGATCGCCACCGGCCGCGGCCCGGAGGTGGTCGCGTCCGAGAAGGCGAGGAAGAACTCCAGGCTCGCCGTGGACTGGACGGCCGGCTTGCCGTCCGCGCCGACCTGCCACTTGCCGTCCGGCTTCGGCGCGCGGTACTCGGGCGCCGGGAAGTGGCCGGCGAAGCGCACGCGGTTGTCGCCCCCTCCCCCGCCCGTCTCGTTGACCACCAGCGTGTCGAGCAGCGCCGGCGCCGGCGCGACGCGGCGGGCCGCCGCCCCCGCCACCAGCACGTCGTGCACCGTCTCGGTGGTGAACACCGTCGCCAGCGTGACGTGCGACGGATCGATCCCCGTCGCCGCCTTCACCACCGGCAGGGCCGCGCGTACGCTCGCGCCGTAGTCGCCCTCCGCGCTCCCCGTCAGCAGCGCCCGCGTGTCCGCCGTCGGGACCAGCGCGTCGCCCGCCGTGGTGCGGATGGAGTCGGTCAGCACGAACGCGTACCGCGTCTTCGGGCGCAGCGGCGTGGCCGGCTCGGCGATGAGCGTGTAGTCCGCCGTGGTCGCGTCCGGATCGTCGTTGGACGACAGGTAGCGCGGCACCAGCCCCCACGCCCGCCCGCTCTCGGGCGACGCCGGATCCACGTCCACCAGCGCCATCGGCGCCCCCGCCGCCTGGTACGCCTCCGGCGGGCGCGCGAACGACGCCGGATCGAGATCGTCGGTGAAGCTGGTGATCACGCCGCCCAGCGTGGAGAAGCCGTCGAGCTGGTCGAGCGTCGCCACCGTGCTCCCCAGCTGCGCCACCAGCGGGTCGCCCGTCGTCGACGCGTCGATGGCCACGCGCAGCCCGGTGCGCGTCGTCGGATCCGCCGTCGCGTAGCGGTTGGACGGGTACGGCGAGAGCGTGGTCGACGACGCCGGGCCGTAGAGCGCGTGCGGCTGCGGGATGAGGGTGCCGTCCGACGAGCAGCCGCAGAACGTGGCGCCCGCGGCGAGGGCGCCGGCGACGACGCGTGCGATGCCCCGTCCCCCGCGCGCCATGGCCGAGGAGCTTAGTCGACTCCCGAGCCGCTCATCCCGCACAAATCGCGGCAGGGCGGAAATCGAGCTAGGGTGACGTGCGGATCCCGGTTGGCACCCGCTCCGCGCGGTGCAAGATGCCACTCCTGGGGTCATCAAAGGGACGGTAATGGACATGGCTACATCGAAGAACGCGACGGCCGTCGCCGTCGCCACGGTGCTCCCGCTCGCGGTCCTGCTCGCTCCCGCCAGCGCGCTCGCGCAGACCGCGCCGGCCGCACCCATCGCACCCGCTGCGCTGGGGCAGTCGACGACGGACGCGCCCGGGACCGCGCCCGCCGCCCCGCAGGCCGCCGACCCCACCGGCGGCGCGTACACCACCCCGACGCTCCTCTTCATCCCCGCGGCGGCGGTGCCCACGCTCAACGTGCGCGTCATCCCGTCGGCCACGGTGCAGAGCCCGTCGGACTCGAACGCCGGATTCCGTCCTGGCATCGGCGCCGAGCTCGGCGCCAGCCACGGCCTGACCTTCGGCGCCGGCACCAACTGGGTCGGCGGCGACGTCAGCAAGACCGACTTCAACCAGGGCCTCAGCCCGTACCTGCAGGCGCGCTTCCACATCGCGGGGCGCGACGACGGGATGGGCGTGCAGCTCGGCACCGCCGCCACCTACAAGTTCGTGGGCTTCGAGGGCGACCCCGGCGAGATGGAGCTGTCGCTCTCGCTGCAGTACCGCCAGCACAGCTACGAGCTGGGCCTGCAGGGCGTGATGGGGCAGGACTTCGGCGACTCGAACCACCACGACGGCGAGGTCCACACCTACGCCGTCTACCGCGTGATCCCGCAGCTCGCCCTGGGCGGGGCCGGCCAGGTGCGCATGGCCATCGCCCCCGTGCCCGGCGCTCCCGCGAGCACCTACGACGTCCTCGGCGGCGGCATCGCCAGCCTCACGCTCGGCCGCTACCAGATCGCCGGCCTCGGCGGCGCCAGCACGCTGGGCCTGGTGCAGGGCCACGCCGGCGCGCTCGGGCAGGTCTTCGGCAGCGTGCGGTTCTAGAACCCCAGCCCCACTCCCGCTCACGCACCCCTCGCCCTGCGAGCGGGGCGAGGGGCCGGGAGTGGGGTTTCGCGCGCGTTACTGGTCGAGCGTGTCCGACAGATCGATGCGGCTGACGAACGTGCCCCAGTTGGTGTACGTGCCGCGGCCGCCGCAGGGCAGCGCGTCGCACGAGACGGGCACGAACTCGGTCGCCATCCACAGCGTCTCGCCGTCGATGAGCGCCGCCGAGTAGTCACCGAAGCGCACCGGCCCCGGCGCGGCGAACGGATCGTAGCCGTCCCAGTCGTCGAGCGGTCCGGCGCCCGCGCCGGCGATGCGCACGTCGCCCGGGCCCTTGCTGCCGCTCATGCGCGCGTAGGCCGCGCTCGGGTAGTAGTCGGCGCCCGAGATGGCGAAGGTCATCGCGCCGCGCCCGTCGTCGGTCCGCGCGATGGAGGGAAAGAGCAGGTCGTTGTTGGCCACGGCCACGTAGCCCTGTCCGGCCATCTTCGCGCCGAGCTTGCCCGACGACAGCCGCCGCGGCTCGGCCTGGAACCAGGCGATGCCGCCGTGGGTCTGCCCGCCCACGGTCACCACCGTGTTGAGGCCGGCCCACAGCGAGCCGCCGGCCAGGACCGCCTGGTTCATGCGGTCGTCGTTGGTGTCGACCTGCTCGAGCGGATTGGCGACGGACGACTTGGCCGTCGTGCCCGGGCAGGTGCCCGTGGCGAGGCACGCCGCCAGCGGCTGCGGCCCGCTCTTCTGCGCGGCCGGCGGCGGGAAGCCGTAGGCCTCGCTCTGGAGCACGACGTGCTCGAGCTTCACGGCCGGCGTGGCCGCGTCGAGCGACGACGTGTTGGACAGGCCCCACACCGCGATGCGGTTGTCGAGCGAGCCGTTGAAGTCGAGCGAGCTGAGGAAGTACTCGGTGCCACCCGCGTCGCCGGGCCCCGTCCCGCCCGGCGATGCCGCCGGCTGGATGGAGAAGCCGATGCCGTTGGCCAGCACCAGGTTGGCCAGGTGCACCACCGCCGGCAGGTGCCCGCCGACGAGCGCCTTCTTGCTGAGGGCGTACACCTGCGCGCCGTTGAAGCCGGGCGAGGTGGTGCTGAGGCCGAACTCGTTGGTGGTGACGTAGAAGCCGTTGGTGTCGGCGCCGATGAGCGGCTGGTCGCCGAGACACGGGCAGTGCGGGTGGTTGGGGCTGCCGTGGGTGCCGTCGTCGGTCAGCTCGACCTCGAAGACGTTCCACTTGCCGCGCGGGTCGTCGGAGGTGCTGACGGCGATGTCGAGCTCGGAGCCGAGCAGGTTGCCGCTGGCGTCCGAGGGCAAGCGCAGGATGGTGGCGAAGAAGCGCCCCGTGGCCTGGTCGAAGTAGCACTTGGGATCGGACGGGAAGGACGAGACGCCCCCGGCCGCGGCGGGGAACTGGAAGAAGGCGGCGATGTCGACCGGCGCGCTGACCGGCTGCCCCAGGATGTCGTAGACGGCGAGCGCGCTGTTGACGGCCTCGACCACGTACCCGTTGCCGGCGCACAGCGCCTGATCGGGCGGCGTGATCCCCTGCGAATGCGTCGCCGTGTCGGTGTCGATGGCGGCGATCCCGGGGAAGCCGTAGAGCGCGCCGTCGGCCGCGCCGGAGACGGCGGAGCTCTTCACGCTGGGGGGCGCGCTCGGCAGCGGCTGCGCGCTCGGCTGGCGCTGCGTGATCTGGTCGAGCTGCGCGCGACGGCGCGCGGCGAAGAGCGGATCGTTCACCGGCAGCGAGTCGGTGTGAACCGGAACGTGCGCGTAGTCGGCGACTCCGACGAAGCGCACCTGGTCGAGCGTGTGGACGGGCTCGACGGTGTCCTCCGCGGCAGTGAACTGCGACTCGTCGTTCGTCTTCGTCCAGTCCGGCGTGGTGGCGGGGCCGGTGCAGGCCACGACGCCGAGCGCCAGCAGAAGACCAAGAGTCGTTTTCGTCGTCATCGGTTTTCGATCTCCATGTGAGAGTCGAGGCGAACCCCCGCCTCGTGGTGAGCCACGCGCTCAGCAGGTTTCGGGCCGGACGCTCGGTGCGAGCATTCGTATCCGGACGAGAGGTGATGGACGCGCGCCGTGCGAACCGTCACGGCGCGCGCACCTTCGCTGCGTGAAGATCGGAACGCAACCGAAGAGTGACGTCGTGTTGTCGCGTCTTCGGGTGACGGGGCCGCGCGTCGCACGCGCATCACGGAAAAGTTCAGCGCGCGCCGAAGCGGCGTGCGCGCGATCACGAATCAGGTGCGAATTCAGATCGACGAGGGAAGATTTCACTCACGGCTGACGGTGCGCGCTCAGCGCCGGCCGCGGCGCAGCTCCGCGTTTTCTCTCTCCAGCCGCTCGATGCGCGCGCTCTGCGCCTCGAGCCTCTCGGCGAGCGCCTTGATGGCGGCGAAGGCGACGCCGTGCGCGTCGATGGGATCGTAGGCGCGATCGGTGTCGCCCAGGCCGAAGGCGGCGCGGAAGTCCTGCGCCATGGGGCCGAGGTGGCGCACCGAAGGATCGTCGGACCGGTACGACCAGGTGGACTCGGGCATCGACGCGACGCGCTCGAGGATCTCCTGCTCGTCGACCGGCTCGATGTCGCGCTTGAGGTTGCGATCGCTCACGCACTGCGGGGCGCAGCCGACGCCGCACGTCGGTTGCGCGGGCGTGGGCGTGTAGCAGGTCGGAGCGGCGCCGCCGACCGGGCCCTCGCTCTTGCAGCAGATCTGGTCCGGGGTGCAGTTGGTGCACGCGTCCGGCTTGCACGAGCCGTCGCAGTACGGCGTGCCGCCGGTGCACTTCACGCCGCAGGCCCCGCAGTTGAACGGATCGTTGTCGGGGTTGACGCAGGCGCTGCCGCAGCAGAGCCGCCCCGACCCGCACGCCGCGTCGCAGCCGCCCCCGCCGCTGCTGCTCCCGCTCCCGCCGCCGCTGCTGCCTCCGCTGCTTCCGCCGCTGCCGCTCCCGCTCGTGTCGGCCGACGCGTCGCCGCCACCGCTCGGCGACGTCGAGCCCCCGCACCGCGCCGTCACCACGACCAGGGCCGTCAGGGCCAGAGGCCAACCAGCGATCTTCATTGGGGAGGCTCCTTCCCCGGAAGCATACCCCCCCCTAGACGGCGAGGGTCGCGCCCGGCCGGTGCAGGGCGCTCGCGGCGGAGGCCCCGAGCATCGCTGCCGCGCTCGGCAGCACGAGCTCCCGTATTCCGCGACGCGCGACGGCGCGCGCGTCCTCGCAGGTGAGGCGGCCGTGCGCGCGCCATGCGTCGACGTCGACGCCCGCGTAACGGCGCACCGGCGTCGCCAGCGTGGCCTCCACCGCGCGCCGGATGGCCGCCGCCACGGCCTGCCGCACCGGCTCGCCGCCCCGGGCGATGGCCCAGGCGACGAAGCGCCACGCGAGCTCCGCGTGCTGCTCCTCGTCGGCCACGATGTTGGCGCGCACGAGCAGCCGCCGCACGCACGCGTCGCGCGTCCGCGCCAGCTGCTCGCGCGCCAGGAGCACGCCCAGCGTCTCGCCCACGCACCCCTCCTCGGCCGTGAGCGCGGCCATCTCCACCAGCGTCGCCGGCGCGAGCGCGCCTTCGAGGGACAGCGGCGCCGGCCCCACCGCGCGCCCGCCGTAGCGCCGCGCGAGCAGGAAGCACGCGCGCGCGTGCTCCACCTCGTCGAGCGACGCGCGCTGGCTCTGCACCACCATGTCCGGCGGCGCGCCCACCGCCAGCAGGTGCATCGTGAAGCGCGCGAACGCCGCGATCGACGCGTGCTCCTCGCACCCGTCGTGGCCCCACGCCTCGGCCAGCGCGCGCGCCGTCACCGCGTCGAGCGCCGCCGCGTCGAGCTCCGCGACGAGCTCCCAGTCGTCCCGCTCCACCGACGGCGCGACGCGCAGCGAGCTGCCCACGAGGAACGGACGCCGCACCGAGATGCGGTCGGGCCCGGCGTCGACCGGCGCGTCCGTCGCCGCCGCCGCGTCCCCGCCGTCGCCGGCCGCGTCGGCCGAGGCCTCCCCGGCGTCGCTCGCGCCACCGGCCGCGTCCGCCGTGGCGTCCCCGCTCGACGACGCGTCCTTGCCTGCGCCCTGCCCCGTCGAGTCGCTGCTCCCGCAGGCCACGACCAGGCCCCCGGCGCCGATGGCGAGGAGAATGCGCGCGCGTAGATCGAGTCGGTTCATGGGCGGATCGTCTCCGCCTGGCTCATGGTCGCCGGCGGCCGGATCCGTCAAGGCGCCGAGAGAGAGTGAGCCGCAGAGACGCAGAGACGCAGAGGAGAGAGGGCTTTCTCCTCTCTGTGGCCTCTGCGTCTCTGCGGCTTCTCCTCTGGCGCGGGCGACGCGGCGGGGCGGGAGATGGCACACGCCTGGCACACGCTTCCCCGCGCGGAAGGGCGCGATCGTCGCCGCCGGGCGCTGGTACCGTCCGTGCAGCGCCGACGGCGCCATGGACCGCGTCGATCGGATGTTTCGCGTCATCGTGGCCGGAGGGATCGCCCTCGCCGCCACCGCGCCGGGCCTCGTGGCCGGATGCGGAGGCTCGGTGGCGACGACCGGCGGCGGCGACGGAGGCGGCACCGACGCGTTCCCGCAGGAGGGCCCGGCCCAGGCCGACGCGTTCCCGCAGGAGACGGGCGCGTTCGTGGACGTCTACGTCGAGTCCTCCGCCGACGCCTTCCCGCAGGAGGGCCCGCCCTTGCCGCCCGACTCGGGGACGGACGCGCCCCTCGTCGACACCGGCAGCGACGGCTTCCCGCACGAGGGCCCGAACATCGAGGCCGGCTTCTTCGACACCAGCGTCCCCGAGGCGGGCCAGGACTGACGGATGGACCGCGCGCTCGAGTCCACCGGCGGCGGCGCGCGGCGCGCCATCGCGTGGGACGACCTCGACGGCGCGCCCCTCGGCGACGCCGGGCGCCGCGTGGTCGGCGCGAGCTGGCTCGAGCGCACCCGGCAGGAGCACCTCGCGGTCGGCGCCTTCGCCCTCCTCGCGCGCGAGCTGGCCGAGCAGGGGTGCGACGCCCTCGTGCTCTCGCTCGTCACCCGGGCCGCGTGCGACGAGGTCCGCCACGCCGAGATCTGCCGCCGCTTCGCCGTGGCCATGCTCGGCGCCGACGACGTGCCGGCGCGCTTCCGCGGTCTGCCCGGCGTGCCGATGCACGCCAGCGCCCCTCCGCCGCTGCGCGTGCTGCTGCACGTGGTCGAGATGTGCTGCCTCAGCGAGACGCTGACCGGCGTGTACTTCACCGAGATGCTCGCGCGCACGAGCGACCCCGTGGCGCGCGCCGCCGTCGAGTCGCTGCTGGAGGACGAGATCGACCACGGCCGCGTCGGCTGGGCCTACCTCGCCGAGCGCGCGCGCGAGCGCCAGGTCGAAGGCCTGGCCGAGGCGCTGCCCGCCATGCTGGACCGCACCTTCCGCGCCGTCCTCGCGCCGAGGCGCGCGGCGACGGCGACCGCCAGCGACGACGCGGCGCTCGAGGCGTGCGCCTACCTCGGCCCGCGCGCGTCCGCCGACGTGTACCGCCGCGCGCTGCGCGACGTGATCGTCCCCGGCTTCGAGACGCTCGGCATCGACCTCGCCCCGGCGCGCGCGCGGCTGCGCGAGCGGGGGTGGACGTGAGAGGGAGCGGGTCGCCGAGGCTCAGCGCGGATGGCCGACGTGGATGTCGTTGCCATGGTAGCGGTTGCCGAGAAAGCCGCCAGGACGCCGGGGCCGCCAGGAGACGAGAGAGATGAACACCAATCCTGCTTCTCTTCCCCCGGCGTCCCTGGCGTCCTGGCGGTGATCTCTCCGCAGAGCTCTACTCGTCGTCGTGCAAGAGCGGCTCGCGTAGCGCGCAGAAGCGGCCGATGCGCTCGGCGGCGTCGGCGCCGAGGGGGCCGTCGAAGGCGATCCCCAGGCCGGGCGGCGCGCCGCTCGACGCGTCGCGTAGCCATCGCACCACGCCGTCGGCCATCACCGTCCCCTCGGCCAGCGCGATCTGCACGGCGACGCGGCGGCCGATGGGCAGGCGCCCGTAGGTCGCCACGAAGATCCCGCCCGTGGACAGGTTCCCGGACAGGCCGGTGAAGAACTCCGACTCGCTCACCACCGAGATCTCCGCCTCGAGGACGACGCGGGCCGCGGAGCGGCGCTCGTCCGGTTCGACCCGACGCGGGGCTCCGGCCATCGGGAGTCCAGTACCGCCACCCCCGGCCGAGCAGGCAGGACCCCCTGCTGATAGGCTGTCCATCATGGGCCGCTCTTCGCGCCTGGCGCTTTCCCTGCTCTGCGGGTCGCTCCTGATGTGCGGCAACAGCTTCGAGGCGGGCGGAGATGGCGGGCCGGGCGGGGACGACTCGGGCTCCTCTTCCGGCGGCGCTGATTCCGGGTCGAGCTCGGGTGGCGGCTCCGGTGGCAGCTCGGGCTCGAGCTCGGGCGGCGGCTCCGGCGGAGGCTCGGGCGGATCGTCGGGCGGCGACGACTCGGGCTCCGTCGAGGGCGGCGGCCCGTGGACGCCCGCCATGCTGCCGGGGCTCGTGGTCTGGCTCGACGACACCAAGGGCGTCGTCGCCAGCACGACCATCAAGGGCGCCATCACGCGCTGGCTCGATCAGTCGGGCGCCGGCAACGACGCGACGCCGACGAACACGCAGGGCGCCGCCGGCTCCAACTTCACCGTCGATCCGGCCGTCGTTCACGGCCACGACGCCATCCTCTGCCCGGGGAACGGGACGTACCTCGACGTCCCGGACGCCATCACCCTCCGGTTCGGGACCG
>DATBQU010000163.1:0-11134 GCA_036560665.1 Polyangiaceae bacterium
CGGCTTGAGGTCGCGGTGCACGATGCCCAGGGAGTGCGCCTCGGCCACCGCGTCGCACGCCTGCAGGACGCAGTCGACGGCGATCTCGACCGCCATCGGCCCGCGCTCCTCCACCATCGCCCCGAGGTCGTTGCCCTCGAGGTACTCCATCACCATGTAGGGAGAGCCCGAGTCGAGCGTCCCCACGTCGAGCACGCGCGCGACGTGATCGCTCTTCAGCCGCACGGCCGCCCGCGCCTCGCGAGCGAAGCGCTCGACCAGCGCCGGATGCGCCAGCCCCTGGGGCAGCATGAACTTGAGGGCCACGCGCTGGTCGAGCTGCAGGTGCGTGGCCGCGACCACGACGCCCATGCCGCCGACGCCCAGGATGCGATCGACCCGGTATTTGCCCGCGAGCACGTCGCCCTGCGCGACGGGGATGCTGCCGGGCGGCAAGCTCTCGGCGCCGTCCATCCAGCTCAGGACGATACCACCTTCTCGAACGGCAGATAGCGGGGCCGCCAGACCTTCGAGCGGACGTGGTCGGCCGCGCGGTCTTTCGTCGTCTTCGTGGTGCGGGCCACGCCGTCGTCGAAGGCCTGCTGGACGACGCGGGTGGCGACGAGCTGCGACACCTCGCGCATCTCCTCGACCGGCGGGTAGATCAGCCCCTGCGACAGGTGCCGCTCGCGCACGTAGTCCGCCAGCGCGTAGGAGGCGGCGAGCACCATCCCATCGGTGATCTCGCTCGCCTCCGCCAGGATGGCGCCGAAGCCCAGCCCCGGGAAGATGAACGCGTTGTTGCCCTGCCCGACGGGGACGTCGCGGTCGCCCATCCGCACCGGATCGAACGGGCTCCCGGTGGCGACGATGGCGCCGCCGCCGCTCCACGCCAGCAGGTCCGCCGGCGTGGCCTCGCAGGAGGCGGTGGGGTTGGACAGCGGGAAGACGACCGGTCGCTCGAGATGGTCCATCATCGCGCGCACCATCGCCTCGGTGAACGTGCCCGGCTGCCCGGACAGCCCGAGCAGCACGGTGGCGCGCGACCTGCGGATCGTCTCCAGCAGATCGAAGGGGCCCGGGCCCCAGTCGGCGACGCGCGCCCGCGGCTGCGCGAACGACTTCTTGTAGTCCTCCATGGCGCGGCCCTCGACCAGCAGTCCCCGCGAGTCGAGCACCAGGACTCGGGCGCGCGCCTCCGCCTCCGACAGCCCCTCGCGTATCATTCCCTTCGCGATCGCCGCGGCCACCCCCACGCCGCCCGCGCCCGCGCCGTAGACGACGACCACCTCGTCGACCAGCTTGCGCCCGCGCAGCGCGCACGCGCCCACCAGCCCCGCCAGCGCCACCGCGCCGGTGCCCTGTACGTCGTCGTTGAACGAGGGCAGCTTCTTCCGGTAGCGCTCCAGCACGTCGAAGGCCGTGTCCTTCGAGAGGTCCTCCCACTGCAGGACGGCGTGCGGCCAGCGCTCGCGCACGCTCTCCACGAACCGGTCCATGAAGGCGAGGTACTCCGCGCCGCGCAGCCGCCGCTGGCGCACGCCGAGGTAGGCGGGGCTCGCCAGCAGGTCGGCGCGATCGGTCCCCACGTCGAGCCCCACCGGCAGCGAGCGGTAGGGGCTGACGCCGCCGCCGGCGGTGTAGATGGCGAGCTTGCCGATGGCGATGGCCAGGCCGCCCCACCCCTGGTCACCGATGCCGAGGATGGCCGAGGAGTCGGTGGCGACGATGATGCGCACGTCGTCGAGGATGCAGTTTCGGGCGACCTGCGCGGCGCGCCCGATGTTGATCGGCGAGAGCGACATGCCGCGCGTCCCCTGGTAGATGGTGGACGCGTTCTTGACGGCGTCGCCGACGGTCGGCGTGTAGATGATGGGCAGCATCTCGGCCAGGTGCTGCTCGAGGAGCGCGTAGAAGAGGATCTCGTTTCGCTCCTGCAGGCCGCGCAGGTACGTGTACCTGGCCAGGGCGGTGGGCTCCCGGCGGAACGACGCGTACGAGCGCTCGATCTGCTCCTGCATCGTGGTCACGTACGGCGGGAGCAAGCCGTCGATCCCGAGGGCGACCCGCTCGTCGTCGGGGAAGCTCGTCCCCTTGTTGGTCAGCGCGAGGCGGACGAGCGCGGCGCCGTCCAGGTAGACGCGCATGTGCTGCTGCCCGTCCGCCCCCTTCACGAGCTCGAAGTAGCGAGAGATGCGAGACACGACGCGGAGCGTCGCACCGTCGGGCCCTGCTCGCAACGTGGCGCAGCCACATTGACGTGACGCCTGATCGGACGGAGATTCGCGGCGCAGAGCGCGGATGACGACGACGACCATCGCCCCGGCGGCTCGCTGGGCACGGCGGCACACCGTCGTCGGCCTGTCCTTTCTCGCCGGCCTCCTCGCCTACACCGATCGCGTGAACATCTCGGTCGCGGCCGTCGCCATGCAAGGCGACCTTCGCTGGAGCCAGACCCAGAAGGGCCTGGTGCTGTCGTCGTTCTTCATCGGCTACATGCTCTTCATGTTCGCGAGCGGCTGGCTCGCGAACCGCTTCGGCGGCAAGCTCGTGCTGGGCCTCGCCGTGCTGACGTGGTCGGCGTGCACGCTGGTGACGCCTCTCGCGGCGGCGACGTCGATGACGGTGCTGGTGGCGGTGCGGATCGTCATGGGCATCGGAGAGGCCGGGATGTTCCCCGCCAGCTGCGAGCTCTACGGCCGCTGGGTGCCGCCGGCGGAGAGGACGCGCGCTGTGGCGAGGCTCCTGAGCGCCGTTCCCTTCGGCACCGTGGTGGGGCTGATGGCGACCGGCTGGATCGTCACCCGCTTCGCGTGGCCCATGGCGTTCTACTCCTTCGGCGCCCTCGGCCTGGTGTGGGCGGCGTTCTGGTTTCGCAGCGTGAGCAACGCCCCGGCCACGGATCCACGCATCTCGCCCGACGAGCGCGCGCTGCTCGCCCGCCTGGCACCCGCGACGGGGACGAGCGAGCCGGTGCCCTGGCGCAAGCTGCTGCTGCGCGCCCCGGTGTGGGCGATGGCGTCCGCCCACTTCGCCACCACCTGGAGCCTGTACGTCCTTCTGTCCTGGCTGCCGAGCTACTTCAAGGAGGTCCAGGGCCTGAGCATCGCCGGCGCCGGCCTCTTCTCGGCCGCTCCGTGGCTCGCGATGTTCGTCGTGACCCACGCCGCGGGATCCGTGTCGGACCTCCTGGTCCGCCGCGGCCTGAGCGTGACCGTCACGCGCAAGATCATGCAGTGCGCAGGCCTGCTCCCTTCCGCCGCGCTCCTGCTCCTGGCGCGCGACGTCCACTCCCCGACCGCCGCGCTCCTGCTGCTGTGCGGAGCGACGGGCGCGCTCGGCTGTGCCTATTCCGGGTTCGCCCCCAACGGCCTCGACCTCGCGCCTCGCCACGCGGCGCTGGTCTTCGGGTTCAGCAACACCCTGGCCACCATTCCGGGAATCGTCGGCGTCGCGATCACCGGGTGGCTGGTGGACGTGACCGGCACTTACTCGGCGGCGTTCTTGCTGGCCGCCGCGGTGAACGTGATGGGCTCGCTGGTCTATGCCGCGCTGTTCGACGCGCGCGCGCCGGTCGAGTGAACGACGAAAAGTCTGCGGCTCGACGCACGGACTGCGCCCATGACCTGCGTGGTCCGGGGCCGACTCCGCCAGATTCGTGCGGAGAAACAGCCTGGCGCGCGTCTCGCAGTGGCCCGCGCGCCAAGGGGCACCCATGATCGCGATCCTCAACAGGCCGTCGCCACGCTCGATCCTCGCTCTCGTCGCCGCTGCCTCCGCGCTCGCCTGCAACGCCCCGCCGGCGCCGGCCTCGCCTGTCGCGGGCGCATCGTCCCCGGCAGCCGCCGCCAAGCCGCCGACCGGTCCGAGGATCGTGGGCCTCGTCGTGGCGACCAGCACCGGGAGCCCGGTGAAGAGCGGCGGCGTCGTCTACCTCGAGGACGCCCCCAAGGAGCCAGGCGAGGCGACGTCGGCGGCGATCGACGTCCACCACAAGGAGTTCACGCCCTTCATCTCCGTCATCACCGCCGGCGGCACCGTGACCTTCGGGAACCAGGACGCACTCACCCACCACGTCTTCTCGCCGGACCTGCAGGAGTGGGACACGGGATACCTGCGCAAGGGCGACACCGCGGGGCGGAGGTTCGACGCGCTCGGCGCCGTCGCCTTCCTGTGCAACATCCACCCGGAGATGATCGGCTACCTGCTGGTCATCCCGTCGACCTACTTCGGCAGGGTGGGCGACGACGGCCGGTACGTCATCGCGCACGTTCCCCCCGGCACCTACAAGGCGACGGCCTGGGCGCCGCGCATGCCGACCACGACCCAGTCGGTGACGGTCGGCTCGGCGGGGGCGGTGACGGCCAACTTCGAGCTGCGGCCCGCGGACAGGAAGTAGGTCCGGGGCGCGCCCCGCCCTGCGCGGCGGGCTAGGATGAGGCTCGTGCAGCACCCGCTGGCCTGTCTCTTCCTCGTCCCCCTGCTCACGGCCTGCGGCAGCACCGGCGGCGACTCGCCGGCGACCGTCGACGCAGGCGACGACTCCACCGCGATCGCGGACGCCGCGCCCGAGGGGGCGGGGGCCGACGCGGCGGACGACGCGACGTCGAACGACACGGGCGCCGACGGCGTGTCCGACGCGTCCGCAAGCAGCGCGGCGTGGGTGATGGCCTACTACGCGGGATACGACGCCTCGAAGCTGCCCGTCGCCGAGATCGACTGGGCCGCCATCACCCACGTCGCCGTCGCCTTCTACCTGCCCGACGGGTCGGGCGGGCTCGACGAGTCGCTCTTCCTCGACGCCACGCGCGGACCGCAGCTCGGACACGACCTCGTCGCCGCCGCGCACGCCGCCGGCAAGAAGGCCGTCGCCTCGATCGGCGGTGCCGGCGAGCACGACGTCTTCGCCTCCTCGGCCGGCAGCGCGAACCGCGCCACGTTCGTCGCCCGCATCGCCAAGCTGGTGGGCGACTACGGTTACGACGGCGTCGATCTCGACTGGGAGCCCATCCAGACCGGCGACGCCGCGACCATCGCCTCGCTCGCGCACGACCTCCGGGCAGCCTTGCCCGGCACGGTCCTCACCTTGCCCGTCGGCCAGATCAACGCCAACAGCCCGCCCGATCTGTCGTACCTGGCGACGCTGGCGCCGCTCTTCGATCGCATCAGCGTCATGAGCTACGGGATGTCCGGCGCGTACGCCGGCTGGAAGAGCTGGCACTCGTCGCCGCTCACCTGGAACGGCGTGCACGCCACGCCGGCGGGCATCGACATCAACGTCACGGCGATGCTGGCCGCGGGCGTCCCGGCGGCCACGCTGGGCATCGGGGCAGGCTTCTACGGCCTCTGCTACACGACGCCCGTCACCGCACCCGTGCAGGACCTCGGGGCCTCGACCATCAAGGACGTCATCTACGCCGACATCCTGGCCACCTACCTCACGCCGAGCGCGCGCCAGTGGGACACCGGCGCGATGGTGCCTTACCTCACGTTCGCGGCGCCGCGGGGCCCCGACGCCTGCACGTTCCTCAGCTACGAGGACGAGCAGTCGCTCGGCGCAAAGGGTGCGTATGCGAAGAGCAAGGGCCTCGGCGCCGTCATCGTGTGGCAGATGAACCAGGGCTACATCGCGAGCGCGCCGGCGGGTCAGCGCAACAAGCTGCTCGACGCACTGGGCGCGGCGCTGCTGCACTGACGGTCACGGCGGCATGGCTCCTCGCATGAGCATTCGCCCCGCGCGCCCCGACGAAGCCGCGGCGCTCTCCGACCTGGCGCTCCGCTCCAAGGCCGTGTGGGGATACGACGCCGACTTCCTCGAGCGATGCCGCGCCGAGCTCACGCTCCACCCCGAGCAGATCGTCCCGTGGCGGGCCCATGTCGCCGACGAGGCCGGGGTCATCGTCGGCTTCTTCACCGTGAAGGGATCGCCCCCCGAGGGCGAGCTCGACTCGCTGTACGTCGCACCCTCCGCGCTGCGGCGCGGTGTCGGCCGCGCCCTCCTCGAGGCGGCGCGCACCCTGGCACGCCGGGAAGGATTCCGCGCCCTCTCCATCCATGCCGACCCGCACGCGGAGTCGTTCTACCTCCGACAGGGCGCGACGCGGGCCGGCGATGCTCCGTCGTGCTCCATCCCCGGGCGGATGCTGCCGCTCCTGCGGCTCGCCATCACGGAGTGAGGCGACGGGCTCATTGCGGCCCCGGCCTGGCGCTGGTGGTCGTCATCCCCTGGCGCCTTCGGCTCGTTGGGCACTGGAAGGAGCTTCTTCGTTCGTTCAAACGACTGTGAGGTCCGTCACAGTGACTGTTTGGCCCGTCATGGGGACGATTGGGTCCTTCATCGGTCCTCTTTGGAGGACGAAAGGACCCCCTTGGTCGCACGGAGGGCCTCTCAGGTCGCAGTGAGCGACGTTCTGGTCACTCATTGCGCCTTCTCGGCTCCACGAAGCTCATCGTTGGTCACTCACCGGTCCGCGCTGGTCACTCACTGCCACTCTCTCGTCACCGAGAGTGCCTCGCTGGTCGCAAGAAGGTCCTTCGAGGTCCGTTCGAGGCACTTCTTGATGCCAAGAAGGGCCTGTTTGGTCCTTCTCTGCAGCTCCGTGGGGGCTAGGCCAAGCGGTGGGTCCGGCCGGCCGGCGGGTCTCTGCTTGCGCGGGACCACGTTGGGGGCGGTCTTTCCCACTCGCTGCGCCAGCCGGTCGAGGTCCGCGACCATTCGCTCGAACCGCACCTGGGAAGATCACCGGGGCGAACCCGCGGGGAGCTGGGGGCCATGGCCCTACCCCAGCGCCCGTACGTCCGGCCTCTCGCGATGAGCGTCGACCCATCTCGACAGCGCGGGCGGCAGGACGAACCCGAGGGTGAGGATCTGCGCGATGTTCGGGCTGACTGCTGCGCGCGCCGGCATGCCCTCGAACCAGATCGTCATCGTCAGCACCCAGATGTCTGCGGCCGACCAGCCCGACGCCGCCATCGTCGGTCGACCCAGCGAGGACACGCGCTCCGCGAGCGACTGGGCGGCCTGCTGCGCGCGGCCCACCTGCTCGGTCTTCACCTTCTCCCACGCCGGGTGCTCGTGCAGCGCGTAGTAGCGCGTCCCCGTGTCGACCACGTTGCTGAGGACGACGTCGACGAGCGCCGCCGCCCCGAACGCCTCGTCGCTGCCCTCGCCGTCGGGCCAGAGATGCGGCGCGGCGGGGTAGGCCCGGTCGAGCCAGTGGCTGATCGCACCGGAGTCGGCCAGGGCGTGGGTCCCGTCGATCAGCACGGGCAGGGTGCGGAAGGGCACGAGGCGGCGGGCCTCCTCGAGCGCCGCCGGATCGTCCCGGCCGTCGCGCAGCGCGCAGTCGAGCCCCTTGTGGGCGAGCGCGAGACGGGCGCGGCGCGAGAACGGCGAGTTCTGGAAGTGATAGAGCGTGCGCATGGTGCGATCCGATGTAGCAAAGCCCGCGGCGCGCCGCTTGCTCCGGGGCGGCGCCATGCCTTCCCTCTCGCACGATCGCCGCGGCCGGCGCGGCGCCCTCTCCCGCGGCCGGGGCCACTTGCCCCGCTGGCTCCTGGCCGGGGTGGTCATCGCTTCTCGCCTGACGGCGGTCACGCTCTCGCGCGCCGACGAGCCACGGCCGGTGGTCGACGTGTCCGTCCTGCGCTCGCCTGGGCTCCCGGTCCTCGAGCAGCGCTCGGGGGACGCGGGGTGGCGGACCGCCTGCGTCGTGCCCTGCACCCTGCGCCTGAGCGTGGCCGACGAGTACCGGATCGGCGGCGACGGCGTGGTCGACTCCAGCCCCTTCCGCCTGCCCGCGACCGACGAGCACCTGCGCGTCGAGGCCCGCGGCGGCTCGCCGCTGCTGCGCGACGTGGGGACGCTGCTCGCCGTGGGGGGCATGGCCTTCGCGGCGGGCGGCGGGGCCATCCTGCTGCTCCCCGACGACGCGAACGCCTCGAGCGACGCGCGATCGAGCAAGGTCGTGGTGGGCATCGGGTTCATCGCCATGGGCCTGCTGGCGACGACGGTCGGCGTCCTGGCGCGGCTCTTCTCGGACACGTCCGTGCGCGTGTCGGTGGCGCCGTGAGGCGGCTCGTGGCGGTCGCTCTCGCCCTCTCCTGTGCGGGGTGCTTCGAGGTGAGCACCGCCGAGGTGAGGGTGCGCGACACCAGCGCGGTGACGCTCGAGTCCCGCGACGGCACCGACGTCCTGCCGGTCGGCGCCCCGGAAGGGGTGGTCGGCCGCGGGGAGTACTGGGAGATGCTTTCGCGCGTCCCCTACGAAGTGCGGGCGCGGCGCGACGCCGCCGGCGCCATCGAGCTGCGCTGCGATGCGTGCGCGGCCGCCGAGTTCCCGGTGTCGGGCACGGGCGTCATCGGCCTGCTCGACGGCCAGGGCCGCACGCGGGCGGCGCCTTCGTGGAGCGTCGCCGTCGACTCCACGCGGGTCGTCGTCGACTACGAGCTGTGCATGGTGCAGGGGCACCGCACGTGCGCGGCGGACCTGCCGGTCCGCCTCACCGTGCCCGCGCGCGACGTCGCCGAGGTGCGGCGCCGGATCGAGCCGCTGCGTCTGTGGGGGTACGCGCTGCTCGCGTTCGGCGCCGCGTCGGTGGCCGCGGCGACGTACGTGATGCTCGCGCCGGGCGTGGGCGGCAGCTTCGCCGAGCGCGCGCCGTGGGGTGGAGCGGTGCTGGCGCCCGGGCTGGTCCTCGGCGGCATCGGCCTGTGGGAGGTGCTCACGCCGGCGCGCGAGCAGATCTGGACGCCTTGAACCCCCGCCGCCGCGCGAGGACCTCGACGATCGCCGCCCGCAGTGCGCGGGCCGCGGCCGTGAGGTAGGCCTCGCCGCGGTGCACGAGCGCGACCTGACGGCGGAGGCCGCCCCGCGCGATTTCCACCGTCTTCATCCGCCGCGGGTCCGCCGCCTCCGCCATGATGCGCGGAAGCAGGGCGACCCCGAGGCCGCGCTCGACCATGCGACGCACCGCTTCGAGGTTGTCGGCCTCGACCACGACGCGCGGGCGTGATCCCCGCTCCTCGCACGCCGCGAAGAGCGCCGCAGTGGCGGGCACGCCGGTGACGACGACCAGCGGCTCGTTGGCCGCGTCCGCGAGCGTCACCGCGCGATCGGCCGATGCCAGGCGGTGGCCGACCGGGACGGCCAGCAGGTAGTCCTCCTGCCAGAGCTTCTGCGCGGCGAGGTCCACCCGGCGCACGGGCAGGTTGAGCAGCGCCAGATCGAGCTCGCCCGAGGCGAGGCGCTCCTCCACCTGCTCCGGTTGGCCCTCGCGCAGCCGCAGGACCACCTCGGGGTGGCGCGCATGGAAGCGGGCGAGCACCTCGGGCAGCGCGTAGGCGCTCACCGTCGGCTGACTGCCGAGCGTCACCACCCCGCGGGGCTGCCCGGCGAGCTCCTCGATGGCGGTGCGCCCGGCGTCGATCGAGCCCAGCGCCCGCTCGGCGTGGGCCAGGAACCGCTCGCCCGCGCTGGTGAGCACGACCCCGGACGGCGTCCGCACCACCAGCTTCGCCCCCACCGTGCGCTCGAGCTGCTGGACCCGCCGGGAAAGGCTCGGCTGCGTGGTGCCCAGCAGACGCGCCGCCCGCGTGAAGCGCTTGGTGCGCGCGACGGCCACGAAGGCCCGGAGCTGATCGACGTCCACCCTTCCACCTTTATGATGCACGTCCTGCATTGTCGATATGCCGATCCATGCGCTTTCCGCATCCTGTCCGGGCGCTACCTTTCCCCAGGTGATGCTGGCCGTCTCCCCACCTCGCCTCGCGCGCCGGCGCATCGCCACCGCCGCGGTGCTGGTGGGGCTGGTGGTGGCGGCGTTCGAGGGGACGGTGGTCACCAGCGCCATGCCCACCATCGTGGGCGACCTGGGCGGCCTCGACGCGTACGCCTGGGTGTTCTCGGCGTTCCTGGTGGCCTCGACGGTGGCGGTGCTGGTGAGCGGCAAGCTCGCCGACGTGCTGGGCCGCTTGCCGCTCTTCGTGGGCGGCATGGGCCTGTTCCTGGTCGGGTCCGCGCTGTGCGGCGCCGCCACCTCTTTT
Organism: Polyangiaceae bacterium; assembly: GCA_036560665.1. GTDB lineage: Bacteria > Myxococcota_A > Polyangia > Polyangiales > Polyangiaceae > Palsa-1150. Next base: position 10,024 of record DATBQU010000163.1, read on the forward strand.
CCTGAGCTCGTCGTGTTCCGGGCCGTGCAGGGCCTGGGCGCCGGGGCGCTCCAGCCCATCGCCATGACCATCAGCGCGGACCTCTACACGCTCGAGGAGCGCGCGCGCATCCAGGGCCTGTTCACCGGCGCCTGGGGTGCGGCCAGCGTGGTAGGGCCGGTCATCGGCGGCTGGATCGTGCTGCACGCGTCGTGGCGGTGGGTCTTCCTCGTCAACGTCCCTGTCGGCCTGGTCGCGGTGGCGCTGCTGCTCGCCTCGTACCGCGATCCGCCCCGGGCGCAGCGCGCTCCGTCGGGGCTCCGGGCCGCGCTGGGCGAGCCGGCGGTGCGCGCCGGTCTCGTGGCAAGCGCCTTCGCCGGCGCCATCCTCTATGCCTGCGCGGCCTACGTCCCGCTGTGGGTGAGCGAGCAGGCCAGCGGGGACGCCCTCTCCGCGGGGGCCGCGCTCGTGCCGCTGCTGGTGGGCTGGGCGATCGGCTCGAGCTTCGGCGTGCGCGTGCTGGTGGCTCGCGGGATGCGCGCGAGCGTGGCGGGCGGCTTCGCCATCGCGCTGGCCGGCGCGGCGGGGCTGGCGCTGGTGGTGACGCGGGGGCTGCCGATGCCCTGGGCGATGGCGGCGCTCGGCGTCCTGGGGCTCGGTCTCGGGCCCGCGGCGAGCACGTCGCTGGTGGGCCCGCAGGCGTGCGTTCGGTGGGACCAGCGCGGGGCGATCACGAGCGCGGTCTATGCGACCCGCATGCTCGGCGGCTCGATCTGCGTCGCGGCTCTCGGCCACGCAGGCGGGTGGGCGGAGCTGGCGGCGACGGGTCGCTTCGCCGCGGTGGCGCTGCTGGCGCTCGCGGGCGCGGTTGCGGCGGCGGCGATGGCGCCACGCGTGCTGCGGCTCGCGCCTGGCGAGGTCTACGACGCGGTCGCGGAGTAAGCCGCGACCGGCCGTCCTCAGTTGTTCGTCGTGATGAGCTTCATCCCGCCGGACATCAGCGGCTGCACCGGGGTGATGTCCGTGATCGGCGTGTCGGCGATGTAGAGGAACTTCATCGTCTTGATCTGCGACAGCGGGGCGAGGCTCTTCACCCCGGTCTTCTTGATGCTGAGGCGCTCGAGCTTCTTGA
>DATBQU010000164.1:0-7617 GCA_036560665.1 Polyangiaceae bacterium
CCCGCCGCCTCGGCCTGTCCTGAGGCCCCGCCGATTCAGGGTCGCAGCACGATCGGGCCGGCGTCCCCCGCGGCGCCGATCCTCAGCGCCGATGCGCGGCCGTCGCGACCCGTGACCACGAGGACCGCGGCGTCGTCGCGCGCGAACGCCTGGACCGAAGCCGGGTCGACCCCCCCACGGACGGCATCGGCGACGAGCACGCGATCGGGGGCCGCCGCGAGCTCGGCCATCGATCCGAAGCGCGCCACGATCGCCTCCACCGGCTCCGGCGCGAGGGCGCTCGGCCGGACGGCGTGGCGTACGGCCAGCAGATGTCCGCCCACGTCGACGACCGCGCGTTCGAGATCGCCGCCCTCCCAGGCCGGCCCGAGCGCCGCGGTGGCGCGCGAGCACCCCGCCGGCGAGCAGACGATCTGGGCCACGGTACGGCCGTCGATCCAGGTCAGCGTGGCCACGCGCCCGTGGCAGGCGAGCGACGCGGGGCGATCGGCGCGCGGCGAGGCGATGGGCGTCGACCACGAAGGGCCCACGCGAAACGCGGTGACGGCGAGGTTGCCCGCCGTGACGCGAACGGCCAGCGCCTCGCGCGTGCGGCACAGGGAGAGTGAGCGATCGCCCGGCGGAAGGGGCCCCACGTCGGTGATCGGTCCCAGGCCGTCGTCGGCGTCGAGCGTGCGCGCCTCGAGTCGATCGCCGGCTACCCACAGCAGCGCGTCCCCTGCGATGGCGACGGGGCCGGAGCTCCCCGGCACGGCCAGGCCCACCTCTTCGTCGGCGCGCCGCAGGACGGAGCCGCCGTGCACCGCAGCCAGCGTGAGGACCCTGCCGTCGCGGCGCAGGAAGGCAGGTGCGCTCCAGTCGTCGGAGACGCGCTCGCCGTCCTCGGCGCGCAGGATGCCCGCCGGGGTGTCGCGGGTGAATACTGCGCGAAGCAGCGTGGTCGGAGCGGCGTCGTCGGAGGCAACGGGCGTGACCTGCGCCTCGTCGGGGATCCCGCGTGCATCCAGGCACCTCGCCGAGGCGAGGCCCGCGTCGAAGCGACAGACGCGGACCGGGTGACCGGCCCACGCCAGACGGAGCGACTCGCCGGGAAGCGGCTCGTCCACGGCGGTCGACGCGCTGCCCGGCGCGCCCAGCGGCGCGAGTGCGTCGCGCGCGATCGCGGGAGCGATCCCCGCGGGGGGCGCGGGATCGACGGGAGCGGAGACCTCGGGCGCGGGCAGCGGCAGTCGGGAGAGCGCGTCCGAGAGCGCGTCGACGAGCGCCGGATCCACGCGCGACGCATCCACCGGCGTCGACACCCGCCGCGCGAGATCCGCCGCGTCCCCCCACCGCGCATCGCGGCGGGCCACGAGCGACAGCAGCTGCGCGAGCTGCGTCGCGTGACGCGCGCACCTGCCCGGCCAGCCGCCGCGATCGGCGTCGGTCGAGGCGACGGCGGCGAGATCGATCGCGCGCAGCCGATCGACGCTGTGCTCCCCGGCGCCGACGGGCTCGCCCACCAGGCAGACGGTGTACGTACGCCAGGAGGCGGAGGCGGCGGCCCGCGTGACCCGCGCGTCGAGCGACTCGAACCCGACGCACGCGCCCGCGACGACGACAGCGAGGCCGACGAGCAAGGCGATGAGGCGAACGAGCCGCGAGCGCGGGAGCAGCACGGCCCGCACCTTACCCCCGCTCCGCAATGTTTGCTTTCCGCGCCGCGCGGGGCATGCTCTGGCCCGCTCGCATGCGCCGTGCGGTCGTGGTCGTCGGTCTCGTCCTCGTCGCGCCCTCGTGCGCCGAGCGCAAGCCGGCGCCATCCGCGACCGCGACCGCATCGGCATCCGCGACCGCATCCGCGACGGCGACGGCGACCGCGACCGCGACGGCGACCGCTACCGCGACGGCGACGGCGACCGTGTCCGCGCCCATCCCCCGCCTCTACGTCCGCGCCCGCTCCCTCCCCATCCACGCCGACCCCACCCTCAAGGGCAGGTGGATCGGCACCCTCGCCGCCGGAGACTCCGTGGAGCTCCGCGACGAGCCTCCTGGCGTTGCTCCCGGCTGCCCGTCGGTGCGCGCCGTCGCACCGCGCGGCTATGCCTGCGTCGACGGCGAGAGCGCGACGCTCGACGCAGGCGACGCGGTGTGGCTCGCCCTCCGCGCGCACGCTCCCGACTACGGCTCGCCCTGGCCCTACGCCTACGGGGAGTCGCGCGGCGCCCGCCGGCACCGCTCGCTGCCCGGCCTCGCGGAGTCGTCGCCCGACTGGCCCCCCGCGCTCCTCGACCCGCGCTCCGCCGTGGCTCCCCGCTCCACGCTCGCCTGGACCGACGAGGTCGAGGCCGACGGCGCGACATGGCTCCGCGCCAGCGACATGAGCTTCGTCCGCAAGGACCGGGTCGTCCCCTTCCCGCAGGTGGACTTCCACGGCGTCGCGCTCGGCGGTGAGACCACGCTGCCGCTCGCCTTCTTCAAGCGCGTCGCGCACACGAAGTACCGGCGCGAGGTCGACGGACGCCTCCTGGCGACGGACGACACGTGGCCGCGCCTGTCGTGGGTGGCCCTCACGGGCCGGAGCGAGAAGCACGGGCGCACGACCTACTGGGAGACTCGCGAAGCGGGCGCATGGATCGACGCCCGCGACGCCGCGGTGGTGGCGCCCGAGGGCGCGAGCCCGTTCGGCGACGAGCCGAAGAAGGAAGGAATACGCCGCACCTGGGTGGAGGTCGCGGCGCTGCAGGGATGGCTCGTCGCCTACGAGGAAGACGTCCCCGCTTACGCGACGATGATCTCTGCCGGCAAGCTCGGCGCCGCCCGGCCCGATCCGGATCGCGAGCCGCACCAGCCCGCGGCGACGACGCCCATCGGCACCTTCCGCATCCGGGAGAAGCTGGTGACGGCGACGCTCCAGAGCGACCTCGACGACGGTACGGAGTTCGTGCACGCCGAGGTGCCGTGGAGCCAGCGCTTCTACGACAAGTACCTCCTGCACACCGCCTACTGGCACGACCAGTGGGGCGAGGGACACAGCGGCGGGTGCGTGAACCTCTCGCCGCTGGACGCCCGCTGGCTGTTCGGCTGGACGGAGCCGCAGGTCCCCGATGGGTGGCACGCCGTGCGCGCGGGCGACGACGACGGGCAGCCCGCGACCGTCGTCGTCGTTCACCCCTGAGCGTGGTCGCGGTCAGCGGCCCTTGAGCCGCGACAGATCCGGCGACGACCCCGTCGCGCTCTGCATGCGACGAGCGAGCAGCCGCACCACCTCGCCGATGAGCGCCGCGGCGATGACCGGTTTGCTCATGAACGAGTCGCAGCCCGCGGCGATGGCCATCTCCTCGAACCTCTTCGACTGCAGCGCGGTGAGCGCGATGAGCGCGACCTCGTGCGTGCGATCGTCGGCGCGCAGCCGGCGGGCGACCTTGAAGCCGTCGATGCCGGGGAGCATGAGGTCGAGCACGACCGCGTGCGGGCCGAACTGGAAGGCCTTCTCGATCGCCATCGCGCCGTCGGACGCCTCGAGCACCATGAAGCCGGCCGCGGCGAGCTCCGCGGCGAAGAGATCGCGCAGCGAGTCCTCGTCCTCCACCACCAGGACGAGCGGGCCGCGCGGCCGGACGCCGGAGTAGGGTTTGCGCGGAGGGACGGACGACGGAGCCATCGTGTCTCCCCTCAGTATGACACCTTCCCGCCTCAGCGGCCTCCATCGACGGCGGGCGGCGGCGCGGACGAGACCGGCGCGGCGCCCTTCACGATGTGCTCCGGGTCGCCCAGAAACTCGAAGTGCATGGTGTCCTTCAGTACGTCGTGCCCCAGCCAGTAGAAGCCGTAACGCTCGAAGGCGTGCACCCAGCACTCGGGCATGGCCATGCGGTCGTACTCGCTCCTGGCCGGGCGCTGGCAAGCCGGCGCTTCGTTCCACGGCTTGACGCACCCGCAGCACGTGTTGAGGCCGGGATCGATGTCGATGGCGATGCCATAGATGTGATTGGTCACCTCGCCGCCACGGTAGGTGTTCTTGAAGCGGACGCCCGCCAGCGCGCGCGCCGTGTACGGGTGCTCCGTGCAGGCGAGCTTGATCTCCTCCTCCACGCACCGCAGCGCGGGGACCACCTTGGCGTGCATCTTCACCGGGAGACCCATGAAGGTGGTGTCGACGACGTAGTGGCTGGGCGGCAGCGCGTCCGGACCGGGGCGGCCGAAGCCCCGGAAGTAGCCGTAGGTGTCGGTCCGGTACTGGATGGCTCGCTGGACGGCGGCGGCGCCCCCCTTCAGGAAGTTGCCGCGAACGAGGAAGTCCTGGGGCGCCTGCTCGTTGCACGCGCTCGTCGAGGCGGGCGCTGCGTCAGGACCCTCGACCGGCCCGGCGTCGGGCGCCTCCGAGGTGGCGGTCGCCGCCGCGTCGGCGGAGGCGTCGGCCTCGACCGTGGCGGTGGGCGTGACTGCGGGCCCGGTCGAGGGCGGCGTCGGCGCCGGGGGAACGGGGCGAGGCGCGGCGGCGGCACAGGCGAGGAGCGCGGTCAGACCCATCGGTAGCAGGTGAAGCGGGCGCATCGCTCAGCACCTTACACACCCCCGGAAACACGGGCGAGCTACCCGCAGTCACCGGCATGGACCCCTTCGCGTCGCCTTCGGATCCCCGGCGATCCATGGGCCCCCCCGCGATGCGCCGGGAATCCCGCAGGAGGCCGCGTGGTCCGCCGTTTGCTCCTCTGGAGAGCACCATGATGAGCGCCACGCCCACCCTTCTCGATCCCTTCGAGGTCGCCGGAGTCGCCGGGCCGCGGCCGCGCCTGCCGAGCTTCGATCAGCTGACGGAATGGTTCGACCGCACCACCCTCGGCTTCCTGGAGATGATCGAGGAGAGCAACGAGCCGCCCCCGTGGACCCCCGAGCCGGTCGATCGCCGGTGGCGCGCGCGCGGCTGGACCGACGACGGCTGATCCGCGGCGAGAGAGTCCCTGGACGCGCGCCCCTGAAGGGGCGACGATTGGCCTCGTCTTGGTCCTCGACGCCCGCCTCGCCAAGCTCGCCACGGGTCAGACCGCCCGCGAGACCGCCCGCGCCTTCGCGCGCTCGCGCAACGAGAAGGTGGCCGCGGCCGAGCAGGCTCGCGCCGACGAGTTCGAGGCCATCCTCGAGGCGATGTTCCTGATGGCCGCGGTCGACGGCGACATCGCGCCCGACGAGGTCGGCCAGCTGGCCGCGAGCGTGCAGGCCATCGTCGACACCAGCGGCGGCGACTACAAGCTCGACCTCGGGCCGGCGCTCGACGAGCTGGCGGCACGCCTCAAGCGCGACGGCTGGAAGGTGCGGCTGGACACGCTGGCCCGGCGCCTTCCCACGCAGGAGTCGCGCGCGTTCGCCTTCCGCCTGGCCGCGGCGGTGGCGTTCATCGACGACAACGTGGTCCACGCCGAAGCCGCGGCGATCGACGCGCTGTCCGCGGCGCTCGTCCTGTCGGGTGACGAGTCCCAGCGGATCCTCGCCGAGGTCCAGGAGGAGCTCTTCGGAGCGTAGGCCGGAGATGGCGATGGCGCGCGGACACTGGCTCATCAAGAGCGAGCCCGGCACCTACTCGTTCGACCGTCTCGTCGCCGAGGGACGGGCGACCTGGGACGGGGTGCGCAACTTCACGGCGCGCAACAACCTGCGCGCGATGAAGGTGGACGATCTCTGCCTCTTCTACCACTCCAGCGAGGGCAAGGCGGTGGTGGGCATCGCGCGCGTGGCGCGCGAGGCGTACCCCGATCCCACCGCGAAGGAGGGCGACTGGAGCGCGGTCGACATCGAGCCGGTGCGGCCGCTGCCCAGGCCCGTCACGCTGGACGAGATGCGCCACCACCGCACGCTCGGCAAGATGATGATCTTCCGCCAGGGGCGCCTCTCGGTCGTCCCGGTGACGAAGGAGGAGTACGAGGCGGTGGTGAACCTGGCGCTCGACGTGGCGAAGGCCGACCCTAGCTCCCGGCGCTAGACTGATGAGCATGCTCCCGTCGCGCTTCACCAACCTCCCGGAGGCGCGCGCCCGTCTCGGCGACAGCGTCGATCGCCTCGGCGCCTTCCTCACGCGGGTCGACTCGCTGGCCGACGACGTCGTGGCGTCGATCGAGGCCGCGCCCGGCGGCTGGCAGCTCTTCGAGCGGGCGTCGCGCCGCGGGCTGGCCGCCGTCCCCGACGCGCCGGCGAGCTTTCGCGCCCTGTTCGACCAGGTCGAGCGCGTCCCCATGTGGGTCGACTGGCCCACCATCGAGCGCGGCGGCGAGCTGCTCCTGCGCGCCGGACCGCTGGGCGGGCTGGTGCTCGGCCTCAAGTCGCTCGTCCTCGGGTACACGTCGCCCGCGGGCAACAAGCCGCTCGTCTTCAGCGGACGCCTCCAGGAGCAGGCCGCGCGTCGACTCAACGAGACCGCGCGCTTCGTGCAGGCCACCATCACGCCCGGCGCCATGCGCCCGCGCGGCGAAGGCTGGCAGATCACCCTCAAGGTGCGGCTCATCCACGCCCACGTCAGGCGCATGATCCTGCGCAGCGGCCGCTGGGACGCCGCCGCGTGGGGCGCGCCCATCAACCAGCACGACCAGGCCGGGACGTCGCTCCTCTTCTCGGTCGCGGTCCTCCAGGGGCTGCGGCAGCTCGGCATGCGCATCGCGCCCGAGGACGCCGAGGCCTACATGCACCTGTGGCGCTGGTCCGGCTGGCTGATGGGCATCGAGCCCGAGCTCTTGCCGGCCACCGAGGCCGAGGGGCTGCGGCTCGTCGACCTGCTCCAGGCCACGCAGGGTGCGCCCGACGAGGACTCCCGGCGCCTGACGAAGGCGCTCCTCGAGTCGCCGGTGCGGCAGGCGATGCAGGCGAGGACGCGAGGCGAGCGCGCCAACGCGCGGCGCGTCGTGCGTTTCAGCGCCGCCCTCTGCCGGTCCCTCATCGGTGACGAGGTCGCCGACCACCTCGCCATCCCGCGTACCTCGTGGCGTTACATGGTCCCCTTCGTCCGCCGCCTCGTGTCGAGCGTCGAGCTCGTACGCGAGACGGTGCCCTTCGCCGACGTGCCGGCCGTCTGGGCCGGGACGCGCTACTGGGATCGCGTCGTCGAGGTGGGCCTGGCGGGTGCGATGGCCGAATTCGGCCTCCCGCAGGGGCTCGCGCGCGCGGCCTAGGGCTTGCCAGGCTGGCCGAGATCGTGTGAGCTGGTGGACGGTACCGCGCCTCCCGTGACGCGGTCTTCTTGCGCGGAGGGGTGCCATGTCCATGTCCAAGCTCCCGGGTCGAGTAACGCTCGGCGTGCATCTTCTGATCGCCACGGTCTTCTGGACCACGGTGACGGTGGTCGGTTGCTCGACCAACGGGGACAACACCTCCACGCCGGACGCGTCCGACGACGGGACCACGACGATCTTCGACTCCGGTACGACGGACACGGGCGGCGACTCGACAACCACGAACTGTTCGGGCTCGCAGACCGCCTGCGGAGGGTCGTGCGTCAACACCACGAACGATCCGAAGAACTGCGGCTCCTGCGGCGCCACCTGCGGAGGCGGCCTCGTCTGCTCCAGCGGCAAGTGCGCCGTCGGCTGCGCGACCGGCCAGACCCTCTGCGGCGCCGGCACGTGCGCCAACCTCCAGACGGACTTCGAC
>DATBQU010000165.1:0-5768 GCA_036560665.1 Polyangiaceae bacterium
CATCTTCACGCGCTCATCGGAGAACGGGGCGTCGCGCTGGGGGCCCCCGGTGAGGGGGCGCCCATCGCAGCCTCGGGGCCGAGCTTCGTCTCGCTTCCCGGGTACACCGAGATCTTCACGGGCCGACGCAGCCACGGGTGCGCCGACAACGACTGCCCGCCGGCGCACGCACCCACGCTGCTGGACGAGGTGCGCGACCGCACGGATCGGCCCGGCGACGTCGCCGTCTTCTCGTCGTGGGAACGCATCCAGCAGGTGGCGAGCGCCGACCCCGCGCGGCTGGTCCTGTCCACCGGCCGCTCGGCGACCTCCCACGACGAGCTGCTCCGCGACGACCGGCCGACCGCCGACCTGCTCGACCGCGGCGCCCGCGCCGATCCCTTCCCCGGCTACGCCGACTTCCGCCCCGACGGCTTCACGGGGGCGCTCGCCGTGCGGTACCTCGAGACCTGGCGCCCGCGTTTCATGTTCCTCGGGCTCGGTGAGCCGGACGAGTACGCGCACCGCGGCGACTACGCGGGCTACCTCGCATCGCTCCGGCGTGCCGACGCCACCCTGGGCGATCTCTTCGCCGCGCTCGACCGCATGGGCCCGCGCGGCCGGCACACCACCGTCGTCGTCACGGCGGATCACGGGCGCGCGCGCGACTACCGCTTCCACGGGCGGCAATTTCCGGAGTCTGCCCGCGTGTGGCTGGTGGCCGCGGGCGGCGGCGTGGAAGCGCGCGGCCTGGCTCGATCGATCCGACCGCACCGCCTGGCGGACGTCGCCCCCACAATCCGCGCGCTGCTCGACCTTCCCGCCGACGTCGCGCCCTCGTCCGGCGCACCCCTCGAGGAGATCTTCGAGCATGCGCCCGAGCGATCGGCGATGCGCCCGTGAAGGCTCGCGTCAGGATCGCGCTCCAGATCCTGGGTTGCCTCGTCGCCGTCGCCGTCGTGGCGCGCCTCGTCGAACAGGCCGACGCCGCCACCACCTGGCGCGCGGCGACCTCCGCCGGTCCGCTGGTGGTCACGGCGCTGGTGCCCTTCGCCCTGGGCATGGCCCTCGACGCCTTCGGCACGGTGGTGCTGCTGCGCGCGCTCGGCAACCGCCCGACGCTGGCGCAGATGCTCCCGCTCCGCATCGCCAGCGAGGCGCTGCACATCACGCTTCCGGCGGGCTTCGTGGCCTCGGATACGGCGACGGCCCTGCTCCTCGAGGCCCGCTGCGACGTGCCGCTGCGCGACGGCGTGGTGGTCTCGATCGGGCGCAAGTGGCTGGTGATGCGCGCGCACGCGGCGTACATCGCGCTCGGCGCGGTGGCCGGGTTCCCAGCGCTGGAGGCGATCTCGAGCGCGCTGGTGCATCGCGGCGGCCTGCAGTGGGTGGTGCTCGCGTCTTCGCTGGTGCCCCTGGCGCTGTCGGCGGCGGTCGGCGCCGGCCTCCTCGGTCGCTCCACCTTCGCCCGATTGCACGCATGGCTCGCCCGCCTTCCGTCGAGGCGGCTGTCGCGCTGGCTCGAGGCCCGGCGTCACCAGGCCACGGCGACCGACGCCCAGGCGACGCGCCTGCGGGGGGCTCGGCTGGCGACGGGCACGGCCACGCTGTCGTTCCTCGGCGCCTGGTGCCTCGAGGCCCTCGAGTCCGCCTTGCTCCTGCACCTCGTGGGCGCGCGCGTCGATCTGTCCTCCGTGTTCGCGCTCGAGGCCGGCCTCTCCCTGGTCCGCTCGGCGGTGGTCCTGGCGCCCTCCGGCCTGGGCGTCGTCGACCTCGGCTACGCCACCGTGCTCCAGGCGCTGGGCGCCGACCCGGGCGCGGCGGCCGCGTTCGTGCTCCTCAAGCGCGGCAAGGAGGCGGTCTGGGTCGCGGCCGGGTACGGGCTCCTCGCATTGCTGCGGGCCCCTCAGTCGTCGCCGTCGACCTCCACGAGCAGGCGCCCCGCGTCGTCGACCCTCACCGGGAACGTGCGCAGATGGGCGCACTCGGTCGCCAGTGGCCTGCCCGTGGTCAGGTCGAACGCGAAGCCGTGAAGCGGGCAGACCACGGTGGCCCCGCCGGTCATCCCGTCGGCGAGCGGCCCCCCCTTGTGCGGGCACCGGGCCTCCGTCGCGTACAGGCCTCCGGCCCGCGTGCGGTACACGGCGATGGCGCGCCCTCCGGTCTCGAAGGCGCGGCCCTCGCCCAGCGGGACGCGATCGAGCGCGCCCAGATCGTACGTCCGCTGCGTCATCGCTCCCCCGCGGCCCGCCGCAGCCGGAGCAGGACGGGCACGGCGTCGAGCGCCGGAGCGAACTGCGTCGGGTGCGCCGGGGCGTCGGCCTCGCGCCATGGATCGACGTAGGCGTCCACCGAGCGCTGCATCTCGGCGTCGAGCCGAGCGCACTCGCCCTCCTCGTCGTCGACGAGGAGCCTCTTCAACCGATCGAGACCCACGCGCTCGACGTAGTCGTACGTCCGCTCGCCGAACCTCGCGTTCTCGCGGTAGTGCTGCATGAAGCGACCCATCACCCGCAGCACTTCGTCGTGCGAGTCCGCCACGCAGAGCACGTCGCCCTTTCGCACCCGCGACCCCGCGGCCCCGCCCACGTAGATCTCCCACCTTCCTCCCTCGACGGCGACGGCGCCGATGTCCTTGGTGGTGGCCTCCGAGCAGTTGCGGGGACAACCCGCCGTCGCCAGCTTCAGCTTCGCCGGCGACTCGACCCCCTGGAAGCGCCGCTCGATGGCGATGCCGAGCGCGGTCGAGTCACCCACGCCGTACCGGCAGAACTCCGTCCCCACGCACGTCTTGCAGGTGCGGAAGGCCTTGGTGTAGGCGTGACCCGAGGGCATCCCCAGGTCCCGCCAGATCGCGGGGAGCTGCTCCTTGCGGAAGCCGAGCAGATCGATTCGCTGGCCGCCCGTGATCTTCACCATCCGCGCGCCGTGCTTCTCGGCCACGTCGGCGATCGTGCGCAGCTGCTGGGGCGACGTGACGCCGCCGTAGATGCGGGGGATGACGCTGAAGGTCCCGTCGTTCTGGATGTTGGCGTGGACCCGGTCGTTGACGAAGCGCGCGTCGCGCTCGTCCTCGTAGTCCGCTCCCCAGATCGTGCGCAGGAGCGAGGCCAGGCCCGGCTTGCTGGCCGCGTCCTCGCGGCCCCCGGGCGACAGCGCCGCGAAGACTGCCGAGACGCTGCGCAGCCCCTTCTCCCGCACCGCCGCCACGAGCTCCGGCTTGCTCAGGGGCACGCCCGGGACGTACCAGTGCCGCGAGGGGTCCTCGGCCACCGCGCCGCCGGCGACCGCCTCGAGGATGGCCTCGACGTCCTTCTTGCACGTGCCGCATCCGGTGCCCGCACGCGTGGCCGCGCAGAGCGCCCCCAGCGATCGCGCGCCCCCGCGGACGGCGGCGACGAGCCGCCCCTTGCTGACGCCGTTGCAGTTGCAGATCTGGGCGTCGTCGGGGAGGTCCACCGCCGTCGACCGGGCCGGCGCGCGCAGCAGCTCCACGCGATCGTCGGGCAGCGGGGCGCCGCTCTCGAATGCGCGCACGAGGTCCGGCGCGCACGAGGTGTCCCCCAGGAGGATCGCCCCCACCAGCGCGCCATCACGCACCACCAGCTTGCGGTACACGCCGCGAGAGGGCTCGGCGAAGGTCACCACCTCGTCGTCCTCCCCGCCGTCGCGTTGGCCCATCACACTCAGCTCGACGCCGGCCACCTTGAGCTTGGTCGACGTCAGCGAGCCCAGGTAGACGGCGTCGGGGCGCACCCCGGCGAGCCGGTCGGCGAGGGCGCTGACCTGCTCCCAGAGGGGCGCCACGAGGCCGTAGGTGATCCCGCGGTGCTGCGCGCACTCGCCCACGGCGTAGACGGAGGGGTCGTCGGTGCGCAGATCGTCGCCCACCACCACGCCGCGCTCGACGTACAGGCCCGCGTCGGTGGCGAGCTGCACGTTCGGACGGATGCCCGCCGCGACGACGAGCAGCTCGCAGCCCAGGGTCGTGCCGTCTGCGAAGAGCAGCCCCTCCACGGCGGGCTCGCCGAGGACGCCGACGGTGACGCTCTCCAGGTGCACCTGCACGCCCAGCGCCTCGATCGCGCGCCGCAGCATGCGACCGGCGTTGGCGTCGAGCTGCACCTCCATCAGGTGCTTCATGAGATGGACGACGTGCACGTCCAGGCCCCGACCGCGCAGGCCTCGCGCCGCCTCGAGCCCGAGCAGGCCGCCGCCGATGACCGCCGCGGTACGGACCCGGGAAGCCGCGTCCAGGATCGCGTCCACGTCGTCGAGTGTCCGGAACACGAAGGCCCCCGGGCGAAGGGCGCCGTCGTCGAGGCGTAGCCGTTCGAGAGGAGGCAGGAAGGCGTTGCTGCCGGTCGCGAGGACCAGGTGGTCGTAGCGTTCGAGCACGCCGTTGCCGGCGTGCACGACGCGCTGCTTGCGGTCGATGCCGAGCACGCGCACGCCGACATGGAGCCGCACGCCGTGCTCGGCGTACCAGCCGATGGGGTGCGTCACGCAGTCGAGAGCGTCGCGCCCGCCGGCCAGGACGTCGGAGAGCAGGATACGGTTGTAGCCGCCGTGGTGCTCGTCCCCGAAGACGACGATGTCGAGGCGCTCGGTGGCGCCGCGAGCGACGAGATCCTCGACCAGGCGGGCGCCGGCCATCCCGTTTCCCACGACGACGAGCCGCTCGCGAGCCATCGCCAGCAGTCGTAGTCCTCGCGTGTTTCCCCTGCGTTTCTGCGGGGTGTCGCATTCGCGCACTGCGTCAATCAGGGGAGGTACGGTGCGACGCCTCGCTGCTCGACAATGGGCCGCCGCGCTGGACGCTCGTCCGCCGGGTCCGTGTGCGCGGTGAGTAGAGGCTGAAGCAAGCCGGGGAAGCGACCCCAACCCCTCTTCCGAGCGTCCAGCGGGCGACCCGAGTGATGGAAGCACGCGCCCCGCCCGTCGCGCATACGGCTCGTCTGCCGCAGGCGACGGCTGGTCCGAAAGGGCTACGATGCGCGGGCGGCCCCTTGGCGGAACGGTAGACGCAGCGGGCTTAAAACCCGCCGCCCGCGTCGGGCGTCCGAGTTCGAGTCTCGGAGGGGCCACTCGATCGAGCTTGTTCTCTCGGTGCGGCGTCCCGGTTCTAGTTCTTCGCCACCTTCATGATCGCCGGCGGGTTGAGCCAGTAGACGCTGGTCCCGTCGACGGCGAGCGGAGGGAGCGGCGTGTTCGAAGGTGGCGTGGCGACCGCGGCTCCCGTGACCATCGTCACGGGCGCGCCGCCGCCGACCGGCATCTTCATGAGCGCGGCTGGCCCGTACTGGAGCCAGTAGAGGTTGACGCCGTCGGTGACGACCGCGCTCGGCCCCGAGCCCGCGTCCATCGCCATGAGGACCGTCTGCGTCACGCCGTCCTTCGTCACCTTGTTGAGCGTGTGCTCGATGGAGTTGGGCCAGTAGACGCTCGCGTCGTCGAGCGCGAGGTTCTGGTAGTCCGTCGCGAGCGTGTGCTGGTTGGTGAGCACCGTGACGGACGCGTCGCCGTTCAGCGGCGCCTTGTGGATCTCGGCGGGGCTGCTCGAGTGAACCCAGTACACGTTCGTGTCGTCGATGGCGCACGTGACCGCGCCCGGGCCAGGGATGAGCGCCACCGCCGCGCCGCCGCCGATCGGGACGGAGTTGACGCTTCCGGCGGCGGTGTACACGCTCGATCCGTTCACCGAGAGGACGCCTCCGCCGTACGCGTAGTCGGGGTAGTCGAGCGTTTGCGCGTTCGAGCCGTCGAGGTTGGCCTTCATGATCGCCGGC
>DATBQU010000166.1:0-2698 GCA_036560665.1 Polyangiaceae bacterium
ACCGGCGTCTGCACCTCGACGAACCCGCGCGCGTCGAAGAAGCGGCGCACGTCCGAGAGCACGCGGGCGCGCTCGCGCAGCAGCTTCATCGTGGCTCGCGCTGCGGGGCAAGTCCTCGTAGCACCAGCTCGGCCAGCTGCCCGGAGGCGCGAACGAGCCCACCGCGGTCGGCCTTGCCGAGCGCCCAGGTCATGGTGATCCCGTCGAGCGCCCCGAAAATCGCGCGCGCCGCGAGGTGCGGCGACACGTCGCCACGCAGCTCGCCCGCCGCCTGTCCGTCGGAGATCACCCGCGCAATCGCGTCGAGGTACGCCGTGAACTTGGGGGCGGCGTACTCCTTCATGAGCTTGGTCGACTGTCGCAGGATGACGGTGATCACTTCGGCCAGATCGCGCTCGCCCTCGAGCAAGCCGAGCTGCAGCTCGATGATGCGCCGGAGCTTCTCCGACGCGCTCGCCGTCCGCGGCAGCTCCTGGTGCATGAACGCCAGCAGTCGCTCGACGCGGTCCTCGAAGAGCGAGACCAGCAGCTCGTCCTTCGACTTGAAGTAGAGGTAGATGGTCCCGTCGGCGACACCCGCCGCCTTGGCAACCTCGCTGACGCGGGTGGCGTGGAAGCCCTTCTTGGCGAACACACGCACGGCAGCGTCGAGGATGCGTTCGCGCTTGTCACCGACCCGGACCGGGCGCGCCGCAGGTCGGCGCCGGGTGCGGCGTGCACTGAGTGAGGATTCACTCATTGGCGTGGGGAGCTATCAGACGGACCGCGAGCGGTCAAACCGCGCTCGGCTCGTCACCCTTCACGGCGTCGCCGCGTCAGCGTGCGGCGGTGAACATCTGCTGGGCGAAGGCCGCGACCTCGTGGCCCATCCACGGCCCCAGCAGCGCGAGCGCGGCGATGACCGCCAGGAGACGCGGCAAGTGGGCCAGCGTGGGATCCTGGATCTGGGAGGCAGCCTGGAATGCGGCCACCACCAGGCCCACCACCGCAGCCACGCCGAGGACGGGAAGCGACACGGCGAGCATCAGCAAGAGCGCCTGCTGCGCGTCGTGCACCAGCGTCGCCGGGGGCACCGCGGCCTCACTGCCCGGAGGCGTCGCCCGAGGCGGTGTCCACCGGCGCGTCGGCCTCTGCCTCGACTGCGGCTTCGGTCGCGTCGTCGCCCGGACCGGTCGAGCCGTCCGGCGGGGTGGGGTTCGCGCCGTCGAGCGCTCCGCTGTTGAGCGTGCACTCGGGCGTCGTGGCCCTGGTCAGGTCCGGCGGGCAGCAGCGGAAGCCGTTCGCGTTGGGGACGGCCTGGCACGAGAGCCCGTTCTGGCAGTCGTCGTTCCCTCCGTTGGAGGCCTTGGGGTCGCACGGCTGTCCCTCGCTCTCGTTCGAGCACGCGCCGAACGCCGGGACGGCCAGGAAGGGAATGAGCAGAAACGCGAAGCGGAAGCGCATCGGGGTCACGCGCGAACTTTCCAGAAAACGGGTCGAAATGCCAGCGGCGTGTCGCCTAGGCGGCCGCGTCGCGCTTCTTTTGGTCCTTGGCCTCGACCGCCGCCGCGAACAGGCGCACGTACTGGGCAGCGCTGGCGAAGGAGAAGAGGAGCGACAGGTAGACCAGCATCCGCCCGACGTGCACGAGATCCACCGCGCCCAGGTCGATGCCCAGATAGGACAGGTGGTAGGGATAGCCGAGCACGAGCGTGACGATCCCGATCATCTGCAGCGCCGTCTTGGTCTTGCCCTCCTGCCCGGCGCTGATGACGACCCCCTCGCTCGCGGCCACGCTCCGGAGGCCCATCACGCTGAGCTCGCGCCCGAGCAGCAGGACCACCGCCCACGCCGGGATGCGCCCCATGGGCACCATCCAGACCAGCGCTGCCATGACGATGAGCTTGTCGGCCAGCGGGTCGAGGAACTTGCCGAGGACGCTGACCACGCCGAGCTTGCGCGCGAGGTAGCCGTCGAGCACGTCCGTGATCGCGGCGGCGGTGAAGACGATACACGCCCAGAAGCCCCGCACCGGCGTGGGAGTGTCGAGCAGCCAGACGAAGAACGGGATGGCCACGACGCGAGCCATCGTCAGGAGGTTGGGGATGTTGAGGGCGTCCTCCGCCAGCGTGCGGCGGCGAGGTCGGGCGGTGCTGGGCTCGCTCATGACGCGCAGACGAGGACGGTGCCCTCGCCCGAGAAGGCAATCAAGCCGCGCTGGCCGCTGGGCGACTCTCCCGGCGGCGGCGCGCGAGGAACCAGGCGCCCGAGCCAGCCGACGATCCATTCGCGCCGGACGAGCAGCGGGTGCTCAGGGGCGCACGGGATGCTGGCCAGCTTGCCCGCCAGCTCCAGCACCAGCCACCCGCTCCCCCGCAGCTGGACGACGGGAGCGCCTTCTCCGGGCCGCCCCGCGTCTCCGCCCGGATCGAGCACCAGCCGCCCGTTCTCGTAGGCCAGGCGCAGCTCGAAGCCGAGGACCATGTCCTCGCGCACGAAAGCGAGATCCTCGTCGAGCGCGAGCAGCGCGAACTCGTACGACGGCCGCGCCCCGAACACCAGCTGCGACGGCCCCGCCATCCGCACCAGGGGGCTGCCGATCCCGCCCAGCACCTCGTGGGTGTCCGCGTCGCGCGTGCGACGGTGCAACACGCGTGTGGTCGCCGTGCCCGCCACGACCCGCAGCGCATCCAGCCGACCGGCGAACGCCTCCTCGTCG
>DATBQU010000167.1:0-6831 GCA_036560665.1 Polyangiaceae bacterium
CCGGGCGCTCCTCGACGGGATGTACGGCTGAGGCCGAAGGCCGAATGTCCCCGTGCGACCTGCACGGGGACGGAGAGAAAAAAGCCCCCCGGCTCCGGGTGAAGCCGGGGGGCGTGCTGCCGGTCAGGTCGTCGGCTTCGCGGGGCCCGTCGCGGTCACCGGGGGCAGCTCGCCCACCGGTGTCGCCACGGTCCCCTTGAGCGCCGCCTTCTGCTTCTTGCTGGTGGTCCCCCGCAGCTTGCGGGTGGCCCTCAGCTTCAGCGTGGCCGTCGCCTTCGCCACGCTGGTCAGCGGCGTTCGGGCCTTGGGGGGCTCGAGGCCGTAATCAGCGAGCGTCTGCGTCGCGCTGCCGTACGTCGCGAGGAGGAAGCGGCGGTAGGCCTGGTACACCGGGCCGACCTTGGCCTTCACCCCGTGAAGCGCGGTCATCGCGTCCTTGGCGCCAGCCTGCGCCGCGTTCAGCGCCATCATCGCGGCGACCAGGCTCTCGAGGAGCTGGACGAGCGATGCGGACGTGTACGTGGCGTTCCCGAACGTCAACGACCCGTTCGGGGTGTGCTTCTGCGTGCCGGCGATGATCGCCTGCACCAGCGCCAAGGCCGTTGCCTTGGAAGGTCTCACGTTGGTCTTGGACATGGTCAGAATCTCCTTTCTCGAGGGCGCACCTCGGCGTCATGCCGACCGCCCGGAACCGATGCTCCGGCCGGGTGTGCCTTTCGTTTCACTGCCGCTCACCCTTAGGACTGGCCACCCCCCCCGACTGGCCGCTGCTCCGCGCCGATTTTTTGCAAGTGCTGGAAATGCGCGGGCCTTTCGGCGTCGATTTCTTCGGGCAAGGAACTGACCGAGGCTCGGTCGGGGCAACCCGAGCGAAGGTCGCGAGCTACCGAAGCAGGTTGCTCGAAGGCGAGCGAAGTTCGCGAGCAACCGAAGCAAGGTTGCTCCAAGGCGAGCGAAGGTCGCGAGCAACCAAAGCAAGGTTGCTCCAAGGCGAGCGAAGGTTGCTGGCAACCGAAGCAAGGTCGCTCCGATGCAAGCGTTGGTCGCGAGCAACCGAGGCAAGGTCGCCCCGATACGAGCGAAGGTCGCGAACAACCGAGGCACGGTCGCCTTTGTTGGAGAGCCGCAGAGACGCAGAGACACAGAGGAAAGAGAGGGCTTTTCAACCAAATTCACTGCTCTGCGTCCTCTGCGTCTCTGCGGCTTCTCCCTCCCGAAAGCCCGCGACACGCGCGACCGGGCGCCTAAGATGCCGGCCGTGAGCGAAGCGCCGCCCCTTTCGCGCACGGCCTCGGGCATCCGGGCCAGCGTGTTCGCCGAGCTCGCGCCGCACATCGAGGCGCGCGCCCGCGCCGGGGGCGACCTGGTGGAGCTGCACCTGGGCGACACCCACGTCGAGCCGCCCGCCGAGGCGCGCTTCCGGCGCGTCGAGGGCGTGGACTACGACGCGAGCCTCTACCGCTACGGGGCCATCCCCGGCGTCGACGCGCTGAAGGAGGCGTTCGTGAAGCGCCTGGTCGCCCTGGGCGCCGGGCCGCGCGACCCCGATCCGCGACGCGACGTGCTGGTCGGCGCCGGCGCGACGCACGCCATCTTCTGCGCGCTGCGGGCGGTGCTCGACCCGGGCGACGAGGTGCTCGTGGCCGCGCCGTACTGGCCGCTCTCGGTGGGGATCGTGCGCGCGGCGGGCGCGGTGCCGGTCGAGGTCCCGCTGACGACGCGCCTGTCGCTCGAGCCCGGCGCGCGGGCCGCCGACATCCTCGAGGCCGCCGTCACGCCACGCACCCGCGCGCTCTACCTCATCTCGCCCAACAACCCGGACGGCTTCGTCTACGACGACGAGCCGCTGCGCGAGGTGGCGGCGCTCGCCGTGGCGCGCGACCTGTGGGTGCTCTCCGACGAGGTCTACACCGACTACGTCTACGAGGGCGCGCCGGCGTCGATCGCGCGCCTGGAGGGGATGCAGGAGCGCACGCTCAGCGCGTACTCGCTCTCCAAGAGCCACGCGCTCGCCGGCGCCCGGGTCGGCTTCGTGGTCGCCCCGGCGCGCGTCGTCGAGCTCGCGCGGCGGGTGTCGACGCACTCCGTCTTCAACGTGCCGGTGGCCGCGCAGCGCGTGGCGCTGGCGGGCCTGGAGGCGCCGGCGCAGTGGCTGGAGGGCGCGCGCCGGACGCACCGCGAGGCGCGGGACGCGACCATGGCGGCGCTGGCCGGCTCGGGCGTGCGCGCCACCGTCCCGCGCGGAGGCAGCTACGTCTTCGTCGATTTCGAGCCGGTGCTGGGCGGCCGGCCCCTGGTGGCGCTGCTCGAGCGCGCCATCGACCGCGGCGTCCTGCTCGCGCCGGGGGACGGCTTCGGGCGCGACTTCGCGACCTGGGCCAGGCTGTGCTTCACGTCGGTGCCGCGGGCGCGCCTGCTCGAAGGCGTGGCGCGCCTCCGCCGGGCGATCGACGACCTACGCCGCTGAGCGGCGGCGGCGACGCGCGCGCGACAGGCCGATGGCCCCGACGCACATCAGCAGGCCCATGGCGACGCCGCTGTCCGACGCGCCTGCCGTGCAGCCCGCGCCCGAGCGGGGGCCGCCGGGCGGCGCCTGGGTCGCCGGGGTGTCGCCCAGGGCGACCGGCGTCCGGCCGAGCGCGAGGGCCAGCAGCGCGCGGCGCGCGTCGAAGAACGGCTTGCCCCGCGCGCTCCACGACGGCGGCTCGCCGGTGCGCGCCTCGTCGAAGGCGGCCGGGACCAGCCACCGGGCGATGGCGTCGGCCTTCGCCGGATCGCGCGCGCGGGCCATCTGGAGGTAGCCGGCGTCCTCGATCCCCCGCCGCCAGTTCTTCAGGCGGAAGGACGGAAGGACGCCGTCGAACCCCAGCGAGTGCTCGGTGAAGGCGTCGAGCTGCGTCCCCGGGTAGAGCAGCACGCCCTCGCCCTCGGCCCAGCCCGCGTCGTCCGGCAGGAGCCACTCGGCGTCGACGAAGGGGTCGACCGGCACGTCGCCGTGCGCCGCGTACCAGCGCGTCGACTCGCGGACCGCCCAGCGCGGCACCCCGAACATCGCGCTCAGCCAGCCGTTCACGCGCGGCGAGACGGCGTCCGCGTCGAGCAGGAAGGTGCCGGTGCGGGGCTGCACGCCGTCGTCCACCCACGGCTCCTTGCCCTGCGCGCGCGCCTCGCGGACCTGGGCCGCGTCGTAGGCGGCCCGCACGATGGGGACGTCGACCGGCTGCGCGGTGGGGTCCATCGCGCACGTCCAGGCCACGCGCAGGCGTCGCACGCTGGCGTCGTCCGAGGCGCGCAGCATCTTCCGCCAGCCGCCGCCCCAGGAGCTCGAGCACTGCTCGTCGGCCGCGAAGAGGAAGACGTCGGTGCCGCCGAAGAGCTTCAGGTCCGCCGCCGCGTCGGCGATCTGCTGGATGCGGACCAGGGTGCGCTCGTCCGGCTCGCCGAACGCCCCGAAGCCGCCGACGGCGAGCACGCCGTCCCCGGTGGCGGGCGCCGGCCCGGTGTAGCCCATGCTTCGCGTGTAGAGCGAGCCGTCGAGCGCGCCGGCCTGGCGGTGCACGTCGCTGTCCGACGTGGCGTCGTGCATCGGCGCGATGCGGTGGGCGTGGAGCAGCTGGAACATCTGGCGCTCGGCGTAGTTGCCCACGCGCTTGACCAGCGCGTCGTGGTCGTAGCCGAGCATCGTCCCCACCGTGCGGTCCGGGAGCACGGCGTCGACCACCTCGAGCTCCACCGGCAGGCTCCCCAGGGCGCCGCCGGCGCCGCGCACGTCGATCGTGCCGCGGTAGGTGCCGGGGCGCTGGTCGCGCGGCACCTCGAGGTCGATCCACACGATGCCGTTCGAGCGCGGCTCGATGCGCATGGGGTAGGGGTCCCACGCCGGCGCCAGGTCGACCGGGATGAGCGCGTCGGGCACGGGGCCCACCCACGTCTCGGCCTCCGGCGCCGCCCCGGGCTCCCAGCCGACCGACGCGCCGCGCCTGGGGCCGCCCGACGCGCGCGAGACCGGGGTGAAGTGCTCGACGAAGAGCGCGATGGGGGCGCCGACGTCCGGTCGCTTGCCCTTCCGCCGCGGCCCGGGGGCGCCGTCGACGAGCTTGGCGTCCTCCGGTCCGTCGAGCTCGGGCAGCGCCACCGTCACGCCCTCCAGCGGCGACTCGTCGGACTCGATCACCACCTGGAGCGCCACCGTCTCGTTTCGCATGGCGAAGAGGCGCACCGGCTGGCCCGGGCGCCACACCGGGTTGTCCTCGCCGCGCTCGAAGGGCGTCGACGTCGCGTCGCGCCGGATCTTCTCCCCGTCGTCGATGGCCCACACCGAGGGGGCGGCCGCCGCGCCGCGCGCGAGGAGCACCGCGGCGAGGACGGGCAGGCACGCGAGGGCGAGGGGCGCGCGCACGGCTCACCCGCTCGTCCGCGCGACGAAGTCGACCACCAGGTGCGCCAGCTCCTCGCCGGCGTCCTCCTGGAGGAAGTGCCCCGCGCGCGCGATGGTCACGTGCGGCTGCCCGGCGGCGCCGGGGATGCGCTTCTGGAGCGGGCGCTCGGCCCCCCGGGTCACGGGGTCGGAGTCGCCGAAGGCGGTCAGGAAGGGCTTCGCGAAGACCTCCAGCGCCCGCCACGCGGCGCGGTTGTCGTCGCTGGCCGGGTCGTCGGGGCGCGTCGGCACCAGCAGCGGGAACTGCCGCGCCCCCGCCTTGTAGCGCTCCTCCGGGAACGGCGCGTCGTAGGCCGCGACCACCTCGGGCGTCAGCCCGCGCGCGCAGCCCGTCTGGACGATCTTTCCCACCGGCAGCACCTCCGTCTTCTGGGAGAACGCCTGCCAGGCGAAGAACGCTTCCGGGACCTTCTCGTCGCCCGTGGGCAGGCCGGTGTTCGCCGCCACCACGCGGGCGAAGCGGTCGCCCTGCTCGGCCACGAGGCGCAGGCCGATGAGGCCCCCCCAGTCCTGGCAGAAGAGGGTGACGCCGCGCAGGTCGAGCGCCGCGAGCACGCCGGCCATCCACGCCACGTGGCGCCGGTAGGTGTAGTCCTGCCGTCGCGCGGGCTTGTCGCTGCGGCCGAAGCCCACCAGATCCGGGGCGACGACCCGGTGCCCGGCCCGCGCCAGGACGGGGATCATGGTGCGGTACAGGTACGACCACGACGGCTCGCCGTGCAGGAGCAGCACCGGCGCGGCGCCCGGCGGGCCCTCGTCGACGTAGTGCACGCGGACGCCGTCCACCTCGACGTAGCGGGGGGCGAAGGTCCAGCCGGGCAGATCGCGGAAGCAGTCGTCGGGGGTGCGGAGGAGCTCCATCCCCAGAGAGTAGGCGACCTACTGCTTGACCATCGCGCACAGGTGCGACGCGGCGTCGCACCTCGGCGTCCGCCGGTCCTGCACGATGAACATGGGGCAGATGGGGTGCGCCTGCGGGCAGGTGAACGAGCGGGCGTAGGCGTCCTTCTGCGACACGGCGACCGCCTCCTTCCACCCGTTGTGGCAGCAGCCCACGCGGTCGACCGCCACGCAGTCGGCGTCGGCCTGGCAGGCGCGGAACTGGGCCGGGGGGGTGGTGTCGTCCCCCGCCGCCACGCCCGCTTCCTGCGGAGAGGGCGTGGCCGACGCCGTGGCCGAGGGCGACGCGGGGCCGGCCGAGGCCGGGGCGGAGGCGACCGTGCCGGGCGCGTCGCTGGTGACCGGCGCGGTGACGGACGACGACTGCTGCGTCTGCGCGCAGGCGACGAGCGCGGGCGCGACCAACCAGAGGGCAGACGTGGAGCGCGGCATCGAGTACGCGTATATACCGCGAGGAGGCCGAGATGCGAGACCTGAAGGGCAAAGTCGCCGTCGTCACCGGAGCAGCGAGCGGCATCGGGCGCGCCATGGCGGTGCGCTTCGCCCGCGAGGGGATGAAGGTGGTCCTGGCGGACGTCCAGGAGAAGCCCCTGGCCGAGACCCGCGAGGCGATGGCGAAGACCGGGGCCGAGACGCTGGCCGTGGTCACCGACGTCTCGAAGGGCGAGCAGGTGGACGCGCTCGCCCGGCGGACGATCGAGGCCTTCGGCGCTGCGCACGTCGTCTGCAACAACGCCGGCATCGGCGTGGGCGGGATGACGTGGGAGGTCTCGCGCGAGGACTGGGAGTGGGTCTTCGGGGTGAACCTGTGGGGCGTGGTGCACGGCATCCGCGCCTTCGTCCCGGGCATGATCGCGCAGGGCGAGGGGCACGTCGTCAACACCGCGTCCATCGCCGGCCTGATCAGCGCCCCCGGCATGGGGCCCTACTGCGCCACCAAGCACGCCGTGGTCGCCATCAGCGAGTGCCTGCACCACGATCTGAACCTGGCGGCGGAGGGCAAGGTGAAGGTCAGCGTCCTGTGCCCGGCCTGGGTGAAGACCAACATCGCCGACTCCGAGCGCAACCGCCCGGCGTCGCTGCCGCGGCGCGTTCCCAAGGACCGCGTGCCGCAGGCGCAGATGATGGAGGACCTGGTGAGGAGCGCCGTCGCCGGCGGCATCCCGCCGGAGGAGGTCGCCGAGCAGGTGCTGCGGGCGGTGGTCGAGGGGCAGTTCTGGATCCTCACCCACCCCGTCACGAAGAAGACCGTCGAGCGGCGGATGCGCGGCATCGTCGAGGGCAAGGCCCCCGAGTTCGACCCCAGCGCGATGTGACGGGCTACTTCAGGACGAAGTTGTTCAGGGCCACGACCAGCACGCCCACGATGCTCTCGCCGGCGATGAGCCCCGAGGCGAGGGGGATGACGAAGCGCTCGGACTGACGCCGGTTCGCCAGGCCGAAGCCCCAGGCCAGCAGCGCCCCCAGCGCGAACGAGAGCGACGTGAAGAACG
>DATBQU010000168.1:0-11406 GCA_036560665.1 Polyangiaceae bacterium
CGGCGCCGACGGCCTTGACGGTCAGGTTGTCGGTGGACCAGGCGCAGGTGTCGCCGTCGTAGCTGCCGGCGTCGACCTCGATGGTGTCGCCGGGCTGGGCGGCGGCGATGGCGGCGCACGGCTTCGCGTAGGTCTTGCCGGGCCCCACCTGGAGCGTGGCCGCCTCGGCGGACGTGGCGAGCAACAGGGCGCCCAGGGCGCCGGCCGCGGGGAGCTTTCGCACGAGGACCTCCTTCGACGGTTCAGCGACGCGCCATGCCGCGCCGCAAGTCATTGGCGATGTGCACCGCCCACACCAGCGCCGCGACGGCCAGCAGCGCCGTCCCGAGCGTCTCGTGCCTCTCATCGTGCACCAGGAGCACGCCCCCCACGATGAGCGCGACCACCGTCAGGCCTGAAAAGAGACGCCGCCCCAGGCGGTCGGCCGCGGTCGGCAGCCCGGGATCCTCGGTGCGCAGCACCATCCGGCCGAGGCGCAGGTCCTCCAGCACGTCGCGCACCTGCATGGGCATGTCGTACCCCGCGCGCGAGAGCTGCTCGACGCCCCGCCAGAGCTCGTTGCCGAGGCGCACCGGCGAGTAGCGCTTGCGCATGAGGTCGAAGAAGTAGGGCGCCGCTTCGCCGAACACGTCGAGGTCGGGATCGATCTGCTTGCCGATGCCCTCGACGGTCATCAGCGCCTTGCCGACCAGCATGAAGTCGGTGGGGATCTCCAGGCCGTACTTGATGGCCCCGCCCACGAGATCGCGGATCATCGCCGACAGCTCGATCTCCTTGAGGGGCTTGCCCAGGTACTTCTCGGCCAGCATCGAGACCTCGGCGCGGTACTCGCGCATGTCGACCTTCTTGGTCGGGCGGCCGATGGCGTAGAGGGCATCGGCCACGCCCATCATGTCCTTTCGCACCGCGGCGACCATGAGGTCGATGGTCCGCTCGCGCAGCTCGGGCGACAGGCGCCCCACCATGCCGAGGTCGATCATCCCCACCTCCGGGGCCGCGTTCTCCCCCATGATGATGACGTTGCCGGGGTGCGGGTCGGCGTGGAAGAAGCCGTCCTCGAAGATCATCTTGATGATGACCGAGGTGGCGAGCTTGGCGATGGACTTGCCGCTGGCCCCCTCCTCCACCGCGCGATCGAGCTTCTTGCCGTCGAAGAACTCGAGGGTCAGCACGTGCTTGCTCGACGCCTGCCGGTACACGCGCGGGAAGCGCACCCGCTCGCGCCCGGCGAAGTTCTGCGCGAAGCGCTCGGCGTTGTCGGCCTCGGTGGTGAAGTTGAGCTCGGTGGTGATCGAGCGGTCGAACTGCTGCACCAGGCCGACCGGCGAGTAGATGCGCGAGTCGGGCATGGCGCGCTCGATGGCGGCCGCCATCATGTGGAGCAGCTCGAGATCGCGCAGGACGGTGGAGGCCACGCCGGGGCGCTGGACCTTGACCACCACCTGCTGCTCGCCCTCCGGCGTGGCCAGCACCGCCCGGTGAACCTGGCCGATGCTCGCCGTCGCCAGCGGCTTGTCCTCGAAGCGCACGAAGATGTCCGCGATGGGCGCGCCCAGGCTCGACTCGACCACCTCCTTGATGGCCTCGAACGGCACCGGCGGCACGTCGTCCTGCAGCTTCTTCAGCTCGACGATGAGCTCCGGCGGCAGGACGTCGCCGCGCGTGCTGGCGATCTGGCCGAGCTTGATGAAGCTCGGGCCGAGGTCCTGCAGGACGAGGCGGGCGCGCTGGTGGATGGAGACGCGGCGCTTCTCGTCCTCGCCCTTCTCGACCTCCTCGGTCGGGATCTCGGGGGCGTCCGCCGCCTCCTCGACCGCCTTCTCCTTCTTCCGGGTCCGCCCGAAGCCCGCCCGCGCGACGACCTCGCCGAACCCGTGCCGCACGAGCACGCTGGAGATCTCGCGCAGCCGCGCGAGGTCGCGGACCGCGCTGAGGACCGACACCATCGGCCGTCAGTCTACTTCAGTCCGGGGCGCCGTCGGACGAGCCGTCGTTCGCGCTCCCCTCGGGCGCGCCGTCGCCCGCGCCGTCGGCGCCGGCGTCGACGCCCGCGTCGAAGCCCGACCCGCCGCCGCAGGTGTTGTCGCACTCGAAGCCGAGGCCGTTGCCGGTCTTGGTCGCCCCCGACATGCAGGAGCACACGTCGTAGGCCAGCGTGCCGCCGGGGCACTGCGGCGGGTAGGCGCACGTCTGCCCGATCTGGCTGGAGCTGCAGGAGGCCTGGATGGCCAGGAGCTCGGTGGCCGGGCACGCCGGGGGGTTCTTGGGGACCCCCGGGCACTGCGGCGTGTCGCCCGGGTTGAGCTGGTTGCCGGCGCCGTCGGTGCACTGGAAGCTGCCGCCGGTGCAGATGCAGAGCAGCGGCACCGTGAGGAAGCCGCAGGGATAGGCCGGGCCGCAGCGGAGCCCCTCCTGCGCGCAGGCCTTGCCGATGGAGTCGTCGGGCGTGGCCGGACAGACCACCGACGCGTCGGGTTGCGTGGTGGAGGCCGACGTAGAGCTGCAGCCGGTGGCCGCCGTGGCCCCGGCGAGGACCACCCCCACGATTGCAGACCCAACCCCCGACCAGCGCGCGCGCGACACGTCGAAAAGCATCTATTTCACCTCGGGCGACGCCCCCACATATCGCTTCCCAGGGGAAACGACAAACGCGAACTGTGCCGCCGTGCTCTATCGCACACGCACCACCGTCCCGGGGTCCACCGGCGTCGGGTACGTCGCCACCCAGGCCGCCGGCAGGCGGGGCCCGGTGAAATCGAAGAGCCAGCGCGCGTCGAGGGGCGGCAGGTTGACGCATCCGTGGCTGTGCACCCGGCCGAAATCGCGGTGCCAGTAGGTCCCGTGCAGGGCCACGGCGCGGTCGAAGAACTGCACGTAGGGGACGTCTTCCAGCGAGTAGTGCGCGTCCTGGTCGTCGCGCTCCACGTTGCCCATGTCCGAGACGAGGAGCTTCACCCAGATGCGGTGGACTCCGGGGGGGGTCGCGCTGTCGGTGCCCGGGGCGCCGCGCCCGGTCGACACCAGCGTCGCCAGGACGGGCCGCGCGCCCTCGTAGGCGACCAGCGTCTGCGAGGCCAGGTCGACGTCGATCCACCGCTCGCCGGCGCGCGTCACCTCCGCCGGAGGCGCCGCGAGGTGCGGGCGCGCGAGGTCGCGGGCGAGCATCCACTCGCCCTCCCCCACCCGCAGGTACGGCGCCCTGTCCTCGAGGACGTGCACCACCTGGAAGCGAGCGCGCGCGTCCCTGGGCTTGGCCTTGGGCGTGGGGTCCGGCCAGACGCCGGCGTGCTCGGGCAAGACCCAGGCGAGGTCGAGGGGTCCGTCGCCGAGCAGCTCGCCGTGGAAGAGCGACGGCCTGGCGGCGCCGAGATCGCGCAGCGCGATCCACAGGCCCTTTCCCGTGCGGCCCCAGCGCTCGCCGTGCGAGATCCGCTTCTCCGTGACGGCCACGCCCCAGCCTCCGTCGAGCTCGCGGTCGGGCGACCCCTCGTCCGCCAGATCGAGGCTGGCGTAGGCGCTGGCGCCCTGCGGTCCGACGAAGAAGTACTCGCGCGGCAGCCCGTCGGCGCCGACCGGGCGCTCGGGCGCGGTGGCCTCGTCGGGCAGCAGGAGCGCGTCGTCGGAGCAGGTCCAGGCGTAGGGGCCGACCAGCCACCAGCGGCCGTTGCACCCGCCCCCGCGCTTCACTCCGAAGATGGGCAGCGTCGCCCCCGGCGCCGTCACGCCCCGGCGGCCCGCGGCCCGGCTCGGCCCGGCGAACAGCACCATGTCCCCCGCCCGCCCGCGCTCGCCCGGCTTGGCGGCCACCGAGCGCGCCCACGACGCCAGCGGCACCTCGCCCTCCTCGACCCACGGCGTCACCGGCGCGTCGGCCCGCACCCCGGCCGCCAGCAGCGTCGTCGCCGCCAGCGCCGCCGCGAACGCCGGCCGCCTCATGTCGCCGGGGCTGGCTGGGGGATCCGCAACTTGAACGTCGCCCCGCGGCCGGAGCTCTGCACGGTGATGGTGCCCCCGTGCTCCTCGGCGATCTTCTTCACGATCGCCAGCCCCAGCCCCGTGCCGCCCTTCTTGCCGCTGGTCACGAACGACTGGAAGAGGCGGTGCTCGATGGCCCTGGGGATGCCGGGCCCGGTGTCGGAGAAGGTCACCACCAGCGCGCCGTCGTCCTTGTCGCGGGTCACCTTGATGACGAACTTGCCGCCCTTGCTCCCCATGGCCTCGGCCGCGTTGCGCGCCAGGTTGTGGACGACGCGCAGCATCTTGCCCTCGTCGAAGCGGGCCGTCCCGCGCTCCTGCACGTCGACCACCAGCTCGACCCCGCGTCGCCCCAGGTCGGCCTCGAGCTGGTCGCGGACGTCGTCGAAGAACTTCTGCACGTAGACCTTGCGCACCAGGACGCTCTTCTCGCCGCGCGCGAACTCGAGGACCTCGCGCTGCATGGCGCCGATGAGGTCGAACTGCCGCAGGATGAGCTCCGCGTAGCGCTCGCGCTGCGCGCGGTCGTCGCAGCCCTGCATCAGCTGCACGTACCCGCTGATGACGGTGAGCGGCGTCTTGAGGTCGTGGATGACGCTGGAGAGCAGGCGCCCGATGGTGGTCAGGCGCTCCTCGCGCTCGCGCGCCTCGCGGGAGAGCTGGAGGCGGATGGCGGTGGAGGCGTTGGCGGTGATGAGCTCGAGCAGCTCGCGGTCCTCGTCGCGGAAGGGGCGGCCCGCGCGCTTGTTGTAGATGGCGATGGCCCCCATGGGCGCCTCTTGCTCGCCCTCCAGCGGCACGGCGATGGCCGTCTTGGCGGTGGCCGCGCCGATGCGCTCGTCGAGCGCCTCGTCACGCCGCGGATCGTTCTCGGCGTCGCTGGTGACGAGCACCTCGTTCTTGCGGATCGACCAGCCGATGAGCCCCACGTCGTCCGGGTAGGGCACTCGCTTCATCTTCCTGGCGCGCTCGTCGATGAGGTAGAGCGCCCCGGTGCGCTCCTCCGGATCGCGCAGCGCGACGGCCCCCATCTTGGCCTCGCAGGCGCGCATGGCCTCGCCGAGGACGGCCATGAAGAGCTCCTCCAGCGAGGTCGCCCGCGCCATGGCGCGCTCGAGATCGAACAGGAGCTTGAGGTCGCGCACGCGGTGCTCGAGCTGCTCCTTGGTGTCGAGCAGCTGGATGTTCTTCTGCGTGACGGACATGAACAGGCGCGAGTTGTCGATGCTCACCGCCGCCTGCGTGGCCAGCGCCGCCAGGATGTCGGCGTCCTCGTCGGTGAACTCGCCCTGCTTCTTGTTGAGCACCTGCACCACGCCGATGGTCCGGCCCAGGTGGTTCTTCATCGGCGCGGCGAGGATGGAGCGCGTCCGGTAGCCCGACAGAAGGTCCCACTCGGCGCTGAAGCGCGGGTCCTTGTACGCATCGCGCACGTGAAGGGCCTTGCCGGTGCGCGCCACGTGGCCGGCGATGCCGTGGCCGACCTTCAGGCGGATGGAGCGGACGTCCTCGCCCTGCGCGATGCGCGACACGAGCTCGTCGTTGTTCTCGTCGAGGAGGTACAGCGTGGCCCGGTCGGCCTCGACGGCGTCGGTGATCTTGTCGAGGATGAGCTCGAGCAGCTGGTCGAGATCGAGCGTGGTCCCCAGCGCGGTGCCCACCTCGCGCAGCGCCTTGCTGACGCGTATCTCGCGCGCCAGGGCGCGCTCGGTCTCCGCCAGGCGGACGTCGAGCGAGCGCGCGGGCTGGGGACGCGTGGCCACGATCCGTATCCTAACAGGGCGCGCCTCGCCGCCGTCAGGGGGAAGCTCGCGGGCATTTGCGGGAGCGGGTCTTTCCGGCTAGTTTCGCCGGGCTCAGCGGACCTTCCCCGTGCCGTTGCCCTTGATCCGACCTCGTTCCGACCCGGAACCGGCCATGCCTCGCACGCTCATCGTCACGCCTACTTACAACGAGAAGGACAACCTGCTTCGCTTCGTCGACGCAGTGCGCGGTGCGCTCCCGGAAGCCGACCTGCTCATCGTCGACGACAACTCCCCGGACGGGACGGGCGACCTCGCGGACGGCCTCGCCGCCAGGGACGCCCACGTGCGGGTGATGCACCGCCCCGGCAAGCTGGGCCTCGGCACCGCGTACGTGCAGGCCTTCCTGCGAGGCCTCGACGAGGGGTACCAGCGCTTCCTGGAGATGGATGCCGACCTGTCCCACGACGTGCGCTATCTGCCCGACTTCGTGCGCGCGCTCGACGACGGCGCCGACGTCGTCATCGGCTCGAGGAACATCCCGGGCGGCGGCGTCGAGGGCTGGGGCCTGGGGCGGCACTTCATCTCCAAGGGCGGCAGCCTCTACTCGCGCACCATCCTCGGCCTGCCCATCAAGGACCTGACCAGCGGCTACAAGGCGTTCACGCGCCGCGCGCTCGAGGCGATCGGCCTCGAGGACGTGCACTCCAACGGGTACTCGTTCCAGATCGAGATGACCTACCGCGCCGCGCTCAAGGGGATGCGCGTGAAGGAGGTGCCGATCGTGTTCGTCGATCGCACCGCCGGGCGCTCCAAGATGAGCCGGAAGATCTTCGCCGAGGCCATCGGGATGGTCTGGAAGCTGCGGTACGACGCGGTGCGGGGCAAGCTCTAGGCGGGCTGGAGCTTGGTCGCGGCGATGACCACGTGCGGGTAGGGCAGGACGTCCGGCACGCGGACCATCCGCACCTTGAAGCCGAGGTCGGTCAGCATCTCGCCCCACTCGCGGTGATGGCGGTAGGCGAGCGGCTCGCGCCAGCCGACCATGAGGCGGTCGAGCACCTCGGTGAAGAGCAGGCCCGAGCGCGGCTCGGTGGTGATGTCCTTGACCAGCAGCATGCCGCCGGGCACGAGCAGGGCGCGCAGCCGCTCGAGGACGCGTCGCTGGTCGTCCTGCGGCAGGTGGTGCATGACGTCGAGGACGTACGCCGCGTCGAACGTCCCCTCCAGGGGCGCGTCGCGCACGTCGCCCACCACGAACTCGTGCTGGTGGAGGCCGAGGCGGGCGGCGACGTCGCGGGCGATGCCGATGCGTCGCTGGTCGGGATCGACGCCGACGATGCGCCGGCGCGGGTGGGTCTGCCCGAAGTAGGCGGCGAAGAGGCCGAAGCCGCAGCCGACGTCGAGGATGCGCCCCTCGTCGGTGAGGAGCAGATCCATGACGCTGAGGAGCTTCGAGCGCAGGATGGAGAACCGCACCAGCGAGTAGGCGCGCTCGACCAGGGGCAGCGCGCGCACGATGTTGGCGACGGCCTCGCGCCCGTACACCTCGGGGGCCTCGATGGGGCGCGGGGCGAAGCGCGCGCGCAGCGACTCGAGCGCGCGGCGGGGCCGCGACGGCGGAGGCTGGGTTGCAGTCGCGGGCCGCACCACGAGCCCAGCCATAGGCCGCGCCAAACGCCACCGTCAAGCGCGAGCCGGGGTGGCCGATCTGTGGTAACTCGACCGCGACGCGCCCGTAGCTCAGCTGGATAGAGCGGTGGCCTTCGAAGCCACATGTCGGCGGTTCGAATCCGTCCGGGCGTACTGACCTCGCTGCGCGAGGTCGAACGCCCGGGCGGCGTTCGAGCGGCTCGGCCTCGCCGCAGGGGCGAGGCCTCGGCGACGAATCCGTCCGGGCGTACCACTCACCCCACGGTCGACGCGACGAGGGGCGGCGGGACGTGCGAGAGGTGGTCCCAGACGTCGACGCGGAAAGGCGGCTCGGGACGCTCGGCGAGGGCCCAGTAGGCCGACTCCCACCGCGTGATGTCGCCGGGGAGGCCCTCGATCAGGCGCACGCCGAAGCCGGGGGGCACGGTCGCCGTCCCCGTCGGCCCGAAGGCGCGACGCCAGGCCACGCGGCCCACCAGGCGCACCGCGCGCTCGGTGCGCGGGGGCCAGAGCTCGAGCCAGACCTCCTGGCCTGCCTCGAGGGGCGCCAGCGTGCGGACGAACAGCCCCGCCGCGTTGATGTTGTAGGTGAAGCCGACGTCGTCCTCGGAGCCGCCCGCGGTGCGGAAGGACACCGCCGTGCCGAAGAGCACGCGCGCGCTCGAGCGGCGCTCCGCGAGCTGCGGATAGGCGAGCTCGTTGAAAGCGAAGAGGATGTGGTCCGGCGGGGCGTACGCGTCGATCACGGCGGAGCTCGGCACCGACTGGAGCGCCAGGCGGACCGCGGCGGCGCGGCGGGCCGCGGCGACCACGATCCACGGCACCTTCGAGCCCTTCGCCCGCGCCCGCTGGAGCGCGGCGGCCACGCCGTCGGGGGGCAGATCGTCGGCGGCGACGACGAAGCGGACGTCGTCCGCGCACGCCTGTTCGACCGCGTCCGGGACGTTGTTGACGAAGCGCGGCGACAGACCGGCGTTGGTGAGCATCCGTCCGACGATCGTCCGCCAGCGCAGGCTGGTCCCGGCCACCACGGCGCAGGCGCGGGTCGCGTCCGGCGCGGCGGCCGCGCGGTCGGTGGGCGCCAGCTGACGCAGGCGAGCGACCAGGCCGCGCAGCGAGCGCGGAGAGGCGAGGTCGTCGCCTCCCTGGTGGTAGATCTCGCCGAACGCGAGGTCGGTCCGCTCGCTGGTCAACCCCAGGACGGGCACCCCGGCGTAGCGCACATGGCCGCGCAGGTGGGCGAGCGCCTCCACCGCGCCGTCGCACCCGTGCGCGATCAGCACCGCGCGCGGCATCTCGCGCTCCAGGGACGTCGCCAGCGCCGTGGGCTGGTCGTGAAACACCACGTCGAGACCCAGGGATGCCGCGGCGGCCCGGACCGTCGCCCCCTCGCTCCGGATCAGCCCGTACACCGCGATCGTGCTCGCCATGATCGGATCGAACGGCAAGATCTGCGGAGCCGTTAAGGGTCGGGGGCGCCGCCGCGGAGCTTCGGCGCCCTGGCCGGTCAGCGCGGGGGCTCGCGCACCGGCGTGCGCGACAGGCGCTTGCGGGCGCGCTCGAGGTGCTGCCGGGCTCGTTCGAGCTGCTCGCGAGCGACGCGCACGCGCTCGCCCGTGCGCGAGAGGCGCTCGCCGGGCGTCGAGTCGCGGACGGGGGGGCGGTCGTTCATCACCCCACCGCCAGGAACTCGCAGGCGCTGATCTCTTCGTAGGTGGGCAGGGAGCGCGCGGGGGCGCGCGGGCTGCGCGGCTTGCCGTCGAGCTCGAGGGAGGCGAACGCGCGGCGCAGCGAGGGCGGCAGCGTGTGCACCTGCTCGAGCAGCTCTGCGTTGGTCACGAACACCTCGTCGCGGTGCCCGGAGTCGACGTTGCGGCGCAGCACGAGCTCGCCCGGCGCGCCCGAGCGCCGCGCGATCTGGCGCACGTCCGGGGCCACCAGGGCCACCAGCCGCGCGCACACCTCGCCGGGGTCGCACTCGCCGATGGGCCGGCCGTCGAGGGTGCCCTCGGTCATCGCCCGGCGGCCCAGGAGGAGCTGGCGCGTCGCGCCGTCGATGGTGCGCAGCAGCTTCACCACGCACGCCGCGTCCTGCGGCCCGAGGTCCACCGCCGAGCTGTCGTCGGCGTCGCGCCACTGGACGCGCGGGGCCGCGGGCGTGAAGTCGACGTCGAAGGCGTGCGCGATGCCCGAGCGTTCGCTCTTGCCGAGCAGGAGCGCGCCGCGGCCGCCCTCCATCGACGCGCCCAGCACCGTCAGCGCGTCCAGCCTCACCATCACCGGCTCCACGCGCCGGCGCAGCCAGCCCACCGGGCGAGGCAGGGTGATCATGGCGCCCTCGCGCGCGCTGCGGACCCTGCGCAGCTGGCGCCACGCGTGCCCCTCGGGCAACGCGGCGTCGAACGTGGCACGCACCCCGCAGGGCAGGCCGACCACGACCTCCGCGCCGTAGTGGTCGCCGGTGGCGAACAGGCGCGTGCCCAGCGTCGCCCCCGGCAGATCGTGCCGCGCCAGCAGGTCGCCGAGGGCCACGCCGGCGGACTTGCGGGCCTCCACCATGGTCCGGTCGGCGCGGAAGACGGCGGAGTCGAGCACGGCCTGGGCGCGGCGCATCTCGTTGTTCATCGTCCCGCGCGTCAGCGTCGCCACGCGCGTCGCCACGTCGCGGACGTACGCCTGGCGCGGGCCGCCCGAGGCGAGCGCTTCCTCGACGGCGTCGGCCATCGCGCCCAGGTCCGAGTTGAGGCGCAGCAGGTGCTCCTGCGCGTCGGTCACGCGCGCGCGGGCGCAGTCGATGGCGTGCTGCGACTTCATCAGCGCCACACCGCAGGCGACGACGGCGCGGACGGTGGCGATGAAGTCGACGCCGAGCGCGAAGGGGGTGGAGTCGCCGTAGACGTACACCGGCGCCGCCGTGGCGGGGCGGACGGCTTCGAGCCTCGTGACGCGGACTGGCGCGGCGTCGAGGAGCGCGGACCGGGGGAGGACGATGGCGCTGCTCACGGACTTTCTCCTGCTTCCCGGTGCGGGCGCGATCCAGGGTGATGCCGGGAGCACGCACGCGCCGCATCGAAGATCTCGCGTGAAGAGCGGCGCCGCGCGCCGCATGGGTTCGCCGGTGCAAAGGCGCGGCCAGCCTCACGCCCGCGCGGCGCGTGAGCGCCATGCGTCGCGCACGATCTCCTCCAGCGACGCACGCCTGGCCCGCCACCCGAGGACGCGTTCGGCCCGCTCCGCAGACGCGACGAGCCGCGGCGGATCGCCGGGCCGGCGCGCACCCTGGACCACCCGCACCGGTCGCCCGCTCACGAGGCGCACGGCGTCGATGACCTCCGTCACCGAGTGACCGCGGCCGGTGCCCAGGTTGAACGCGCCCCCCGCGCCGCCTCCCGCGAGGTGATCGAGCGCGGCGAGGTGCGCGTCGCACAGGTCGAGCACGTGGACGAAGTCGCGCACGCAGGTGCCGTCGGGCGTGTCGTAGTCGTTGCCGAAGACGGTGACCTCTTCGCGCCGGCCCAGCGCGACGTCGAGGACGATCGGCACGAGGTGCGTCTCCGGATCGTGCCGCTCGTCGAGCCCGGCGTCGGCGTCCGCGCCCGCCGCGTTGAAGTAGCGCAGGGCGGCGTACCCGAGCCCGTACGCCCGGGAGTACGCGGCGAGCATCCGCTCGACGGCGAGCTTGGTCTCCCCGTAGGGGTTGATGGGCACCGTGGGGTGCTCCTCGTCGATGGGCACGCGCACGGGCTCGCCGTACACCGCCGCCGTGGACGAGAGCACGAAGCGGCGCACGCCCGCGTCGAGCGCGCTGTCGAGCAGCGCGACGGCGGCGGCCACGTTCCCGCGGTAATAGAGGCGCGGGTGGACCATCGACTCGCCCACCTCGATCCGCGCCGCAAAGTGGAGGATCGCCTCCACCCGGTGCGCGTCCAGCACCCCTCTCATTCGTGCGCGGTCGGCCACGTCGGCCTGCTCGAACGCCGCGCCGTCGGGCACGGCGTCGCGGTGGCCGGACGAGAGATCGTCGACCACGACGACG
>DATBQU010000169.1:0-9232 GCA_036560665.1 Polyangiaceae bacterium
CTTCGTGTAGCACGCACCGCCCTCGCATGCGCAATGCCGCCCGCCGCGGTGTAGCCTGGGGGCATGAGCGACAGTCGTTCGCCGTCGGATATCGAGCTCCTGCCGATCCTCCCCCTGCGCAACAGCGTCGTGTTCCCGGCCAGCGTCGTCCCCATCAACGTCGGCCGCCCGCGCAGCGTCCGCCTGGTCGAAGACCTGGTGGGGCTCGAGCGCGCCGTGGTCGGCATCGTCAGCCAGCGCGACGCTGAGATCGACGAGCCGCGCTTCGAGGATCTGTACGACGTCGGCACCGTGGCCCGCGTGGTGAAGGTCCTGCGCCTCGGCCCCAACAACTACTCGGTCGTGCTGCACGGCCTGGCGCGCTTCCAGACCACCCAGCGGGCCACGCTCGAGCCGTACATGCGCGCCCGCGCCCGCCGCATCCCGGAGGACCTCGAGCGCGACGCCGAGCTCGACGCGCTCGGCGCCAGCCTGCGCGAGGGGACGCGCCAGGTCCTGGCCCTCATGCCCAACCTGCCGCGCGAGACCGCCGGCATCCTCGACAACGTGCGCGAGAGCGGCGCCCTGGCCGACCTCATCGCCTCCAACCTCTCCCCCGAGCAGGCCAGCGTCGCCGACAAGCAGAAGATCCTGGAGACGTTCGACCCCAAGGCGCGCGTGCGCGCCGTCCTCGGCATCGTGAACCGGCAGCTCGAGCTCCTTCGCGTGAAGAAGGAAGTAAGCTCGATGATCGCCGACGAGGGCAAGGCCCAGCGCGAGCAGATCTTGCGCCAGCAGATGCGCACCATCAAGGAGGAGCTCGGCGAGGGCGGCGAGGAGGACGAGGTCGAGGAGCTGCGCGAGCGCCTGCGCAACGCCCAGCTTCCGGACGAGGTGAACAAGGTCGCGCGCAAGCAGCTGGGGCGCCTGGCGGGGATGCAGCCGCAGTCGGCCGAGTACAACGTCACGCGCACCTACCTCGAGTGGCTGGCCGACGTGCCCTGGAAGGCGGGCACGCCGGACAAGCTCGACGTCGAGGAGACGCGCCGCTGCCTGAACGAGGACCACTTCGGCCTGGAGAAGATCAAGAAGCGGATCATCGAGTACATGGCGGTGCGCAAGCTCGCCGGCAGCAAGAAGGCGCCCATCCTGTGCTTCATCGGCCCTCCCGGCGTCGGCAAGACGTCGCTCGGCCGCTCCATCGCGCGCTCGATGGGGCGCCGCTACCACCGCATCGCCCTCGGCGGCGTGCGCGACGAGGCGGAGATCCGCGGGCACCGGCGCACCTACGTCGGCGCGCTGCCCGGCCGCATCGTGCAAGGGATGAAGAAGGTGGGCGTGAAGAACCCCGTCATGGTCCTCGACGAGGTCGACAAGATGGGCATCGACCTGCTGGGCGATCCGGCGGCGGCGCTGCTCGAGGTCCTCGATCCCGAGCAGAACGCGACGTTCCAGGACCACTACCTCGACGTGCCGTACGACCTGTCGCAGGTGACCTTCCTCTGCACGGCCAACAACCCGGACACCATCCCGCCGGCGCTCTGGGACCGGATGGAGGTCATCGACTGCCCCGGGTACACCCGCGCCGAGAAGCTCAGCATCGCCCGCGAGTTCCTCTGCCCCAAGCAGCTGAGCGCGCACGGCCTCACCGACGAGCGGCTCGACTTCGCCCCCGAAGGCCTGGAGAAGATCATCGACAGCTACACGCGCGAAGCCGGCGTGCGCGGGCTCGAGCGCGAGATCGGCGCGGTGTGCCGCTCGCTGGTGATGCGCGTCGCGGAGGGCGAGACCACGCTGCACATGGTGGCCGACGCGGCCGCGGTCGAGGCCATCCTCGGCGCGCCGCGGTACCTGCCGGACCTGGCGGAGCGGACCAGCGCCCCCGGCGTCGCCACCGGCCTGGCCTGGACGCCCTCCGGCGGCGACATCCTCTTCATCGAGGCCACGCAGATGCCCGGCAAGGGCGACGTCCTCGTCACCGGGAACCTGAAGAGCGTGATGAGCGAGAGCGCCGCCACGGCGGTGTCCTTCGTGCGCAGCCACGCCAAGGAGCTCGGGCTCGATCCGGAGTTCCTCAAGAAGGTGGACCTGCACCTGCACGTCCCCAAGGGCGGAACGCCCAAGGACGGGCCGAGCGCGGGCGTGACCATGTTCACCGCGCTGGCCTCGCTGCTGCTGCGCTGCCCGGTGAAGAAGGACGTGGCCATGACCGGCGAGATCACGCTCCGCGGCAGCGTCCTGCCCGTGGGCGGGATCAAGGAGAAGCTCCTGGCCGCCCACCGGGCCGGGATCCGCGAGGTGCTGGTGCCGGCGCGCAACGAGCGCGACCTCGAGGAGCTGCCCAAGGACATCCGCGCCGAGATGACGGTGCACCTCGTCAAGCGCGTCGACCAGGTGCTGGCCCTGGTCCTCGAGCCCCCCATCAGCCCGCCGCCCCAGCCGCTGGCCCCCGACCCCGACAGCGAAGCGCAGATCTGATCGCGGGGTTGAGCTACCGTCGTGGGCGTCTTGGCGTCCTGGCGGCTCTCCTCTCCCCAGCGAAACGCGGCGATCGTC
This sequence comes from Polyangiaceae bacterium, assembly GCA_036560665.1. GTDB lineage: Bacteria > Myxococcota_A > Polyangia > Polyangiales > Polyangiaceae > Palsa-1150. The sequence goes on from DATBQU010000169.1 coordinate 2,536, forward strand.
GTGTTCTTCGTGCTCGCCGCGGTCGGCTTCCTGCCGCTCTTCGGCGGCCCCGGATACGAGCAGTCCGTCGCCAGCGGGATCGTGCTGCCCACGGCGACCGCCATCGCCGTGGCCATCGAGCTGTCCGGCCGGCCGGACATCGCGCCGCTGACCTGCGTCGCGCGCGCGGTGGCGACCGGGGCCCTGCTCGCCGGCGTCGCCTTCGTCACCGCCCTGCTCCAGGGGCTGCGCGCGGGCATGTGCGATCTGCTGGGTGGGGCCACGCTGTTCGTCCTCACCGCGGGCTTCGGCGCGATGATGGGCGGGCTGTGGGGCGCGCTCGTCGCCGAGACGTGCCGGCGGCGAAAGCGGCGCAAGCTGGCGTGCGTGCTCCTCGCCCTCGCCGGGCCGCTGGGCGGGATCGCCATCAGCCTCGCGCGCTTCTACGGCTCGCCCATGATCTTCGCCTACGACCCGTTCTTCGGGTACTTCAGCGGCACGCTCTACGACACGGTCGTCGACGTCCGCACCGAGCTGTGGACCTACCGCGCCGGGTCGCTGGCGACGCTCACCGGCGCCGCGCTCTTCGGCTCGGCGCTCCTGCGCACCAAGGACGGGCGCCTCGCCCTGCGCCCGCTCCGTGGCAACCCGCCCGCCATCGCCCGCCTGTCGCTCGGTGGGGCGGCGCTGCTCATCAGCCTCGGGCTGTGCCTGGAAGGGCCGGCGCTGGGACACTGGCAGACCGCGGCGTCCATCGGCAGCGCGCTCGGTGGGCGGGCCAGCGGGCCGCGCTGCGACGTCGTCTACCCCGACTCGCTCCTGGCCGACCAGGCGACGCTGCTGGTGCGCGACTGCGAGCAAGAGCTCGCCGCCGACGAGGAGCGCCTCGGCGCGCACCTCGACGGCCGGCTCACCGCCTACGTGTTCCGCGACGCCGACGAGAAGCGCCGCCTGATGGGGGCCGCCGACACGTCGATCGCCAAGCCGTGGCGGCGCGAGATCTACGTGCAGATGGCCGGCTACCCGCACCCCATCCTCGGCCACGAGGTCGCGCACGTGGTCGCCGGCAGCTTCGCGCGCGGGCCGTTCCGCATCGCGGGGGGCGCCGGGGGGTGGTGGCCCAACCCCGGGCTCATCGAGGGCACGGCGGTGGCCACCTCGCCCGACGACGACGAGCTGACCGACGCGCAGTGGGCGCGGGCGATGCTGGACCTCGGCATCCTGCCGCGCATCGCGGACCTCTTCTCCTTCGGCTTCCTCGGCGAGAACGCCGCCAAGAGCTACACCGTGGCCGGGGCGTTCGTGTCGTGGGTGCTCGAGCGCTGGGACGCGGGGACGGTGCGCGCCTGGTATGGCGGCGCGTCGATCGAGACGCTGACCGGCCAGAGCTGGAGCGCGCTCGATCAGCAGTTCCGCGACGCGCTGCGGGCGCTGGCGATGCCCGACCAGGCCAGCGCCTACGCCAAGGCGAAGTTCGCGCGCCCGAGCGTGTGGGCGCGCAAGTGCCCGCACGTGGTGGACGCGCTCGACCGCCGCGCCGACCAGTGCCGCGAGGAGCACCGCTTCGAGCGGGCCACGGCCCTGTACGGCGAGGTCCTGGCGCGCGATTCGCACGACTGGCACGCGCGCCTCGACCGCGCGCGCATCGCCACCTCGTACGGTGACGAGGTGCAGGGGCGCGGGCAGCTGGCGGGCATCGTCGCCGACGAGCAGGCGCCGCGCACGTGGCGCGACCGGGCGCAGGAGGCGCTGGCCGACGACGACCTGACGCGCGGGCGCGAGGCGGCGGCGGCGGAGTCGTACAGGGCGCTGGCCGGCAAGACGCTCGACGAGGACGTGGCGCGGACGCTGGAGGTGAAGGCGCTCAGCGTCGACAACCCGCCGGCGCGTCGCGCGATCGTCGATCTGCTGGTGGGCGAGCCCGGGCACCCGCTCGACACGTGGCTGGGCGCGCTGTCGCTCGGCGAGTGGGCGGCCGAGACGCACGAGCCTCTGGCGGGCTACCTCATCGGCAAGAACCTGGCGCTGCACGACCACTACGCACGCGCGGCGACGTGGCTCGATCGAGCGCTGGAAGCCGGGGTGCCGACCGCCCGCATCGGGCGCGAGCTCCTGCGCCAGCGTGCGGTGTGCGCCTGCGCGCTGGGAGACGCCGACGGGATCGCGCGCGTGAGGACGGAGGTGCAGGAGGCGGGGTCCCCGTTCGAGGGCAGCTCGGGCGGACGGCGCGAGTGGGTCCTGCGTCTGCTCGCTCGATGTGGCCGGTGAGGAACCCGGGGGTGAGACGCCATGCTCACGCGAGCATGATCCGGCGAGGGCTGGTGGGAGCGGTCGCCGTCGTCGCGGTGGGCGCTTGCTCGCGCAGGGCGCCCCCGGTCGCGGAGGATGCGGCGGCTCCGGTCGTCGCCTCGGCGTCCGCGTCGGCGTCGCCGAGCGCGCCGCGGCCGACCGTCGCGCTGGGGCGGGTCGGCGATGGGCGCGCGGGGGGAACGATCGTCCTCGCGCGGTGGTCGGGCCGCACCGTGGCGATCGTGGCGGACGAGGACGAGCGCGCCATCCGGGTCGTCGACATCGACTCGGGGAAGGAGCTGTCGAGCACGAAGCCCGGCTCGGCTCCCGCGCAGCTGCTGGTGGCGGCCGACGGGCGGCTGCTGGTGGCCCTGCGCGACGAGTCGGTGCTGGCTTCTTTCCACGCGACCGAGGATCTGGCGGCTCCCCTCGTCGCCGCCGCGCGCGTGGTCACCGCGACCGAGCCCGTCGGCCTGGCCGCGACGCCCGACGACGCGTCCGTCCTCGTCGTCAGCGGGTGGGGGCACACGCTGGAGGCGTTCCGCGCGACGAGCCTGGAGCGGACGCTGAGCGTCGACGTGCCGCGCGAGCCACGGGCGGTCACGACGTCGAGCGACGGGGCCACGGCGTTCGTCGCCCACGCCGTCGCCACGCAGGTGACGGCGGTCGACCTGCGCGCCGACGCGCCGAAGCCCACCGGCATCGACCTCACCCTGGGCCCGTGGATGGGGGGCGACGACTCGTCGGGCCCCGACTTCCCGTCGCGCGTGGCGCGTGGCGCCTTCGCCATCGTGCGGCTCGACGGCAAGCGCGAGCGCCTCTTCGTGCCGCACGTCCTGGTCGATCCGGGCAACTCGCTCGCCGTCACCAGCGGCTACGGCGGGCCGACGTCGACGGCCACGATGCCCGGCGGCGGCGTGCCGTTCGAGGCGTTCACACCGGACGGCCCGCTGGGACCGCGGCACCCGGCGCTCCCCGCCGCGACGGTGGTGCCCACCGCGGGCACCCACGTGTTCGAGGTCGACGTCCTCGATCCGAAGAAGCGCGTCCTCGCCACGCCGGGCCGGATGCCGATGGTCGTGGAAGACACCACCCGCGGCGGCAAGGGCGCGTGCCTGCTCCCGCGCGCGGCTGCCATCGACGCGGCGCACGCCGAGCTGCTCGTGGCCTGCCTCGGCGTCGACGAGGTGCGCGCCTTCGACGCCACGCGCGACGATCCCACCGGCCGCAAGCCGCGGCGCCGCTGGAGCGTGCCCGCCGGCGCCAGCGGGATCGTCGTGGACCCGGAGCGCGAGCGGGCCCTGGTGTGGTCCGCTTTCGACGGGGTCGTCAGCGTCCTGTCGCTGGCGCGCCCCGCCAGGGGAGACGACGGCGCCACGCCGGAGCCCGCGCGCATCCCGCTGGCGCGGACGAAGCCGCTGCCCGAGGCCGTGGCACTCGGGCGCAAGCTCTTCTTCACCGCGGGCGATCCGCGCATCGCGCGCGACGGCCGCGCCTGCGCCAGCTGCCACATCGACGGCCGCGAGGACGGCCTCACCTGGTCGTCGCCGCAGGGGCCGCGCCAGACGATGATGCTCGCCGGCCGCGCCGACCACCTGCCGCCCTTCGGCTGGCTCGGCGAGCACCCCACCCTCCAGGCGCACGTGCTCCAGACCCTCAGGAACCTCGCCGGCACGGGGCTCGAGCCGCCCGAGCTCGACGCCCTCGCCGCATGGCTGACCGCGATGAAGGGTCCTCCGTCCACGACCCACCGCCAGACCGAGGCCGAGATGCACGGCCGCGATCTGTTCCAGAGCGCCGTCGCCGACTGCTCGTCGTGCCACGTGGCGACGGGCGGCTTCACCGACCACATGACCCACGAGGTCGGCAGCGCCACCGGCGTCGACAAGGTCGCCGCCTTCGTCACCCCCTCGCTCCGCTACCTCGGCGGCACCGCGCCGTACTTCCACGACGGCCGCTACGCCACGCTCGCCGCGCTCCTCGGCGACCACAAGACCAAGATGGGAGACACCAGGCCGCTCTCGGCCGACGATCGGGCCGCGCTGGAGGCTTACCTGGCGACGCTCTAGGCTGAGAGACGCGTGAACGTAAAGGCGCAGGCGCTCCTCAACGCGGCCCGCTGGGTGCGGGACAAGCACGGCGACGAGGCCCTCGAGCGCGTCCTCGCCTCGTGCAGCCCCGCCGTCCGCGAGCGGTGCACCAGCGCCATCGCCATCAACTGGCACCCCCTCGAGGAGCTCGTCGAGTTCCTCACCGTCGCCGACGGCGCGCTCGGCGAGGGCGACGGCAAGCTGGCCGAGGCCGCGGGCGCGGCCGCCGCGAGGCTCAACCTGCGCCACATGGCGCTCCGCCTCGCGTTCTTCCTGGCGCGCCCCGAGTTCCTCATGCGGCGCGTCGCCGGCGTGTGGAAGCAGTACAACGACGAGGGCCAGATGCTCGTCCAGGAGTTCGCCGACGGCCGCATGGTCGCGGAGCTCGTCGGCACCCGCAGTCCCAGCTGGGTCTTCTGCTGCTCGGTGACCGGGTGGCTGCACGAGGCGGGCGCGGCGACCGGGATGAAAGAGCTCGTCACGAAGCACGACGAGTGCCGGGCGCGGGGGGGAGGGAAGTGCACGTGGGCGCTGACGTGGGGGGCGAAGTGACCCCGGCCCCCCGGAGCCGCGATACACTTCCATCGCTGTCGTGCTTCGCGCTCCTGCGGTCCTGCTGATCCTCGTCTCGGCCGCCTGCTCGTCCTCGGGCTCTGGGCCGGGCGGCGCGGGTCTGCCCTGCACCACCAGCGCCGCATGCGGCGCCGGCGAGACGTGCGCGTATCCCACCGCCGCCGGCTGCTTCGCGGCCGGCTCGTGCGTGACGACGTTCGCCGTGCGATGCAACCTGATCGTCCTCGCGTGCGCGTGCGACGGGACGGGCGTCGACATCAGCGGCTGCGACGGCATGCCGGCGGGCTACGCGTCCAAGCCGTTCTTGCACAAGGGCGTGTGCAACTGACGAGGCGTCGCGCTTCCGGGCCGCAGTCACGAGCCACCGCGCGACGATCACGGGCCGCCGGTCGGCGATCGCGGCCGTCCTCCCCGCGATCGCCGGCGATCTCTCGACGATCGAGGTCGACCTCCCGGCGATCACGGCCATCCGGTCCGCGATCGCGAGCGGCCTCGAGGACGTCGCGGGCGATCCCGGCGGTGTCACCTCCGACCGCGCGCTGGTCGCGTCCGACCGTGCCCTGGTCACGCGTGAGCAGGCCGAGGTTGCCCATGAACACGCGGAGATCACACGCGATCCCGTCCGCCTCGCCGCCCACCCCCGAGCGTGCTCGGCCGCCCCGGTGGAGAAAACGACGCGCCCAGGTCGATTTCGGCGTGGGCAGCGCGGAATCGGGGGGTGGTCGTCAGACTGCATCCATAGAAGGAGCCCGATCATGCCCACCCACCGACTCAAGCCGTCCAAGGCCCTCGCGCTGTCGTCCGTCGAGGGGCTCATCGCCGGCACCCAGACGCATTTCCCCGACGACAAGGTCACCCTCGGGAGCACGAAGTACACGACGGCGTCGCTCGTCCAGCGTTTCCAGAGGCTGGCCGACGCCATCAACTCGCTGAACGCGGCGCAGGCGGCCGCCGCAGATGCCCTGACGGCGCTCCTGGCCGTGCATGCGGACGTCGGCCCGCTGATGAAGGCCTACAAGCGCTTCGTCCTCGCCGTGTTCTTCGACTCGACGCAGACGCTCGCCGACTTCCGTCTGACGCCGCCGAAGGTCCCGGCGCCACGGACCGCCGAGCAGCAGGCCGTCGCCGCCGCGAAGCTGAGGGCGACGCGCAAGGCCCGCGGGACGACGAGCCGCAAGCAGAAGCTCGCCATCAAGGGCGACGTGACCGGCATCGTGATCGAGCCGATCACGACGGCGGCTCCCGAGCGGACGCCCACGTAGACGGCGAGCTCGCGGCATGGCCGTCACCGGATGAGCGCGGTCATCATCGCGACGAAGTGATCGGCGTGCTCGAGCACCGCGCCGAGCGCACCCGCGTCGGCATCGCCGGCGGTGACCGCGACCGCGACCGCGACCCTAGTCTCCCATCGTCAGCGTGAACTGGTCGCACGTCACCGGTCCCGTCCCCCGATACACGCGCACGTACACCGTCCCCACCGCCGGAATCCCCTGCCACCCCGGATCCCCGTACTTCCCCGTCGCCTGCGCCCCGTACATCACTTCCCACGTCGTCTTGCCGGTGCAGTTGCCGCCGTCGCCGCAGGCGAGCTGCGCGCCGCCGCACGAGGCGACGATGTCGAACACGAACTCGCCTGCCGAGCCGCCCGTGACGGCGACGCTCGGGTGATACGTCTTGTTGTTGTGGTCCCCGCCGAACGTCACGGCGACCCAGTCCTCCGCCACCGGCGTGGAAAGGTTGCCCGTGGCCGTGAGCGTCTGCCCGAG
>DATBQU010000170.1:0-8169 GCA_036560665.1 Polyangiaceae bacterium
GGCGATGGCGCTCGCCCAGCCTGGCTCCACCTTCACCGACGGGCTCTACGCAGGCGCGCCCGGGCAGGCGTTCTCCAGGGCCTGGCCTCTGTCGAAGTACTCACAGACACAGGCCGTGGACGGGTGCGGCCGCCTGGTGGGTCTGGCCAACACCAGTCCTGGTCAGGCGAACGATGCGCTGCTCGTCGAGGCGCTGAGCGACGCTCCCGTGCCCATCACGCTCGGCAATCTTCCGGTCACTGTCGCCGTGGCCGCGATGCCTGGCGGCTTCGTGGTCGTCTGGTTCGAGTGGGCAGGGATCGACCCGGCCGCGAGGGCTCCGCTTCCTCTGAAGATGGCGACGCTGAGCTGGCAGTAACGCCGGAAGCGGGCTCGAGGCTCGCCTCCCCTTCACGGCGCCGAGGCCGACGACGACTCCGCCGGCGCCGCCGACGGCGCTTCCTTGTCCATGTCGCCGAGCTGGTGGCGCAGGCACGACCAGAACTTGTCGACGCCCTCGTCGGGGCCGCCGGTGATGCGCGGCTTGGTCTCCGCCGGGTAAATGTAGATGTCCGCCTGCGCCTTGTCCTTGAAGGCGCTGATGCGCCAGGCGCCCTCGGTGAGGGCCGGGAGCGGGTCGACCTTCCAGCCTTGCTTGTCGAAGCACGTCCGCGTCGCCTGCTCGATCTGGTTGCGATCGGCCGACGCCAGCTCCTCGCGCAGCGGGCTGCGCATGGCGGGCGAGGTGGCGCAGGAGGCGAACAGCGGGACGACGACCAGGGCGGGCAGGGCCAGCAGGGCGAGTCGCATGGGGCCCATCGTACGAGAAAGCGCGACGGCCGGGCGACTGGTGAGGGCGCGCTACTTCTTGCCGGGCTCGCCGAGGCGCAGGTCGCGCAGGCTCTCGGACAGGCGCGTCTTGGCCAGCGACTCGGCGCCGGTCTTGGCCGCGAGCTGCGCGGAGACGTCGTCGATCTGCTTGGTGGCGTCGGCGAGCTGCGCCACGAGCTGGCGCTGGAGGCCGGCCGCCTTGGGCGTGCGCTCCACGGCGCGCAGGCTCTCGCGCAGCTCGCCCGCCCGCGCCCCCACGTCGCTCACGCGGCCGCGCAGCGCCGCCACCTCGTCGTCGAGCGCGCCGATCTCCGAGCGCAGCGCGATGACCTCGCGCACGCGCTTCTCGAGGTCCGGCGGCAGGCTCGACCCCTGGAGGTAGAGCGTGAGCGTGGCCGCCGCCGTGTCCGTCACCGAGATGTCGCGCTGCTTCTGCCGGAGCTCGTCGAGCGACAGGACGCTGTGCTCGCCCCCCCGCAGCGGCAGCGGCAGCAGGTACGCGTCGGGGCTCGACTCCGTCCTCGGCGGCAGGTTCTTCGCCTCGTACCCCTCGTGCCGCCCGTGGCGCAGGACGATCCGCGCCGACGCCTGCTTGCCCGCGCTGATCTCGTAGCGCGTCGTCAGCGTGTCGGCATCCTCCACGGTGAGCACCCCGCGCGCCATGGCCACGATGCGCAGCGGCTTCTCCGACTCCTCCGTCGTCACCCGCACGTCGGTCGCGCCGTCGAGCGCGTAGGGGATGAGCGTGGTGTCCCCCGGATCGAGCCGGGCCAGGAGCCCCTCGCCCACGAAGCTGCCGCCGGCGAAGATGGCGACCGTCCCCGGCTGAAGCGCCATGTCACCCGGGTTCTCGAGGCGCGCGGCGCGAAAGGGGTGCCGCGCGCTGTCGGGCACGGCGGCGTCGGGCCGGAACAGGAGCACCTCCTCGCCGGGGACGAAGCGGTTGACGATGGTCACCAGGCTCGACGAGTGGCGCGGGATGGTCACCGGATCGCTGACGTCGTACCGCACCGCACCGGCCATCTCGGTCGGCGCCGCGCCCGCGCCCCCCGAGCGCTGCACGGCCGCGGCCTGCACGTCGCCGCGTCGCTCGCCGTCGCGCTCCTCCTCGATGTGAAACTGCACGCGACGGTTCCTCTGCCGGCCCTCCGCGGTGGTGTCGTCGGCGATCGGCCGGGTGGAGCCGAACGACTGCACCGTCAGCTTCGTCGTGACGCCGCGCGCCGCGAGCCCCGCCCGGACCGCGCCCGCCCGGCGCGCGCCCATGGCCCAGCCGTCCTTCTCGTCGCCGCTGGTGTGCCCCTCGATGGTCAGCGCGGTGATGCGGGGGTTGCCCTTGAGCATGCGCGCCATCTCGTCGAGGATCGGCGTGGCCTCCGCCGGCAGCGCGTCCGAGTCCCGCGCGAAGACGACGCTCTGGAGGACGCGGACCTCGTTGCCCTCCACCCGCACGAACTGCGGGCACCCGTCGTGATCGGCCTGGCCGCTCGGGGCGCCCGGCTCGTTGGGGCAGGCGTCCTTCGAGTCCACGATGCCGTCGCCGTCCCGGTCCCCGTTGATGCTCTCGTGCCCCTGCGCGTGCTCCGAGCGGACCGCCCCGGTGACGGTGGAAGGCGGCGCGGTGCTCACGCTCGGCCGCTCGATGAAGCTCGGGGTGCGCAGATCGGTGGCGAACGACAGCGGCGCCCCCGTGGCCAGGCTCAGCCTCACGCCGTCCCAGTCCTCGTCCGAGACGTTGTCGACCAGCGCCCAGGCCTGCACCAGCGCGCGCTTCTCGGGCGCGGCCGCGCTCGCGTCCGGGAGCAGCACCCTGTAGGTGGCCTTCCACGCGGCGGTCGGCACCTCGTACGCGATGGACACCCCCCGGGGGGCGGCGCGCGACAGCTGGAGGTCGACCGACGAGACCGCGTCGTCGTCCCCCTTGGGGTGCTCGTCGGCCAGCCGCACGCTCACCGTGGACGGCTTGTCGCGGGCCGGATCGAGCCCTTCTTCGACGACGACGATGCTCTCGAGGACGTCGTTGAGCTCGCGGTCGCGGAAGCGCATCCGCAGCCGCCCCCCCGGCAGCGCGCCCGTGCGCTCGAAGTACCCGAGACCGTTCTGGTAGAGCACCACCCGGCGCAGGCGCAGATCGGGCGCGGGGCCCTCGACGCGCGAAGCGCACCCGGTGGCAGCAAGGAGGACAGGCAGCGCGGCGCAGGCGGTCAGACGGCGGAGAGCCATGTCCCGTCATACGGGAGGGCGGACGCACTCCCTCCTTCCGGCACGATGGCGCGGCATGCGTTAGCTTCTCGCCGTTGGTCCCCCCGCCCGAGAAGAAGCAGCCCAGGCGCAGCCTGATGGCGCAGGTGCGCGAGAGCTTCGCCCACACCCGGATGACGCTGGCGCTGGTGTGGCGCTCGTCGCGCCCGCAGACGGTGGCGCTGGGCGTCCTCACCCTGGTCGGCGGCCTGGTCCCGCTGGGGATCGCCTACACCGGCAAGCGCATCGTCGACGCCGTGGTGGCGCACTCCCGCGACGACACGCTGCGCTGGGTGCTGGTCGAGCTGGGCCTCATCGTGGCGCTGGCCGTCGTGCAGCGCGGCCTGGGGCTGGTGCGAAGCATCCTGGGCGCGCGCCTGGGCGTCGACATCAACGTCACCATCCTCGAGAAGGCGCTGGGGCTCGACCTCCGCTTCTTCGAGGACTCCGAGTTCTACGACAAGCTGACCCGCGCGCGCCGCGAGGCCTCGTCGCGCCCCATCGCCCTCATCACCGAGAGCTTCGGCCTGGTGCAGAGCATCATCACGCTGGTGGGCTACGGGGCGCTGCTCGTCCGCTTCAGCGGCTGGGCGGTGGCCGCCCTCTGCATCGCCACCGTCCCCGCGACCATCGCCGAGATGCGCTACTCGAAGCTGGCCTTCAAGATCCGCAACTGGCGCTCGCCCGAGTCGCGGCGGCTGCTGTACCTCGAGTACGTGCTGGCCAACGACGAGCACGCCAAGGAGGTGAAGCTCTTCGGCCTGGGCCCGATGCTGCTCGACCGCTACCGCAAGCTGTCGGAGGAGTTCTACGAGCAGGACAAGCAGCTCTACGTCAAGCGCGCCAAGTGGACGCAGCTCCTGTCGCTGGTGGGGACGGGGACGTTCTACGGCGCATACGCGGCGATGGCCCTGATGGCTGCGGCGGGCCAGCTGACGCTCGGCAACATGACCATGTACGTGCTCGCCTTCCGGCAGGGGCAGCAGGCGTTCCAGTCGGCGCTCGGAGCGATCGGGAACATGTACGAGCACAACCTCTACATGTCGAACCTCTGGGAGTACCTGCGCATCGCCTCGCCGGAGTCTGCCGGCGCAGGCGCGAACGGCGAGGTCGGCGTCCTGCCCGCCCCCGGCGGCCCCGGGAAGGCCGGCGGCATCGTGCTGGAGGACGTGGGGTTCAGGTACCCGGGCAAGGACGCCTTCGCGCTGCGCCACATCAACCTGACCATCCCGCACGGCGAGAGCCTGGCCCTGGTCGGCGAGAACGGCGCCGGCAAGACCACGCTGGTGAAGCTGCTGACGCGCCTCTACCAGCCCACCGAGGGGCGCATCCTGCTCGACGGGCGCGATCTCGAGGAGTGGGACCCGGCGGCGCTGCGGAGGCGCTTCGGCGTCCTCTTCCAGGACTTCAACCAGTACCAGCTCAAGGTGCGCGAGAACGTGGGCCTGGGCAGCGTGGAGCACCTCGAGGACCAGCCGCGCATCGAGCGCGCCGTGGAGCAAGGCGGCGCGGGCGAGGTGGTCTCGGCCCTGAAGGGCGGGCTCGACGCGCCGCTCGGACGGTGGTTCCAGGACGGCAACGAGCTGTCGGGCGGGCAGTGGCAGAAGATCGCCCTGGCCCGCGCCTTCATGCGCGAGGACGCCGACATCCTCGTGCTCGACGAGCCCACCGCGGCGCTCGACGCCGAGGCCGAGCACGCCGTCTTCCAGCGCTTCCGCGAGCTGGCGCAGGGGCGGACGACGATCGTCATCTCGCACCGCTTCCCCACCGTGCGCATGGCGCACGACATCGTGGTGCTCGAGAGCGGCGGCATCGTGGAGGAGGGCACGCACGACGAGCTCGTCGCCCGGGGCGGCAAGTACGCGCGAATGTTCGCCCTGCAAGCCGAGGGATACCGGTAGACTCGCACCGTCGTGATGCGCCGATCCGTCCTCCTCGCCGGCACCGTCGCCGTCGCCGTGGCGTGCAGCTCGAAGTCGAGCGGGCCCGCGCCGTACGTCCCGCCTCCGGCGAGCACCGTCGTCGACGACCGCGGGCCGGTGAAGATCCGCCGCGAGCTCGTGATGGTGCCGGGCGTGACGCCGCCGCCCAATCCCGTCGGCGGCGCGGCGACGCCGCCGGAGCAGAACGTGCTGCGGCTCACCCGCTACCGCGTCGACGCCGATCCGCCGCGCTCCGCGCGCGCCATCGTGGTGGTCATGCCCGGCTTCCTCGGCGGCGCCGGCAGCGTCGACGGGCTCGCCAAGGCCGTCGTGCGCCGCAGCACCGACCAGGACGCCTACGAGGCCTGGGCCGTCGACCGCCGCGCCAACCTGCTGGAGGACACGTGGGGCGAGGACGTCGCCGAGGTGCGCCAGGACCCGGAGCTCGCGCATCAGTACTACTTCGGCGGGGCGACCGTGGAGGGCAAGACCTTCGCCGGTTTCACCACCGGCGCGCAGCTACCCTGGGCGAGCGAGTGGGGCCTGGCGACGACGCTCGGCGATCTGCGCAACGCGATCGCCCTCGTCCCCGCCGCCGACCGCGCGTCGCGCGTCGTCCTGGTGGGCCACTCGCTGGGCGCGTCGCTGGTCGAGGAGTACGCCGCGTGGGACTTCGCCGGCGCGCCGGGCTACGGCGATCTGGCGGGGCTGGTCCTGGTCGACGGCGTGGCCGGTCACGAGGGCGAGGCGCAGCTGCCCGTCGATCAGAAGACCTACGAGACCGGCGGCGCCCCGGGCCCCGGCGGCATCGGTCAGTCCCTCGGGCTGGTGAGCGACATCCGCGCCGGCAACACGCTCTACACGTTGCCGCTGCTGGGCATCAAGGTGTACTCGGGCGCGGAGTACCTCGCCATGCGCGCGCACTGGACCGGCGGCGACGTCGAGGCCGACACCGACCGCGATCAGCTGCTGTCGGTGCTCCTGGCGACCCCGCACCTGCCGGCGATGACCGACCGCGCCGCCTTCGGGTTCGCCTTCAACCGCGACTCGGCGGCGCTCTCCTTCGCCGCCGTCGCCTGCGGCGAGCCGTCGGGCGGACCGGTCGCGCCGGTGAAGAGCGCGCTGGGGAGCACCATCCAGGCGCCGAGCGATCCCGGCGCGACCTACGGGTGGACCGACTACGACCAGTCGACGCCGCGCGGGAACACGTCGATCGACGACTTCGCGCGCGCCTGGTACGAGGGCCCGCAGCTCAACTTCGGCGAGTGGTACTTCACCCAGCGCCTGGTGCTCGATCCGCCGGTCGCCTCGACGCTGGTGATGCAGGGCAGCGACTGGCCGGTGAGCGCGTACGGCCTGGCCGCCACGCACGGCCGCGACATCGGCGTGCCCGTCCTCGCCGCGGCGTGCGCCCTGGTGGGGACGACCAGCGCCTTCGACAAGCTCAGGGCCACGGTGAAGACCGACCCGAGCAAGTTCCAGACGATCGCGCAGCCGCAGCTCACGCACCTCGACTGCGTCGGCGGCACGGACGACCCGGGGAGCGACGTCGGCAAGTGGTACGACGCGCTGGTCGCCTTCGTCAGCGCCTCCACGCCCGCGGGCGGCGTGGTCGTCCCCGTGCAGTAGCGGTCCCTCTCTAGTACTTGCAGCTCGCCGTCACGCTGGAGAGCGCGCCGGTCGCGTCGATGTAGGCGAGCATGGCCTTGCCCCCGCCCAGCGAGACGATCCGCGCCTCGCCGACGTTGACGTCCGGCGGGGTCACGTCGATCGGCTGCGCGATCTTCGGCTTGAGGTCGCCCCCCAGCACCACCATCCGCAGGCGACGCGCCGGCGCCTTGCCGTCGACGAAGGCGACCAGGATGCTGCCGTCGCTCGCCGCGTCGAGGCTCGCCGAGTCGCGCGGATCGCCCCCGGTGTCGCCCAGCGCCACCTTCTCGGGCTTGCGCGGTGCGCCTGTCGCCGGGAACGAGCTGGCGTAGAGATCGCTCTTCTGCCACTCGGTGGTGGCCAGCAGCACCGTGCCGCCGCGCTCCGCCAGGGCCGGCATCCCCGCGGCCGCCCCCAGCCACATCGTGGTGGGCGCGCTGGCCCGCTCGAGGAGGCTGGTGCGCCGCGCCACCACCAGGCTGCCCTGGTCGCGCGCCACGAGGACGACGCCCGCCCCCGACACGCGCACGCCCACCGGCGCGAAGAAGTGCTCCACCTTGGGGTACTTGCCCGCGGCCGGCTTGACCTCGCGGTGGTCGATGACCGGATCGTGCACCGTGGCCTGCCCGCGCGCCTGGTCGACCATCCACTCGTAGAGGAGGTCGTGGTTGTCCTTGGACGCGCGCCGTACCCGCGTCGCCACCGCCCACACCTCGTCGGCATCGCCGAAGGTGCGGCACTCCTGGTAGTCGACGGCGGTGTCCTTCACCGGGTAGCTCGCCACGTCGTCCTCGGAGGGATCCTGGAAGTTGAGGTAGTCGTCGTCGATCACGATGGGCGAGTCGTCGCCCGCGCCGCAGCGCAGGTGCGACGTCTTCGCTGCCGCCCCGGTCCCCTGGACGTCGCGCAGGTCGATCCCCACCCGCATCTTGCCGCCGCGCACGCCGAGCGGCGTGACGCGCAGCAGGTGCCGCACGATCCCGGTCCCGGGCCGCGCCTCGACGTCGCGCACGTGCGACCAGTCGGTGTTCGCGGCGTGGACGCCCGAGCCGTCGACCATCGTCACCCTGGGGCCGTCGCCGGTCGCGTACCCGATGGCGACGGCGTCGCCCATGGGCACGGCGGTCAGGCCCGTCTCGAGGCGAGCGCCGCGATCGACCACGATGGGCGCCTGCATCGTGCACGGCGAGCCGGGCGCGCTCGAGGCCGAGGCGGAGGCCACGGGCGCCGCCTGCGCATCCGGCGCGGCGTCCTTCTGCGGGCGCGGGCACCCGGCGAGGGGCAGCGCCAGGAGCGCCAGGGAAGACAGCGCGAGGGGGCGGAGCGTCATGCCGCCGATGCTACCCGCTCTCTGCCGAGGCGTGATCCGGCCCGAGAAGGTCGCGCTTCAGATCCGCAATGCCGACAACGCGCAAACGCACGACCGGTCGTGTGACGCGGGCGCGGGGGGACCGAGGCTCGACGGATCGGAATCGACACGAATCCTCGATCCGCGCCGCCCGCCCTCTGCTCGAGTCGTGCTCGCGTATCGCTGGCGGCACGATCG
>DATBQU010000171.1:0-2435 GCA_036560665.1 Polyangiaceae bacterium
ACGGCCGCGTACTCGCTCTTCGGATCCTGTCGCGGACCGAAGATGTTGAAGTAGCGCAGGCTCACCGTCTCCAGCCCGTAGAGCTGCGCGAAGATGCGCATGAGGTGCTCGCCCGTCAGCTTGCTCGCCGCGTAGGGCGAGCGAGGCTGCGCCGCCATCGTCTCCACCTTGGGCAAGGTGGGTGTGTCGCCGTAGGCGGCCGAGCTGGCGGCGAACACCACGCGCCGCACGCCCGACGAGCGCGCGACGTCGAGCACCACCGTCGTGCCTTGCACGCCGGCCAGCATCGCCGCCTGCGGGTTCTCGACCGAGCGCACCACGCTGGGGATGGCGGCCTCGTGGAAGACGATCTCGACGCCCTGCATCGCCCGCGCGACGGTGGCCGGGTCCACGATGGTCCCCTCGATCACCTCGACGCGGCCGCCGAGGCTCTCCAGGTTCTCGCGCCGCCCGCTCGAGAAGTCGTCGAGGATGCGCACCGTCTCGCCGCGGGCCAGGAGCGTCTCGGCGATCGACGAGCCGATGAATCCCGCTCCGCCCGTCACCAGGTGCAGCGCCATGGGTGCTCCATATACCGCAACGGCGACCGCAGGCGACGCGTATCGCTCGATGGTCAGCCGACGCGGCGGTCCGGCCCCCGCCGGTTGCCGCTGAACGCGGCGGTCAGGGCGGCTCCGAGCTCGTCGCCTTCCTCGCGTCGATCGCGCCGTCCGCGGCGGTCGCGCAGCAGCGCACGCAGCTCGGTCGCCGACGTCGCCTGGGCCGTCGAGCGGCGGTGCATGACCGCGTGCGACCCGCACAGCGTCGCCTTCGCGCCGCCGCGCAGGCTCACCTCGACCAGAGCCCGCGCGTCGGTCTGGCCGCACACGCAGCAGCGGGGTCCCTGAGCCAGCGTCATCCGCCGACGGATCGCACCGGCGCGTCATGGAGGCCAACTTTTCGTGCTATCTCCCAGCCTTCCCATGGCCGAAGCCACCGCCACTCCGAAGAAAGAGCCGAAGAAGGAGCCGAACAAGGAGACCAGGAAGGCGCAGCCCGTCGACGACGGCCTGCTCACGGGATGGCGCACCTGGGGTGTCGTCGGCGTGGTCGTCCTGGGCGGCCTGGTGGCCTGGAAGCTCCTCGGCTCGTCCTACAAGTCCGACGTGGAGACCATCTGCAACGCCGAGAAGGGCTCCGGCTTCACCATCGACAAGGACATGTCCAAGGTGACCCAGTGGGTGCGGGGGCGCCTGGCGACGCCGGAGGGCAACGAGCTCTTCTCGACGCTGAGCGACGCCAAGCTGGCCGATCGCGCCAAGCGCCTCCAGGGCGAGGCCGACTCCCTGAAGGTCGGCGCCTGCCCGATGGTCCCGGCGTACCAGGCGCTCGCCGCCTCGGGCGAGTACCGCGCCGACGTGCAGCACCTGTGCTCGAGCATCCTCTTTCCCAAGCTGGCCGAGCTCGACGACGCCGATCGGCTGGCCAGGCTCCAGGGCTGGGTGGACACGGAGGCCAAGAGCCCCCGCACCAAGGAGCTGGCGGGCGCGCTGCGCCAGGCCCCCGCCGCCGAGCGGGCCAAGCTGCTGCGCGACGCCGCGACCAAGGTCGACATCTTCTCGTGCGACACCGCCAGGGTCCTCGACAGCCCGCAGGCCGAGCCGCCGCCCAAGGGGCCCCCGCGCGTGCGCGTCTACGCCGAGCCGCAGATCGTGGGCCCGGTGAAGCCGGAAGACCTGGCCAAGGCCATCGCCGACGTGACCCCCGCCATGAACGATTGCTACGAGAAGGGGCTGGCGAAGGCCCCGGACCTCGAGGCGCGCGTCGCCATCAAGATGGGGATCACCACCGAGGGCAAGGTGGCGGAGGCGGGCCCCGCGGACGCGACCATCCAGGACCACGAGGTCGTGACGTGCATCGTCCAGGCTCTCAAGGGGATGAAGCTGCCGCCGAATCCGGGGCCCCTGGTGTCGGCCTTCGTGCCCCTGGAGATGACGACCAAGCCGCTGCCGCCGGCCCCGCCCCCGCGGCCCTAGCGGGTGTGCCGCAGGGCCTCAGCCCCACCAGTACGACAGCTTGACGATGAAGAGGTCGGCCGCCGGCGCGTGACGGATGGAGCCGAGGTCGAGCGTGCCGATCTGGCCGGGGTCGAGGGACACGCTGGGCACCTGCGAGCGCTGGTACACGAGGTAGAGGAGCGAGCCGAGCCGCCACTCCCAGCGCAGCACCACGTTGACGTTGAGGGCCGCCTGCTCGAAGTCCGGGTTTCCGCCCGGCGGCGTCACCGGGCGCAGATCGCCCAGGTGGATGATCGGCCGCGGCGCGTTGGGGTCCGAGACGTACGACAGGAAGCCGGTGTAGTGCCCCGACGCGAGGAAGAGCTGCGCGTAGGTCTGCAGCGTCAGCCGCGGGGCGAAGGTGTACGTCGCGCGCAGGGTCGCGCCGAGGCTCTTGGC
>DATBQU010000172.1:0-11497 GCA_036560665.1 Polyangiaceae bacterium
GGTGGTGGCCGCGGTGTGCTTCGCCATCATGGTGTACTTCGTGTGGCGCAGCTTCTACGGGATGCGCATCGACACCAGCATCAAGGCCGAGTCGGCGCCCGTCCAGGCGAAGCCCGACCCCGCCGAGTGATCGTGCGCTAACTTGGTCCGCCATGAAGGTGGCGGACCTGGTGCTCGCGATGGAGGCCATCGCCCCCACGCGCTTCGCGGCGCCGTGGGACAACGTCGGCCTCCTGGTGGGCGACCCGGAGCGCGCCCTGGGGCGGGTGCTGCTCACCATCGACTGCACCCGCGCCGTGCTCGCCGAGGCCCGGCGCGACGGCGCGGACGCCGTCGTGGCCTACCACCCCCCGCTCTTCGAGGCGCAGAAGCGGTTCGTGGCGGGCTCCGTCGCCTACGACGCGGCGCGCGCCGGCGTGGCCGTGTACAGCCCGCACACGGCGCTCGACGTGGCCGCGGGCGGGACCAACGACGTCCTGGCCGACGCGCTGGGGATGAGCGGGCGGGCGCCGCTGCGCGCGGTCGAGCCGCCCGACGCGGAGCTCAAGCTGGTGACGTTCGTCCCCGCCGAGCACGTGGAGGCCGTCAGCCGCGCCCTCTTCGACGCCGGCGCCGGCCGCATCGGCGAGTACTCGCGCTGCAGCTTCCGCGCGGCGGGGACGGGGACGTTCCTCGGCGGAGAGGGGACGCATCCGGTGGTCGGGGAGGCCGGGAAGCTCGAGGAGGCCGCGGAGCTCCGCCTGGAGACCGTGGTTCCCGTGGCGTGCGTCGAGGCGGTGGTGCGGGCGCTGCGCGGCGCTCACCCCTACGAGGAGCCGGCGTTCGATCTGGTGCGTCTCGCGGGCGCGCCGGCAGGCCTCGGCTTCGGGCGGGTGGGCACGGTCGACCGCGCCAGCGTGCGCGCGCTGGCCGAGCGCGCCAAGGCCGCGCTCGGCGCCGAGCAGGTGCTGGTGGCAGGGCCCCTGGATCGCGAGGTGACGCGCGCCGCGGTCTGCGCCGGGAGCGCGGGCGACCTCGTGCGAGACGCCGTGGCGGCGGGCGCGGGGCTGCTGCTCACCGGCGAGCTGCGACACCACGACGCCCTGGCCGCGGTCGACGCCGGCCTGGCCGTCGTCTGCACCCGGCACTCCACGAGCGAGCGCGCCGCCCTGGTCCCCCTCGAGCGCAGGCTGGGCGCGCTGCTGCCGGGCGTCGCCGTCACCCGGAGCACCGAGGATCGCGAGCCCTTCGCCTTCGCCTGAGGCCGCGCGGGCTCAGTCGCCCGACTCGGCCAGATCGATCTCGAGGTCGTCGAGCGACGCCACCTCGACGCTGGGCTGCGACAGCGGAGGCGGGATGCGCGGTCGCTTCGCCGACAGCTTCGTCGGCGCGGGCGTCGCCACGGGCTCCGAGGCCGGCGCGGTGGTCTCTCCCGCGGCGAGCGCCGCCGCGGCCTGCTCGAGGGACCGGGCGCGGAGAGACGCGGCCATCTCCTCGCGGCGCGCCATCTCGTCGAGCACCTCGCGGACCTTCCCCGCCGCCTCGCGCGCCCGGGTCAGGCTGATCTCGGTCGCGCTGAGCTGCTGGCGAGCCTTGGCCGCCGCCGATCGCTCGTCCTCGAGGGCGCGGGCGAGCTCGCGCTTCACCGCCGCATGCTCGGTGCGCAGGGAGGACAGCTCGCCGGCGTGCTTCGTCTCGGCGCGCCGCGCTTCCTCCGCGTACCTTGCCTCGAGCTCCCTGGTCGCGCCGGCGTGCCTGGCCTCGAGCTCCCTCGCCGCTCCCGCGTGCCTCTCCTCGAGCGCCTGCGTCGCGCTCGCCTGCTCCCGGCGGAGCGCATCCACCTTCTCCGCGTGCTGCTCGTGGAGCGCCGCGGCCGCCTCGTCGTGCTTCTGCTGCAGCGCCCAGACCTCCTCGGCGTGCCTCTTCGCCGTGGCGTCGAACTCCCTGGCCCGCTCGAGGCGCTCGGCCTCCAGCGCCTCGCCGTGCTCGCGCTTCACGCGGGCGAGCTTCGCCTCCAGGTCGACCACGCGAGCGTGGTCCGCCTGCAGGTCGGCGTGAGCCTGCGCCAGCGCGGCGGCGCCGTCGGCGGCCGACTTCTCCGCCAGGCCGGCGCGCGTGGTCGCCATGTCGGTCGCCTCGGCCGACCGCCGCAGCTCCTCGCGCGCCGCCTCCGCATCGCGCCGCGCCTCCGCCGCGTGCGCCTCCAGCTCCATGATGCGGGCGCGCCCCTCGATCATGCGCGAGCCCAGCGCGTCCGCGCTCGATCGCGCCTCGGCCTCGAGCCGCTCGAGCTCCGCCCCCCGCTCCTGTCCCCGGGCCACCTCGGCGAGCAGCTCCTCGACGCGCGCCTGCTGCTCCTGGAGCTGACGCTCGGCCTCGCTCTTCCCGCGCTCGACGTCCGCCAGCCTCGCCAGCATCGCGCCGAGGTCGTCGGCCTCCGCGGCGCGCTCTTCCTTCGCCCGCGCAAGCTCCATCTCGAGGCTGGCGATGCGCGCAGGGAGCGCGTCGAGCTGGGGGCGGGAGGCCCGGCGGTGGGGCGGGTCGGTGTCGCGCGTGGAGGGGCCGTCCATCCGGGGGTCGCGGGGCGGGCGCGAGGACGGACGACCCGTCCTGGCCGCGCGCTTGGTCTTCCCCGTCTCGGACATGAGGGCTCAGCTTTCAGTATGCCCCTGTGGGCCGGGTGACGTCGAGCAAACGCTTGCGCGGCCGCTGCCTTGGGCGGTAGGTGCGTCTCTCAGTGGCCGTCCGCGCGGAGATGAACCGGGTTCAGCCGCGGCACGCCGCGCGCCTGGACGGCCTGGCCGGCCTCGCCGGCGCGCTCCTCGGCCTGCCGGCGCTCGTCCTGCCGTGGCCCCCGTCGTCGGACCTCGCGCTTCACGAGGGGATGGTCGCGCTCCTCGTTCGCCGGGGGGACGCCGCCTTCGCGCCGGCAGGCCTCTACGAGCTGTCGCTCGGTCATGCAAACCAGCTCTTCTATGCCGTCGCCTGTCCGCTGGCGCTGGTCGCGGGCACCGCCCTCGCCTGCAAGCTCGTCCTCTGGGCCACGATGGCGGTCACCATCGTCTTCGCCGCCCGTCTCGCCGACCACCTCGGGCGCACGCGCTGGGCAGCGCTCGCCGTCGCTCCGGCGGTCCTCGGCTGGGCGTTCTACTGGGGGTATGCCCCGCAGATGATGGGCCTGGCCCTGTGGCTGGGGGTCCTGCCGCTGCTCGATCGAGCGACACGAGAGGAGGCCGGGGCGCGGGACGTCGTCCTCGCCTCGCTGGCGATGCCGCTCCTCGGCCTGGCGCACGCGACCAGCATGCTCTGCGCCGCGCTGGCCACGACGGTCTTCGCCCTGGTCCGCCCCATCGAACGGCGGACACCGCTGCGCCTCGTGCCTGCGCTGGTCGGCGTCGGGCTCGCCTTCGCCGAGACGCGGTGGGAGGCGCACGACTCCACCGCGCTCGCGCGCGTGTTCGCCAGCCGCGTCCTCTGGCACCCCGTCGGGGGGAAGCTGCGCGGGCTCGCCGCCAACGTGATGGGCGCGCACGGCCTCCTGGCGGAGGCGACGCTCGCGCTGCTCGTCTTCGTCGCGGCGGCCTTGTGGCGGCTCCCCGAGGGGGACCAAGCGCGCGAGCCCGCGGGCGGCGGGGTCCGCGCCGCCCTGGCGCGCCATCGCTTCGCCGTGGTGGCCGGCGCGCTCTTCGCCGCGTACCTGGCGGCGCCGTACTCCGTGAACTTCGGCGCCTTCCTCTACGTCCGCTTCCTCGCGCCGGCCTTCGCGCTGGCCGTCCTCTCGCTGGCCCCCCCACGCGGCGCGCGGGGCCCGCTCGTCTACGCCCCCGCCGTCGCGCTGGCGGTCGTCCCGGTCCTGGCGGCCCTGCCCCAGCTCGCGGCCGCCCGGCGCCACTCCGCTGCGGTCGAGCCGCTGATCGCGCGCGTCGACGAGGGGAGCGCCGTCGCGGTGCTGCACTTCGGAAAGAGCGACCGCTCGCTGCTCTTCAACCCCATGTCCTTCGGAAACCGGGTGCTCGCCGAGCGCGGCGGCCGGCTGCTGCTCTCCTTCTCCGAGTACCCGATCGCGCCCGTGGTCGTCCGCCCCGAGGCCCGCTGGGACTCGACGGCGCTCCGTCTGGCCGCGCAGCCGGGGGCGCTGCGGCCCGCGCACGATCTGCGGCGGCTGCGCTGGCTGCTGGTGCAGATCCACGATGGTGCCCTCGCGCCCCGCGTCGTGCGGGCTCTGTCGCCCGAAGGGGAGCTCGTCGGCGCTTCGGGCGAGTGGCTGCTCTTCCGCTCGACGCTCCCGGCGCTGCCGATCACCGCGCCCGACGCGGAGCCGCCGCCCACGGCGGAGACGCTCCAGGAGCGCGTGAACCGGCTCCTCGCGGACGGGGGCTGAGCGGTGAGCCTCTCGCGACGCTCGCTCCTCGCCGCGGCCACCGCCGGCGTCACGGGCGCGCTCCTTGCCCGCCCGGCTCGGGCCGACGGTCCCATCGAGGCCGCCATGGACCGCGAGGCCCGGAGGCTGGGGCACCCCGGCGTCGCGATGGCGATCGTCCCCCGGGACGCGCCGCCCATCGTCCGGGGATACGGCGTGCGCGATCTGCGCGGGCGCGCTCCGGTGCAGCCGGACACCATCTTCCGCCTCGCGTCGGTGACGAAGGTGTTCTCGGGCGTCGCGCTGCTCGCGCTGCGCGACGCGGGCACCCTGTCGCTCGACGACCCGGTCGCGCGCTGGCTCCCCGAGGCGCGCGGTCTGCCGGCCATGACGCTCCGTCACCTGGTCACGCACACCTCCGGTCTGCCGAGGGACGTGCCCGCCGGCGGCACCACCGAGGCGGCGCTGCTGGCGAAGCTGGCGTGGGTGAAGCCCGTCTCCGCCCCCGGGACGCGCACGTCGTACTCGAACCTGGGGATGGCGCTGGCCGGCCCGATCGTGCGGCGCGCGAGCGGCGAGCCGTATCGCACCTGGATGCACGACCGCCTCCTGGCGCCGCTCGGCATGACCGGCGCGGGGTGGGAGCGCGCCGAGCTGCCGGCCGATCGGCTGGCCACGGGCAACCTCTCCGTGCGAACCGCGGCCGGCGCCCGCTTCGAGCCGTCGCTGACCGAGTGGCGGATGGGCGCGGCCGAGGCGTTCGGTGGCCTCTACGCCAGCGCGGAGGACATGGCTCGCTTCGCGGCCTTCGAGCTGGGGCGCCTGGGGGCGCAAGGACCGCTCGCCCCGGCGTCGCTGCGCGAGTCGCAGTCCGCGGCCATCGAGGTCCAGGGCGAGCGGCTGCGCTACGGCGTCTGCTGGCGCCTGGAGGGGGCGCGCGTCGTGCACGCGGGAGCGACCGACGAGTTCTCCGCCGCGGTCGTGCTCGAGGTCGCCAGGGGAGCGGGGGCGGTGGTCCTGTCGACCGCCCCCTTCCCGGTCGACGTCGAGGGCGCCGCGGGGCGCCTGCTCGACCGCGCTTGACCGCGCTTGACCCCGGCGGCCGGCCGTCGCACAGTCCTATCGCTCAATCGGGATAGGAAGATGGCTACCCTCGGCGCCGCGGTCGACACGCTCCAGCTCATCGGCGAGCCCACACGGGTTCGCCTGCTGGCGCTCCTCGCCGCCGACGAGCTCACCGTCGCGGAGATCGTCGCCGTCACGCAGCTGGCGCAGTCGAGCGTCTCCACCCACCTGGGCAAGCTGCGCGAGGCGGGGCTGGTGCGCGACCGCAGGTCGGGGGCGTCCACCTTCTACGCGCTGAACGAGGGCGCCATGCCAACCCCGGCGCGGAAGCTCTGGGATCTCGTGCGAGGAGAGGTGCGCGACGCCCTGCTCGAGGGCGACCGCGAGCGAGCGGCCGGTGTGGCGCGCGCCCGCGAGCGCTCCGCGCGCTGGCCCGACGCGGTCGCCGGCGAGATGGAGCGCCACTGGTCCCCCGGCCGCACCTGGGAGTCGCTGGCGCGCGCCGTGGTCGGCCTGGTCCGCCTGGGGGACGTGGTGGACGTCGGCTCCGGCGACGGCACGGTGGCGCAGCTGCTGGCGCCGCGGGCCAGGAGCTGGACGTGCGTGGACCGCAGCGCGCGCGTGCTCGGCGCAGCACGCGAGCGGCTGGTGCGGGTGAAGAACGTCCGCTTCGTCGAGGGCGATGCCCAGGAGCTGCCCGCAGGCGACCGCACCTTCGACGCCGCGCTGATGCTCCACGTGCTCACCCAGGTCGAGTCGCCGGCGCGTGCATGCGCCGAGGCGGCGCGGGTCCTGCGTCCGGGCGGCGCGCTGGTGGCGGTCACCCTCGACGCGCACCACCAGGCCGAGACGACGGCCGCCTACGGCGACGTGCACCCCGGCTTCGCGCCGCCCGCGCTCCGCCGCCTGCTGGGGCGCGCGGGCCTCGAGGTCGACGCGTGCGACGTCACCAGCCGCGACGCCCGGCCGCCGTGCTTCCGCGTCGTCACCGCGTTCGCCACCAAGCCGGCACGAGGGAAGGCATGATCGACACCGAGACCACCCTGCGCGAGATCCTCGCTCGCCGCATCGTCGTCCTCGACGGCGCGATGGGGACCATGATCCAGCGGCGCGGCCTCTCGGAGGGGGACTACCGGGGGGCGCGCTTCGAGCGCCACGGGCGAGACCTCAAGGGGAACACCGACGTCCTGGCGCTCACGCGCCCCGACGTCCTGCGGGCCATCCACGACGAGTACTTCGACGCCGGCGCCGACATCGCCGAGACCAACACCTTCGGCGCGACCGGGATCGTCCAGGCCGAGTACGACCTCGCCGAGCACGCTCACGACATCAACATCGCCGCCGCGCGCGCCGCCAGGGACAGCGCGCAGGAATGGACGCGGCGGACGCCCGGCAAGCCCCGCTTCGTGGCCGGCGCGATGGGCCCCCTCAACAAGACGCTCTCGCTCTCGCCGAGCGTGGCCGATCCCGGGTACCGGGCGGTGACCTTCGAGCAGGTGCGCGACGCGTACGCCGAGCAAGCCCGCGCCCTGCTGGAGGGCGGCGTCGACCTGCTGCTGGTCGAGACCATCTTCGACACGCTCAACGCCAAGGCGGCGCTGGTGGCCATCGAGGACGTCTTCCAGCAGGTCGGCCGTCGCCTGCCGGTGATGATCTCGGTCACCATCACCGACAAGAGCGGGCGCACCCTGTCCGGGCAGACGGTGGAGGCGTTCTGGATCTCCGTGGCCCACGCCCGCCCGCTGTCGGTCGGCGTCAACTGCGCGCTCGGCGCGCGGGAGATGCGGCCCTACGTCGAGGAGCTCTCCCGCATCGCGGACGTCCAGGTGAGCTGCTACCCCAACGCCGGGCTCCCCAACGCGTTCGGCGAGTACGACGAGACCCCGGAGACGACCTCGGCCCTCCTGCGCGGCTTCGGCGAGGAGGGTCTGGTGAACATCGTCGGCGGCTGCTGCGGGACGACGCCGGAGCACGTCCGCGCCATCGCCGCGCGCGTCGAGGGCCTGGCCCCGCGCCGGCCGGCGAGGCCCGAGCGCTTCTCCCGCTTCTCGGGGCTCGAGCCGCTGGTCATCCGCCCCGACGCCAATTTCATGATGATCGGCGAGCGCACCAACGTCACCGGCTCGAAGAAGTTCGCCGACCTGGTGAAGGCCGGCGACTACGCCAAGGCGGTCGAGGTCGCGCTCGACCAGGTGCGCGGCGGCGCCAACCTGCTCGACGTGAACATGGACGAGGGGATGCTCGACGGCGAGCGCGCCATGACCACCTTCCTCAACCTGCTCGCCAGCGAGCCGGAGATCTCGCGCATCCCGGTGGTGGTCGACAGCTCGAAGTGGAGCGTCATCGAGGCCGGGCTCAAGTGCCTCCAGGGCAAGGGCGTCGCCAACTCCATCAGCCTCAAGGAGGGCGAGGAGGACTTCCTCGCCAAGGCGCGCGCCATCCGACGCTACGGCGCGGGCGTGGTGGTCATGGCCTTCGACGAGAAGGGGCAGGCCGAGACGGTGGAGCGCAAGGTGGGGATCTGCCGCCGCGCCTACGACCTGCTCACCGGCAGCGGGTGGGACCCGACCGACATCATCTTCGACCCCAACATCCTCGCCATCGGCACCGGCATCGAGGAGCACGCCGCCTTCGCGCGCAACTACATCGAGGCCACGCGCGTCATCAAGGACACCTGCCCGGGCGCGAAGATCTCGGGCGGCGTGAGCAACCTGTCCTTCTCCTTCCGCGGCAACAACCGCGTCCGCGAGGCGATGCACTCGGCGTTCCTCTACCACGCCATCCGCGCCGGCATGGACATGGGGATCGTCAACGCCGGGCAGATCGGGCTGTACCAGGAGATCCCCGCAGACCTGCTCGACCACGTGGAGGACGTGATCTTCGATCGCCGCCCGGACGCGACCGAGCGCCTGGTGACCTTCGCCGACACGGTGAAGGGCGAGGGCAAGAAGCGCGAGGTCGACCTCGCCTGGCGCGACGCGCCGGTGGAGACGCGCCTCACCCACGCGCTGGTCAACGGCATCGTCGACTTCATCGACGTCGACGTGGAGGAGGCGCGCGCGAAGTCGCCCCGGCCGCTCGACGTCATCGAGGGCCCGCTGATGGACGGGATGCGCGTGGTGGGCGACCTCTTCGGCGCCGGGAAGATGTTCCTGCCGCAGGTGGTCAAGAGCGCGCGCGTGATGAAGCGCGCGGTGGCCTACCTCCTGCCGTTCATGGAGGAGGAGAAGCAGCGTCTGGGTACGACCGACCAGAAGAACGGCAAGGTGCTGCTCGCCACGGTGAAGGGCGACGTGCACGACATCGGCAAGAACATCGTGGGCGTGGTCCTGGGATGCAACAGCTACGACGTGGTCGACCTCGGGGTCATGGTCCCTTGCGACAAGATCCTCGACGCCGCCGTGGAGCAGGGGTGCGACGTGGTCGGGCTCTCGGGGCTCATCACCCCGTCGCTCGACGAGATGGTGCACGTGGCCCGGGAGATGAAGCGCCGTGGAATGAAGCAGCCGCTGCTCATCGGCGGCGCCACCACCAGCCGGCAACACACGGCGGTCAAGATCGCGCCGGAGTACGCGGGGTCGACCACGCACGTCCTCGACGCGTCGCGCGCGGTCTCCACCGTGTCGTCGCTGCTCGATCCCAGGCAGCGTGACGCCTTCGTCGCCGCGACCCGGGCGGACCACGAGCAGCTGAGGCGCCTCCACGCGCACAAGATCGCCAAGCCGCTGGCGCCGTACGTCCTCGCCAACGAGCGCCGTCCCCGCGTGTCCTTTCGCCCGCAGGACGTCACCCGGCCGAGCTTCACCGGCCTGCGCGTGCTCGACGACGCACCGCTGGCGGAGATCGCCCGCTACGTCGACTGGACCTTCTTCTTCACCGCCTGGGAGCTGGCCGGCAAGTTCCCCGCCATCCTCGACGACCCCCGCCACGGCGCAGCGGCCCGCGAGCTGTACGACAACGGCCGCGCGCTGCTCGAGCGCATCGTGCGCGAGAAGCGCCTGGTGGCGCGCGCCTCGTACGGCATCTGGCCGGCGCAGAGCGAGGGCAACGACATCGTCCTCTACGAGGACGAGACGCGCGCTCGCGAGATCACGCGCTTCCCCATGCTGCGCCAGCAGCAGGAGAAGGCGGAGGGCGAGCCCTACCGCTCGCTGGCCGACTTCGTCGCGCCCCGGGCGGGCGGCGTGCACGACTGGGTGGGGGCCTTCGTGGTCACGGCGGGGCTGGGGGCGCAGGAGCTGGCGGCGGTCTTCGAGAAGGACCTCGACGACTATCACGCCATCATGGCCAAGGCGCTCGCCGACCGGCTGGCCGAGGCCTTCGCCGAGATGCTGCACGAGCGCGTGCGGCGCGCGTGGTACGCCGCGGGCGAGTCTCTCTCGGCGGACGAGCTGGCGGCCGAGAAGTACCGCGGCATCCGGCCCGCCTTCGGCTATCCGGCGTGCCCGGACCACTCGGAGAAGACCAAGCTCTTCGACCTGCTGCGCGCCGGCTCCATCGGCGTGACGCTCACCGAGAGCGGCGCCATGCTGCCGGCCGCGAGCGTGAGCGGCCTCTATCTGGGGCACCCCGAGGCCCGCTACTTCAACGTGGGGCGGCTCGGGCGCGACCAGATCGAGGACTACGCGCGGCGCAAGGAGATGCCGGTGCCGGAGGTCGAGCGCTGGCTCTCGCCGAACCTGGGCTACGAGCGGCAGGGCGGGTAGGACACGGCGTCAGGGGCCGCAGAACAGCGGCGCCACCTGCATGTACGCGATCTTGGCGGTCGCGCCGGACGGCGGCATGCACGCGCTGGGCGGGCCGGTGGTGAGATCGCCGCACTTGCCGGGCACCGCCTGCGCGTACGTCGAGCAGGTCGACTGGCCGGCCTGCTGCTCGCAGGCCGAGAACTGCTGGAACGTCGTCGTCGTGCCCTGCGCGGCCCAGCACGCGTTGCACGACTGCTGCCGGCACGCGATGGCCGCAGCGTAGGCCGCGCCGCACCCCGCCCCCGTGGCGTCCCCCGTCGCGCGGGCGATGCATCCCGCGACGTTGACCGTCCAGTACTGCTTCTGCTCGTGCCACACCACGGCGGAGGCCTGGGCGTCGGTCTCCTGGGACTGGAGGCAAGGGGCGCAGGCGGCGTTCTGTTGCACGAAGGTCTGGCAGTTCGTGACCGAGATCGGCGGCGACAGGCACGCGTCGTAGAAGCCCGAGACCTGCGCCGCGCTGCAGACGTTCTGCTTCCACTGCTCCGGGGGCGTCCACGTCGCCTGGAAGCTGGCCACGCTCTGCGGGGTGCAGATCACCGGCGCCGCCGCCTCCTGCGTTCCGGGACCGTTGACCAGATCGCCGGCGTCGCCGTTGTCGACCGAGGGCGGGGCGGCGTCCGGCGCCGGCGTGGGGAAGATGTTGCCGCCGTCGGCCCCGCTACAGGCGCAGAGGACGAACGCGGTGGCGACGGAACCGAGCGCAGCGAGAGCACGCATGGAGGAACGACGAAGCAAGAAGCACGCACGCGGATTCCGTTCCGCGCGCACGCGATGGAGCATGCGATCGACTGGAATTCTTCGAACGCCGGCGGCCGCCGTGCGCGCTCACGCTGGGCCCTCGACGATCCAAGGTGATGCCGAAATCACGCATCACGCGCGACGCCTCCGCGATCGCGCGTCGAGCCGCTCGCATCACGAAAGAGGCGCCGATCGTCGCGGGCACGCGCCGACGCGAGGCGCGCCGGCACTTGGCCTCCGGCGTGCACTGTCCGCCGAAGTCCCCCTCGGAGGTCACGTCGTCATGAGCAAGCGCGCGGTTCGCATCGGCGTACTCGGCATTCTCGCCTCGGTCGGTGGTTTCATCGCCTGCGGCAACCAGCCCGACACCGGCCTGGTCACCACCTACGCCTCGACCAGCGCGGCCAACGTCTCGGTCGATCTGCGCAACGGGGCAGGCGATCACGTCGGCTCGTGCGTGGGGACGCTCATCAGCTCCAGCGCCGTGCTCACCGCCGGCCACTGCGTCGTCAACGCGAAGCAGTGGGTGATCACCTCGGGCGGACAGCACCCGCAGACCGCCAACGGCGCCAGGGTGTTCACCACCTGGAAGAACTTCGACTCC
>DATBQU010000173.1:0-5706 GCA_036560665.1 Polyangiaceae bacterium
CACCGGCACCGTCGTCGCCGGCAACATCGGCAGCGAGAAGCGCATGGAATACACCGTCATCGGCGACGCGGTGAACCTGGCCTCCCGCCTGGAGACGAGCACCAAGGAGCTGGGGGTCAACGTCCTCATCAGCGAGGACACCTACGAGCTCACCAAGCAGGTGGTGGAGGCGCGCGCGGTCCGCGAGATCACCGTGAAGGGACGCAAGGCGCCGGTGATGACCTACGAGGTGCTCGGCCTCAAGGGCGAGGCGCCGCTCGAGCACAGCAGCAGCGCGCGGATAGCCCGCTCGGAGCGCCCTCCCGTCCCCTAGGCTGCCCCGCGAGGGAGGCTAGGTCGCCTTCTTCGTGGCCTTGCGCGCCTCGAGCTCGTCCAGCGTCTTGGGCCAGTCGCCGTGCATGAGGCGCGACAGCGAGCGGTCGGCCAGGAGCTTGCCGCCGAGCTGGCAGCGCGCGCAGTAGTTGGACTCGTTCGCGGCGTAGGCGATGCGCTGCACGGGCGCGCCGCACTCCGGGCAGGGCTTGCGGTATCGCCCGTGGACGGCCATCCCCTCGCGGAACGCCGTCACGTTCTCCGGGAAGTCGTCGCCCGTCTCGCGCGCGAGCCGGTCGGTCCACTCGCGCAGCGTGGCGAGCGTCGCCGCGTGCAGCCGCGCCACCTCGTCGTCCGTCATGGCGCGGGTGAGCCGCACCGGGGACATGCGCGCGCGCCACAGGATCTCGTCGGAGTAGGCGTTGCCGATGCCGCTGAAGAGGTGGGGATCGGTCAGCGCCCGCTTGACGGTGTGGCTCTCGCTCCGCAAGGCCGCGGCGAACTCGGCCGCGCTCGAGGTGAGCGGCTCGAGGCCGCCCGGATCGAGCGCGCGCAGGGCAGCGTCGCCGCGGACGACGTGCAGCGAAGCGCGCTTCTTCGACGAGGCCTCGGTGAGGATCAGCGTGCCGCCCGGGAAGTCGAAGGCGGCCAGGCCGACCTTGCCCGGGATCTTGGCGCCGTGCTCGCGCCAGCGCAGGCGCCCGGCGATCATCAGGTGCAGCACCAGGTGCAGGTCCCCCTCGAGGTCGAGCACCACGCGCTTGCCCATGCGATGCACCCCGAGGACGCGCTTGCCCTCGGCGTCGCGCAGCGGCGGATCGAACGAGCGCACCAGGAACGGGCTGGCCACGCGCGCGCGCTCGAGCGGCTCGCCGACCAGGCGGCGGCGGAGGTGCGCGACGTAGAGCTCGACGTCCGGCAGCTCGGGCACGGGGGGAGACTAGAACATGCCGCCCGCCCCCAGGGTGGCTCCCCCGCGGACGGGCTGGATGACCGGCGACCACCCGGTGGAGGGCGCCGGCTCCTTCTCCGGCTCCTCGGGCGGCGCCTCGTGGGCCAGCACCAGGCCGTCGAACAGGCTCACGCCGAGCGTGCCCAGGCCGATCCCGCCGGCGAGACCGTCGATGGCACAGTCCCGGATGCCCCCCGTGGTCGAGCAGTAGCCGAGGATCCCCACCACGCCGAGCACCGGCGGCACGATCAGCCTCATCCCCACGTCGGCGAACCCGTAGCCGATCCGGCCGTGCGCGAAGTGGGCGATGGGCGCCACCAGCCAGGACACGGCCCACCAGCCGAGGCCGGCGGCCTCGATCGCGCTGAGGCTGCTCTGGCCGTTGTTCTGGTTGGCCGTGGCCACGTAGACGCCGAAGCCCAGGCTCGCGGCGTCGGCCAGCCAGACGTGCGGCCCGTACCAGTCGCCCTGGGGCTTGGGGTGAAGCGGGCGATCGTCGTCGTCGGCGAGCAAGGCCGCGTCGATGCCGCTGGCCAGCACCTCGCCCGCCAGCACGCCGCCGATCATCCCGTTCTGCGCGCAGTCGTTGAACTGCCGCGTGCCGCAGTAGAAGAGCATCCCGAAGAGCCCGATCGTGGGCGGGCCGAGGACGCGCATGGCCATGTCGCCGAAGCCCTTGCCGATCTGCCCGTGCGCCCAGTGCACCGCCGGACCGCCGACGCTGCCGACCGCGTAGAGGCCCGTCGCCAGGTAGCCGGCGGGGCTCGGGACGTGCGCGGGATCGATGTTCTCGCCCGACGTGACCGCGAGCGCCCCCAGACCCGCGCCGATGCCGGCGGCGTCGACGGCGAGGATCTGCCAGCCGTACCAGGTCGACTCGTGCTTCGGGTACGGCGACTGCGCCGCGGGTGGCGGCTGCGCGGGGGCCGGCTGCCGGGGCGGCGGCGACGACGCGGGCGGCTCCTGCGCCGAGGCGACGTGCCCCCCGAGGAGGAGCGCTGCGACGGCGGCGGCGGCCCCGCAGCGCCTCAATTGCAGGCCTGCGTCTGGGTGAAGACTCCCCCGGGCGTGCACTGGGCCGCGCCGTTGTCCTTGCAGGTGCCGTAGCTGCCGGACTGGTCGCAGTCCTCGACGCTGAGGAAGCCCGAGCCGCCCGTGCACCCCGTCAGCGGGATCCCGCCGCACGTGAGGTTCTGCGGGTACTGGTAGTCCTTCTTGCCGTTGCAGTTGTAGTCCCACGAGCCGCAGTGATCCTGCGCGACGAAGAACGCCGTCTGCGTGGGGTGGGCCAGCGGATCGGAGTCGCAGCAGTCGTTGCCGTTGCAGCCCGCGCCCATCTTCTTGTAGCCGTCCTGGTCCTGGTCGCAGGCGGGCGCGTCCGGGCTCGCCTCGAAGACCGACCCGTCCTGGACGTCGGCCGGCGCGTCGTTCGTCGCGATGACGTCGCCGGTCGCGTCGTCCCCGGCCACGTCGTCGCCGGGAACGACGTCGCCCGTCGCGTCGTCGCCGCCTTCGGCGTTGCCCGAGGCGTCGTCCGAGGCCCCGGCAGACCGGAACGACACGTCGGGGAAGCCGCACGCCGTCGCCAGGAGAGCGCCGACCGCGACGGCGGCCGCCACGGCCCTGCCCCGCCACCTCACCGGCACCCCTGCGTCTCGGTGAGCAGGGACCCCGGCGCGCAGTTGAGGAGGCCGTTGGCCTGGCAGGTGCCGAAGGCGCCGGGATTGCCGCACCCGGGGCTCGCGGTGAACCCCGAGCCGCCCTGGCAGCCGAGCGCCGGCGTCCCGCTGCAGGCGAGGTTCACCGTGTACTGACCTTCCATCGTGCCATCGCAATTGTAGTCGAAGGAGCCGCAATGGTCGGCCGTCGTGAAGAACGCGGTCACCCCTGGATGGGCCTGCTTGTCGGTGTCGCAGCAGTCGGTGCCGTTGCAGCCGCCGGCGGTCGACCGGTAGCCGTCCTGATCCTGATCGCAGACCCCCGAGGCGTCGGTCCCCGCCTCGAGGGCGTCGGGGGCGACGTCGGCGAGAGCGTCCGCGACGGCGTCCGCGATCGCGTCGGAGGCCGCGTCGGCCGTCGCGTCGCCGGCCCCGTCGCCGATCGCGTCGACGATCGCGTCCGCCGCCGCGTCCCCCGTCGCGTCGCCGGTGGCATCGCCCGGCCCGTCGCCGGCCGCGTCGCCGCGGGCGTCCTGCGTGGCGTCCCCGGTCGTCCCGTCGTCGCCTCCGCCTTCGTGGCCCGTGGAGCCTTCGCCGCCGGCGTCGGGGCCCGCGGTGACGTCCCCCGAGCTCGACCCGTCGTCGCCGCCGTCGTCGGGCAGGTAGGCCACGTCCGGAAACCCGCACGCCACGGCGAGCACCGCGCCGAGAGGCACCAGCAGCCTCCGCACTAGAACCTCCAGGTGGCCGACGCGCCGCCCAGGGTCGGCGTCACCACCAGCGACGTCGTCTGCTGGCCGTGGCCCGAGCTCGTCGCCAGGAGCACGATGCCGCTCGTCAGGCCGACCACCCCCACGATGCCCAGCACCGTGACCAGCGTGCTCGCCGTCTGCCCGCGGCTCGTGGCGTCCTGAAGCGCGGGATCGCACCCCTGGTGCGACGCGCACGACGCGTTCACCTGATCGAGCGCCGACTGCCGGATCCCCAGGCTGATGCCCGCGCCCACGAGCGCGGCGCCGCCCACGCCGATCCCGATCCACGCCGCCGTGCGCTTCGCCGCGCGACCGCGGTCCTGCTCGTCCTCCGGCGGGATCGACGGCGGCACCGCGCCCGGTCCGGGCGTCTCCTCGGCGCTCCCCTTCTCGGGCGCCGACACCACCACGCGCAGCGCGATGCGCTTGGCGTCGCCCGCCGTCAGGTCGACCGTCTGCTGCTGCTCGGCCTGCACCCGCGCCCCGGTCACGCGCACGACGTGCCTGCCCGGATCGCGATCGAGCGGCGTGCCCACCAGGCTGGGCTGGAGCTTCTCGCCGTCGAGCGACACCTGCACCCCGGCCGCCGGCGCCGCCTCGCCCCCGGGCCGCACGACGTTCACGTCGATGGTCAGCGTCGCCAGCTTGGGCGCGAGGCGCGCCGCGGCGGTCTCCGCGTCCTGGGCCCATCCCTCGTACTTCGTGTCCGCGCTGGTGAGCAGCGCGCGCTTGAGGTCGACCCAGGCGCGCCGGGCCGACGCGAAGTGCCCGAGCGACTCCTCGCACTCGGCGAGGTTGCGCAGGCTGCCGAGCGCCGCCGGGTACAGCTCGTACGCCTTGCGAAAGAAGCCCGCGGCGTTGGTGCAGTCGCCCTGCGCGCGCAGCTCCCGCCCCCGGGTGAAGAGGTCCTTGGCGTCGGCCACCGGATCGGCCCGGGCCACGGACGTCGCCAGGGACGACGCCAGCGCGGTGCCCACCAGGACGGCCAGGAGAAGCGAGCGAGACCTCACCAAGCATCCAATCGTAGCTAACCGGATCGGGATAGTCGAGCCCGCCTAGAATACCTCGCTGCGGTCGACCTTCTTCGAGGCCGTGGGCGCGGGCGCCGGGGCGGGAGGAGGCGGAGGAGCGGGAGCGGGCGCGACGAGCGGGCCAGCGACCGTGCCCGGTGCGGAGGGCGACGGGGGCGGTGTGGGAGAGGGATCGTGCGGGCCACGGCCGGCCGGCGGCGGACGCGCGGGCGCCTGCGGCAGCGCGGACACGGGGACGGAGGGCTCGGTGAGCGTGACGCTGGGAATGCTCGGAATGCTGGGGATGCCGGGGGTGCCGGGGACGGACGCCGCGACGGCCGCCGTCCGCACGGTCGACGCGGCGGGCGCCACCGAAGGGCCCGCCAGCACGCGCCACGCCGCACCCACGGCGGCGAAGAGCACGAGGAGCGCCCCGGCCGCGACCAGCGCGAGACGCGCGCGCCCCCGCCGCTGCAGCGCGGCGACGTCGATCTCGACCTCCACGTTCGACGGCGCGGACGACTCCGAGGGCGGCGGGACGTCGAGCGCCTCGTCGTCGACGCGGGGCGCCGCGGCCGCCTCGAAGGCCTGCGCCAGCGCGGTCGCCGTCTGGTAGCGCGCCCCGATGGCGTCCGAGAACGCCCGCCGGAAGAAGGCGTCGAGCGCGGGAGGGCCCTGCGTGGTCCGCTCGCGCAGCGGGATGATCCGTCCGGCGCAGAGGTTCTTGAGCAGCTCGTCGGTGTCCGAGCCGGCGATCGGCAGCTCGCCCGCGATCGCCTCGTAGGCGATGGTGGCGAGCGCCCACAGATCGCAGCGCTGATCGAGCTTGGCCGATGCCCGCGCCTGCTCCGGGCTCATGTAGCTCGGCGTCCCGAAGACGAGGCCCTTGGCCGTGGAGAACGCCGAGGACAGGCGGTGGGCGTGGATGGCGCGCGCGATCCCGAAATCGAGGAGCTTCACGAGGAGCTGCCCCTCCTCGTCGCGCGTCAGGAACACGTTGGCCGGCTTGAGGTCGCGGTGAA
>DATBQU010000174.1:0-9374 GCA_036560665.1 Polyangiaceae bacterium
GCTGGTGGTGCGCACCTTGGCCGTCGTGAGCGGGTGCGCGTTCAAGCGCATCCAGTTCACGCCGGACCTCATGCCCAGCGACATCACGGGCTCCAGCGTGTACAGCCGAGAGACGGGCAAGTTCACCTTCGTGCCGGGCCCGATCTTCGCGCAGCTGTTGTTGGCCGACGAGATCAATCGCGCGCCGGCGAAGACGCAGAGCGCGCTGCTGGAGGCGATGCAAGACCACCAGGTCACGGTCGATGGGATCTCGCGGCCCCTGGCGCCACCGTTCGTCGTGGTGGCCACGCAGAACCCGGTCGAGTCGCAGGGGACGTACCCGCTGCCGGAGGCCCAGCTCGATCGCTTCCTCTTCAAGCTGACGGTGAGCGATCCGCCGCCGGAGATCGAGAGGACCATCGTGCGAAACCATGCCGACGGGTTCGACCCCACGGACCTCTCCATGCTCCAGGCTGTGACCTCGGCGCAGGAGATCGTGGCCATGCAGCAGCACGCGCGGGGCGTGCGTATCGACGACGCGGTGGTGGCCTACATCGTCGAGCTGGTGCGCCGGACCCGCGACGACAAGGCCATCGAGCTGGGGGCCAGCCCGCGCGCGAGCATCGCGCTGCTCAAGTCGGCGCAGGTCATCGCGGCGGCCGAGGGGCGCGCCTTCGTCACTCCGGACGACGTGAAGCCCATGGTGGCCGCGGTGCTGCGCCACCGCGTGATGCTGCACCCCGACGCGCAGCTCCAGGGCATCCAGGCCGACGAACGCATCCTCGACATCCTGCGGGCCGTGCCGGTGCCCAGGCTGGCGGCGTAGCGTCGAGGACGCGGGTATACTCCGGCTCGCGTCATGCGAGCGCCCGCGCTGATTGTCGTGTCGTCGGCGGTGGCGGTGCTGGGCGCGTGCTCGCTCTTCTCGCTCGGCGGTCTCACGGGCGGCGCAGCGGGCACCGACTCCGGGGGGGACGCGCCGGGGGACGTGACCGTGGACGGGACGGCGGACGCGGCCCTGGATACGGCTCCTGGCGACGCCGCAAACGACTCCTCGCAGGCGCACGACATGGGGACGACGGGCGACGCCGGCACCGACGCCCCGGCCTTGCCGCCCTACCGCGTCGTGTTCGTCTCCAGCCTGACCTACACGGGCGACCTCGGCGGCGCAGCCGGGGCCGACGCCAAGTGCCAGCTGCTCGCGCAGCCACATTTCGCGGGGCAGTTCATGGCCTGGCTGAGCGACGGGGCGACCACGGCTGCGGCAAGGATGACGCCGGAGAGCGTCCCCTACCAGCTGGCCGACGGGACGGTCGTGGCCAG
Organism: Polyangiaceae bacterium; assembly: GCA_036560665.1. Lineage (GTDB taxonomy): Bacteria > Myxococcota_A > Polyangia > Polyangiales > Polyangiaceae > Palsa-1150. The sequence goes on from DATBQU010000174.1 coordinate 1,303, forward strand.
CGACTGGAGCGTCCTCGTGAACGGGACGCTGGCGCACGCCGTCAACGAGGACGAGACCGGGAGCATCGTGAGCTCCGATCCGTCGCAGACGTGCTGCGACAACACGGGCTGCTACGCGGGCACCTACACGTGGACCGACACGGACATGACGGGGGGGGTCTGGGACGGCGGGTCCTGCAACGACTGGACGACGACGACCGCGGGCCTGGTCCCCGTGGGCGGCGTGGGCAACGCGCAGGACACGAATCGCTGGTGGACAGCCTGGTGCTACAGCACCCCGTGCAGCACGCTCGCGCGGCTGTACTGCGTGCAGCAGTAGACGGATAGTTTCGTGGACACCCGCCGAGCTTCGCTGTCGCTCGTGGTCGACCGGGCCCACTACGAGCGCGTCACGCTGGCCATCGCCGGCGCGCGCACCTCGGTGTGGATCGCCACGGCGAACGTGAAGCAGCTCATGGTGGAGGCGCCCATCGGCACGCGGGACCGCGCGCGCGGGCGGTACGTCCCCATCCTGGACACGTTGCAATCACTCTGCGATCGCGGGGTCCACGTGCGCATCCTGCACGCCTCGCCCCCGTCGGGGCCGTTCCGCGAGGAGCTGGCCTCCCGTGCGAGGCGACTGGTGGCGCCCACCTTCCAGATGCGCGCTTGCCCCCGCGTGCACCTCAAGATGATCGCCATCGACGGGGCGCTGCTCTACCTGGGCAGCGCGAACTTCACTGGAGCGGGCCTCGGCGCCAAGGGCGACGGGCGCCGCAACTTCGAGCTGGGCGTGCTCACGGACGACGAATGGATGCTCGATCAGGCGCAGGCACGCTTCGAGCTCATCTGGCGCGGCGGCGAGTGCGGCGCGTGCCGGATGCGCGGCGAGTGCCCCGCGCCGCTCGACACCCTCACGTCGTCTTCTTCGGCGCGGGCGCGTAGCGCAGCACCCGCACCTTCTCCACGGTCACCAGGCCGCTCTCCATCATCTCGTCGAGAATCAACGTCAGCCGATCGACGTGCTCCTCGTCGTCCACCACCTCGAGGATGACCGGCAGATCGCCGGAGAGGTCGACGAGGCTCGCGGTGTGGATGACGCTGTGCGCGCCGAAGCCCGCCACGCCGTGAGTCACGGTCGCTCCGGCGAAGCCCTCGCGCCTGAGGCGCTCGAGCAGGGCGCGCCAGAGCGGCTTGCCGTGGTGCTTGTCGCCGTCGCCCATCAGGACGCGAACGAGCAAGCGGTCACCGTCGAGCACGCGCATGAGTCACCTTCCTCTTCTTCAGTTGCCGAGGATCGCTCTCGCCAGCGTCAGGCCCGCCACTCCGGCGGCCATGCAGCCGACCAGGGTGACGCCGACGTTGAGCGCGCCGAGGCTCCACGAGCGCTCCTGCATGGCCGTGAGCGTCTCCATGTTGAACGCCGAGTACGTGGTCAGGCCACCCATGAAGCCGGTGGCCAGCGTGACCCGCAGTCCGGGAGAGATGACCATCCTGGCGCCGGCGTAGGCCACGATGGCCATGAGGAAGCAGCCTACGACGTTGACGATGAGCGTCCCCCACGGGAAGGTCGTGCCGAGCGCACGTCCCGCGCCCAGGCCCACGAGGTAGCGGACTCCGGTGCCGACGGCCCCGGCCAGGCAAACCCAGAAGAAGCGCGCCATGCGAGAGGACGATGATACTTTACGGCGTCGCGGATGGCTCCCACCCGTCGCTTCGCCTTCTTTGCGCTGCTGGCGACGGTGGTCGCGATCGTCGCCGGCTACCTGACGCCCCTGCGCCCGGCGATGGAAGTGGTCGACGGCGTGCTCGTCCTCGGCTTCGTGGTCGACCTGCTCTTCGCCCTCGGGCGTCGCGTCGACGTCGACCGTCAGGCCGCCGCGATATTCTCGGTGGGCCGCCCCAACCTGGTGACGGTCCACCTGCGCAGCCGCAGCGGCCGCACGCTGCGAGGAACGATGGCGGACGATCCGCTGGAGGCGTGCGCTGCGGTCGGGAACCCCGGCGCTTTCGAGCTACCTTCCCACGGGACGACCAGCGTGCGCTACGAGGTCATCCCCTCGCGTCGCGGGCCGAGAAGGTTCGGTGCCGTGCACGTGCGCTACGGGTCCCCCCTGGGCCTGCTGGCGCGGCAGGAGCGCGTGGACCTGCCGGCGGGCGTCGACGTCTACCCCGACGTGCACGCCGCGCGGGCGCTCGAGCTGCTCCGCAGGCAGGGCAGGCAGGACGCGCGTCTGGGGAGCCTGCGCGTGCGCGGCGGCGACACGGAGTTCGAGCGGCTCCGCCCCTACCAGGTCGGCGACGAGATCCGTCACGTCGACTGGCGCGCGAGCGCGCGCCGCGACGACTTGACCGTGCGCCAGTTCCAGGCCGAGTCCAACCAGAACGTCGTCTTCGCGCTCGACGTCGGTCGGGGCATGCGCGGCGAGTCGGGCGGACTCACCTCCATCGATCACGCGCTCAACGCCGCCCTGTTGACGGCAGACGTGGCGCTGCGCGGAGGCGACAAGGCGGGGTTGATGATCTTCGACGAGACGCCCCGCCGCTTCGTTCCGCCGACCGGGGGACGCGCGGGCGGGCGCAAGCTGACGCGCGCGGTCTACGCGCTGGAGGCGGGGCTGGCCGCCACCGACTACCGCTCGGCCATGATGTTCCTGCGCGCGCAGGTCCGGGCGCGCTCGCTGTTCGTCGTGTTCACCAACCTGCTCGATCCGCGCTCCGCCAAGGAGCTCGCCTCGTCGGTCAAGAGCCTGCTCCCGAGGCACCTACCCCTGTGCGTGCTCTTGCGCGACACCGACGTCGAGGCGCTCGCCGTCGCGCCGGTCGATCGCGTGGACGACCTCTACGTGCGCGCCGCCGCCGCCGAGACGCTGGCCTGGCGCGACGGCCTCATCCGCGGGCTGCGCAACGCCGGCGTCCTCGTCCTCGACGCCAAGCCCGGCGAGCTCACGCCGGAGCTCGTGAAGGGCTACCTCGACGTCAAGGCGAGGCGGCTGCTCTAGCTACTTCTTCTTCGAGAGCAGATCGCCGAAGGTGAAGCGCGCCTCCGCCTTGAGCTGCTGGCGGTACTGCTGATAGGCGTTGCGCTCCTGGTCCTCGCTCAGCGCCTTGATGGAGAGCTTCACCTCGCCGCGGCGCGGATCCATCTCGATGACCTTGCCCTCGATCTCTTGGCCGATCTTGAAGGCCTTGCGCAGCTCGGTGCCCCGCGGGGTCCCGGTGCCCGCGGCGGTGACGTAGCCGCGGGAGTTGCGCCCCGTCACGCCCAGGATGCGCACCACCAGGCCGCCGCTCTCGATGGTGACGACCTTGGCCTTGACCGGCTTGTGCGGCATGACGCGCTGGGGCGTCTCGCCGGCGGCCTCCCCCGTCGGGGCCGGGTGCAGCGCGATCTTGTGGTTGGAGGGGTCGACGTGGGAGACGACCACGTCGATGGGATCGCCCACCTTGACCACCTCCCCCGGGCTCTCGATGCGGTTGATCGACAGATCGGCCAGGTGAATCAGACCGTCGATCCCCGACTCGAGCTCGATGAAGGCGCCGAAGGGCTGCAGGCGCGCCACCTTGCCCTGGTGGCGGGTGCCCTGGGCGTACTTCTGCGCGACCTGCTGCCAGGGATCGGCGATGGTCGCCTTGCGCGACAGCCAAACCTTCCCCTTGTCGTCGATCTTGAGGACCTTGACGCGGGTGGTCTCCCCCGCCTTGAAGACGTCGCTCGGGCCGTCGGCCCGGTTGTGGCTCATCTCCTGGAGAGGAACGAGCCCCTCGATCCCGCCCACGTCGACGAATGCGCCGAAGGGGACGACGCTGCGCACCGTCCCGTCGATCTCCTCGCCGACCTTCAGCTTGGTCAGCGCCTCGGTGCGCGCCTTCTTCGCCTCTTCCTCGAGCATCGACCGGCGCGAGAGCACCACGTCACGCCCGCGCTTCGCGTACTGCGTGACCAGAAACGGCAGACGCTTCGCGACCAGGTGCGACAGGTCGGACCCCAGTCGCAGATCGACGTGCGAGCCGGGCGCGAACGCGCGCAGGCCGTCCACGTCGACCTCGATGCCACCCTTGATGACGCCGGTGACCAGGCCCTCGACGGTCGTCTTGTCGTTGAAGGCCTTCTCGAGATGGGGCTTCGCCCGCTCGGCGCGCCGCGGGTGGTGCGTGAGGACCACCAGGCCGCCTCGCCCGCCATCGCTATGCACGACACCGATGAAGTCGGCACCCACCTCGAGGATCACGCGCGGGACCTTGGGTTCCCTGTGCGGCTCGGGGATCGCCGGCGCCTCGGGCGCGGCCGCCGGCTCGGGGACGGGCTCCGGAGCGGGGGGGGCGACAGCCTCGACGTGCTCCTGAGGTGCTGCTTCGGCCGGCGGCGTCGCCTCGACCGACGGGGCTGCCTCGGAAGCAGGCTCCGGCACCGCCGCGGGCGACTCGGAGGCCATCACCTCCTCGGCGGCCTCGGTGGCCGGGTCGGGGGCGGGGGCCGGCGGCGGAGGCTCGTCGTCTTCCGGCAGCAGCATCTCGCGGCGATCGAAGATCGCGTGCGCCTTGCCCGGGATGTCGATGAGGATGGCGTCGTCCGTGATCGAGATGATCTTGCCGAAGACGATGTCGCCCTGGTTGACCGGGGGACGCTCGCGCGGCGGACCATGCTTCTTCTCGCGCTTGCGGTCCTTGCCCTTGGACGCTGCGTGATCGTCCGTGGCGGCAGCGCCCTCGGCGGCTGCCTCCGGGGCGGCCTCGTCCCCGCTGCCCTCCGGTCGCGGCTCGCTCGTGGCGTCGCCGGCGGCGTGCGCTCCCGGCTTCTTCTTGCGGCGACGTCGGCGGCGCTTCTTCTCGCCGTGTGGCGCGGCGGCCCCGGCGGCGCCTTCCCCGTGAGGCTGGTCTGGCGACTCGTCGCCCGGTTCGTCGTGCGACTCCTCGGGCGATTCCCCGACCTCGACGGCCTCGATCGGGCCGGCCACCGCCGCGCCCGCGTGCTCCCCGTTGGCCGCCGGCTCGCTGGGAGCGTGCGCGGCGCCCGGCTCGTGCGGCGTCGTGGTCGGCGGCTCGGAGGATTCCGGCGTCGAGTTTTGTGAGGGCGTTTCCGGGGTACTCATGGGCTCAAGGTGCAGGGGCGCGGGAGCCTAGCGCAAAGCGTGCCGGTTTTCCCGTCAACTCGTGGGAAGGAGCGACGAGAGCGCGCGGCCCGACGAGGTCGGCCGCCAGCCCGTGCGCCGCGAGACGGTTCTGGTAGTAGAAGATGAGCCTCGTGTCGACGAGCACGAGATCTTCCCCGCGGGGTTCCAGCACCGGGGTGGTGTGGTAACCGCTGAACGCGCGGAGAGCTTCGTCGAGGATGTCGCGCCCGCCCGCCCTGGCCAGGCGCGGCCCGAGGACGATCCCGTCGCGACGTTCCAGCTCTCGCGCGCGGTCGCGCAGGCGCTCCACGCGGGCAGCGAGCTCGGCGCGCGGCACGACCACGTCGTCGAGCGTGCGGAGCATGGCGAAGATGTCTCCCTCGCGGCCGAACGCCTCCTGCAGTCGCTCGAACGCGCACGCCGCCACGAGGTGCGTCGCCATGACCACGGTGTCACGCAGGAACGCGCGCACGATCGCCTCACCGAGCTCGCGCGTGTACTGCACGTCGCGCGCCCCGTCGGGCCCCACACGCCCGTCGGAGTCGGTCAGGTAGGAGACGGGGTCGACCGCGTGCCCGCGCGCGTCGTGCGACACTCCCTCGTCGTCGACAGCGTTGCCGAAGCAGTCGAGCGGGTGGCCGAAGCGGACGACACAGCCGGCGTCGAGCCCGAGGAGCTTGCGCATGAAGGCAGCCACCCGACCCGGCCGCGTCGACTCGTCGTCCTCGATGATGTAGCGGTGCTTGCCCTCTTCCTGGAGGAAGTCGGCGATGAGGGTCTCCGCTTCCAGCGTCAGCAGGTAGTTGAGCGTGGCCGGGACGAAGTAGACGGGCCGAGTCTGCCCGCCGGCCGCGGTGCGGGCCATGGCCTCGACGCCCGTGCCGGCCAACCCCAGCTTGAGCTTGCGCTCGACCGCGCCGGAGCGCGACCGCGTGCCGCCAGGGAAGAAGAGGGAGTGGTAGCCGCGCTCGATGAGCACGCACGAGTACGCCTTGAGCACGTCCTTGTAGAGACCGTGCTTCAGGCGCCGGTCGACGCGATAGGCGCCCAGGTTGTGCATGAAGAAGGACAGCACCGGGTTGCTGAAGAGGTTCTTGCCCGCACCGTAGGTGGCTGGCGGCAGACCGGCCCGCTCGAGGGCGAAGCCGAAGACGACCGAATCGAGGTTGGACAGGTGGGTGGGAACGAAGACGATCGTGCCTTTCTCGGCCAGCGCGCGGATCGCCCCGAGGGGCCCCTCGATGACCACGCGCCCGTCGAGCGCGCGCAGGTCGAACGCCCCGCCGAAATGGCGGACTGTCTGCATGGGCGACATGAGGAGCCCGATGAGGGGGGCCGCCGCCCGTGACGCAAACTTGTACACCCGCGGGTCGAAGTTGCCCGCCACGTCGCCCGCGTAACGCCGAACCACCTGCCGAAGTCGGGCCTGGACCTCGGCGTCGCTCATGCGGCCGAGCGCGCGCGCCAGCGAGCGCCACTCGCTTAGCGGCACGATGTCGTCGCCGCCGGACGTCTGCTGGCGCTTCACCTCGAGGAACGCGGCCTCGTTCAGGACCAGCCGCGGATCGCGGATGCCATCGCACACTCTCCGCACGACCTCTTCCACGATGGCGTCGCGCGCCTGGTTGAAGCCGAAGATGGGAGGCCGCATGGGGCATGGAGCATACCGCGCGCCGATCCGGCGCGCCGCGTCGCGCGTAATGTTCCTGGGAGACGCATTTGACGGCCGCCCGCTCCTTTCGTAGTGAGATGCATAGGGTGCCCTGATGACCGAGGAGACCGCGCTCGCCGATCTGCTCGAGTTCGTGCTCGCCTCCCGGCCCGAGCGGCTGACGGATCTCGCGGTCGCGCAGATGCCGCCCGGGCAACGGGCGGCGGTGGGGGCAATCGCCGAGGCCATCTCGGCGCTGGCCAGGGCGCAGGAGCCCGTCGCGCCCGGCGAGGCCCTGCGCGAGCGGATCCTCGCGACGGCACGCGAGCGCCTGGCCCGGCGGCCCCGGCGCGCCGTGCTGGTCTGCGACATGATCAACGACCACCTGACGCCCGGCCGCCCGCTCGAGGTGCCGCGCGCTCGGGACATCGTGCCGGCCGTGGCGCGCCGGCTGGAGCGCGCGCGTGCCGAGGGCGTCCCGGTGGTCTACGTGCTCGATCGCCACGAGCCGGGGGATGGGGAGCTCGAGGAGTGGGGCGAGCACGCGGTGGAGGGGACCGAGGGCGCCGAGGTGTGGCCGCCGCTCGCCCCCAGGCCGGGCGACCGCATCGTCACCAAGCCGTCGTACAGCAGCTTCCACGGTTCGAACCTGGCCGAGGTGCTCGAAGAGCTCGCTGTCGACACGGTGGAGCTGACGGGCTGCGCCACGGAGGTGCAGCTGATGACCACCGCGACCGACGCTCTTCAGCGCGGGTTCGCCGTGGAGCTGCCACCCGAGACGCAGGCGGGCGCGAGCGAGATGGGCGAGCGCTTCGTCATGGGCGTCGTCGGCGCTCTCATCCCCTACGTTCCGGCGCGCAAGGCGCTGCTCGGTCGGATCCAGGCGCGGGCGGCGTAGGCCGCCGTCACGGCGACCGGGTGTCCCCCAGCGCCTTCAGGAAGTCCTCCGCCCACGTGAGCGCGGTCGTCCTGGAAATGACCCCCATCAGCGCCGTGTGCCGGCGCAGGCGCTCCTCGGCGGGCATCCCGAGCGCCACGCCGAGATCTCGCGCCGTGCCCTCGGGATCCCAGGGATTGGTGATCAGCGCGTCGGTCAGCTCGTCGGCGGCTCCGGCGAAGCGCGACAGCAGGAGCACCCCCGGCTTCTGCGGATCCTGCGCCGCCACGTACTCCTTGGCCACGAGGTTCATCCCGTCGCGAAGCGGCGTGACGTACCCCACGTCGGCGGCGCGGTAGAGCTGAGACAGCTCGCGGCGGCCGTACGAGCGATAGAGGTAGCGGATGGGAACCCAGTCGCCCTCCCCGTACTCGCCGTTGAGCCGGCCGAC
>DATBQU010000175.1:0-15560 GCA_036560665.1 Polyangiaceae bacterium
TGGGGTTCGCCGACGTCTGCGGGTTGAGCGCGCTGGGCAAGGTGGCCTCGCAGGCCACCATCCCCGAGATCGTCTCCGGCCTTCCGTCAGACGGCTACGGCCGCGGCTCGGTGGCGCCGATCCTGCCGAACCAGCCGACGCTCTTCTACCGGGCCGGCACCGAGAACATCTGCGAGGCGGTGTCGGCGATGGTCATCGACGTACCCGCCAACAAGCAGCTGACCGGCGTCAAGCAGTGGTCCAGCGGCCAGCCGGACGCCGCCATCGCGGACTTCGTGGGCCTGGTGATGGGGCTCGCCCCGTCCGACCCGCGCTCCGCCCCGGCGACGGCGCTGCTCAAGGCGCACTTCACCTCGGCGACGCAGCAGCAGGGAATCACCCCCACCGCCGCGCTGCAGTCGACCTTCGTCACGGCGTGCCTGGCGCCGTCGGCCGTCTCGATCGGGATGTGAGAGAGCACTGAGGAGGATGCCGCGATGATGATCACTCGCCGTGGAGCGCTGATGTCGACCCTTTTCGGGGCCGGCTACGTCGGCCTGCGGGCGCTCGCCACCGGGTTGCCCGTATCCATCCTGCTCGACCCGCGCCGGGCCCTGGCCGATCCGGCCACCGGTTGTGCGGCCCAGGACAAGGCCCAGTTCATCATCCTCAACACGTCGGGCAATGGTGATCCCATCAACGCCAGCGTCCCCGGGACGTACGAGGACTCCGCCATCGTCCACAGCTCCGACCCCACCATGGCGCCCAAGCCGCTGACCATCCAGGGCCAGCAGCACACGGCGGCGATGCCGTGGTCGACGCTCCCGCAGAACGTCCTCGACCGCACCGTGTTCTGGCACCTGATGACGGACACGCCGATCCACCCCAAGGAGCCGGAGGTCCTCAAGCTCATGGGCGCGACAGCGGCCGGCGAGATGCTGCCGTCGCTGCTGGCCAAGCAGCTCCAGCCTTGCCTCAACACCATCCAGGCGCAGCCCATCAGCCTGGGGGCGGCCTCGCCGTCGGAGGCCCTGAGCTTCGGCGGCGCCGCGCTCCCCATCATCCCGGCCCTTGCGCTCAAGGCCACGCTGACGAACCCTACCGGGCCGCTCAGCAACCTTCAGCCGTTGCGCGACCAGACGCTGAGCCAGATGTACGATCTCTACAAGAACGGCGCGAGCCCGGCCCAGCAGCAGTACATCGACTCGCTCGTGACCTCGCAGCAGCAGGTGCGAAACATCAAGCAGGATCTTCTCAACGCGCTGACGTCCATCAAGGACAACAGCCCGGCGTCGCAGATCCTGGCCGCCATCACGCTCATCCAGATGAACGTGACGCCTGTCGTCGCCATCCACATCCCGTTCGGGGGCGACAATCACCGCGACGTGGCGCTGGCGGCGGAGACCACCCAGACCGTCGCCGGGGTGGCGTCCATCGCCGCGCTGATGCAGCAGCTCGCCTCCGCGGGTCTCCAGGACAAGGTGACGTTCATGTCGCTCAACGTGTTCGGCCGCACGCTCGGGCCGAGCAACACCGACGGGCGGCAGCACAACCCGAACCACCAGGTGTCGATCACCATCGGCAAGCCCTTCAAGGGCGGCGTCATCGGGGCGGTCGGACCCGTCGCGCCCGACTACGGCGCGCTGCCGATCGACTCGAACAGCGGCGCGGGGACCTCGGGCGGGGACATCAAGGCGGTCGACACCCTGGCGTCCTTCGGGCAGACGATGCTCGCCGCCATCGGGGCCGATCCGTCGGGGATCACGTCGCCCTCGAACACCGGCAAGATCGTCAAGGCAGCGCTCGCGTGAGGCGGTCCACGGGGACCGCGGTCAGCTGGCCGCTCGCCGCTCCTCCACCGTCGTCGCCAGCGCTCCGATCGACCGGACGCCCAGGGGGCCCTGACGCGTGAGCTCGTCGAGCGCGGGGACGCCGCGTTCGTCGGCGAACGCCGCGAGCGTCCGCGCCAGCTCCCGCGCCGTGGGCCGATGGGCCGGCTCCTTCTGGAGGCAGCGCGACACCAGCTCCGCGAGCGACGCCGGGACGGCGGGGTCGAGCGTCCGCGCATCGGGGGCGGGGACGCAGAGGTGGCTGAACACGATGCCGTGCAGCGTCCGCTCCTCGTCGAAGGGGTGCTTGCCGGTCAGCAGCAGGAACAGGACGAGGCCGACGGCGTAGACGTCGGAGGCCGCCGTCACGGCGCGCATCCCCTCGACCTGCTCCGGGGACATGAAGGCCGGCGTGCCCAGGATCACGCCCGAGTGCGTCCCGTCGTTCTGCTCGGGAGAGTGCGCGTCCTCGTACAGCTTGGCGATGCCGAAATCGAGGAGCTTGAGCCCGGGTGGCGTCCTGGTCAGCAGCAGGTTCGACGGCTTCACGTCGCGGTGCACGATCCCGCCGTCGTGAGCCGCGGCCAGCGCATCGCAGAGGACCGATGCAAGGCGCGCCGCCACGCCGGGGGCCCACGCACCGTCGACGCTGCCGAGCGATACCCCCTCGACCAGCTCCTGCACCTGGAACAGCATCCCGTCCTCGGAGACGTCGACGTGGAGCATGCGCACCACCGCCGGGTGGGCGACCGTCGCGCCGGCCTTCGCCTCGCGCAGGAACCGGTGCAGGGCGGCCAGCTCCCGGCTCGAGCTGGCCTGGATGACCTTGATGGCGACGCGCGCGCCGGTCGTGCGGTCGACGCCGGCGTAGACGACCCCCATCCCGCCACGGCCGAGGACGTCGCCGACCTCGAAGCGGCCCCCGAGCAGCACGCCCTGCCGGAGCGAGCCGTCGACCCCCCGGTCCTGCGCGAGCTTGGCGAGGGCGATGGAGAGCTCGCTCGAGCGCGCGCGGACCTGCGCCTGGAGCTGGAGGTTCAGCCGGTCGACCTCCTCGGCGCGCTTGACGATCTCGGACACCTGCTCGCTGACGCGCCGCTCGAGCCCGGCGTTGAGGGCCGCGAGCGACTCCCTCTGGCGGTCGATGGTGGCGCGTTGCCCGAAATCGCGGCGCCGCGCGGCGTAGACGATGATGGATAGGGTCAGGCTGACGACGACGACGGACGCGCCGTTGGGCATCAGCGCGAGTCGCACGCTCGGCGACGGCTGCATCGCGGCGAGCGCGGTGAAGAACGCTGCCGCAGCCAGCCCGTAGAGCAGCGCCGCCACCCGGGGCGGGAGCGTGATGACGACCGCCATGAACAGGCAGTAGGCCATGAAGGGCGCCACGCCCGTGACCGTCGCCGAGAGCTGATCGACGCCGGCCGTGGCCGCGCCGTGGAGGAGGTAGGTGAGCACGGCGGCGGGCCCGAGCAAGCGCGCCGCGCGCGTGCGTCCGTACCGCAAGATGGCGATCCACAGCACCAGGGTGACGACGAACGTCACCGCGTGCAGGAGCGCCACGCCGTCGCGCCACTGGGCCACCTGGGGAGCGAGGGAGGCGCGCTCGGCGGCGGAGGTGCGGTAGATGGCGACGTGGATCACGTGGCCGAGCAGCACCAGCGGCGCCAGGATCAGGAGACGGCGGCAGTTGCTCTCCGCGATCTCCTTCGCCAGCGGCCCTTCCAGGTCGGGGTCGAGCTGCGGCAGCAGAGATCGGGTTCGCATGGCCGCTTCTCGCAGTCTACCCTCCTTGCCGCGTGGGCGAAGCGCGCCGTCACTCGATCAGCAGCGCCGACCGTGCCAGCGCGGCGATGCTCGCGCGCGCCACGGCGGCGAGGTCCTCGTCTCGCGCGCCGGCCCCGGGGAAGGCGTCGCGCAGCTCCCGTGCCAGGTCGTCGCTCGTCCTCGATCCGTCGAGCCGCCCGAGCACCCAGCGAAGCAGGCGGTCGTCGAGGCGGACCTCCTGGTGCCACCGGTTGGTGACGGCGCCGCCGTGGCGGGCGTGCCACGCGGCCACCGGACAGGCCCTGGGCGAGGCGGCGTCGGCCCCGGCGATGGCCGGCTCGCAGGCGTGGAGGTCGACCGACCCGGTCGCGAGCCAGAGGTCGAACAGCTCGCGCCTCAGCACGTCGGCGGGGGTCGCGCCGACACGCTGCGCGAGCTCCGGGAAGGGAAGCGACCGCGGGGCGATCCTGGCCAGCTCCCGCAGCGCGCGGCGGGCGGTCGGCTCCGCCACCTGGACGCTCGCCTCCGGGCCGTCGAACTGCTCCGCCGCGACGCCGGGCACCTCCGCGGCATGCGGTCGCAGACGGCTCGCGACGCGAAGGGTCTCCATCGCCGACGCGTCGAGCCGCGGGGCCCATCGCCATCCACGGGCTTCGCCCGCGTCCGCGCGCACGAACAGCGCGCGACGAAAGGCGGTGCAGCGGACGAAGTCGATCAGTTGCTGCGTCGCGGCCACGTCCAGCCCTTGCGCCCGGACGGCCACGTCGTCCGGGAGGAGCTCGAGCGCCGTCTCGGCCGGGATGGCGTCGCCGAGGTAGACGAGCCCCGCCTGCTCGGCTTCGGCGAGCAGCTCGCTCACCTGCTGCGGGTGGTTGTCGCCGGCGAGGTACTCGTGGACCGCGTAGGCACGCCCGGCCGCGTCCAGCCGTCGCGCGACGGCGTCGAGGCGCCGCCGGTAGTCGCCCAGCTCCGGCGACACGTGGTCGCGCAGCCACGCCAGCGCGGCGCGCGCGTCTTCGCCCGCGTGCGCTCGCAGCCAGTCGCGCGCGGCGAGCCGGTCGTACCAGCCGGGAAGCACGTTGAAGCTGACGTAGGCGACGCCGGACGGGGTGAGCGATCGCGCCACGACGCGGAGCAGCTCCTTGCGCGCCGGCGCGGGAATCCAGGAGCAGACCCCGTGACAGAGCACGAAGTCGTACGCCGGCCCGCCGCCGTCCAGGGCGTCGAAGCTCGACTGCACGAAGGTCACGTTCGCGAGGGCGGTCGCCGCGGCGATCGCCCGCGCCTCGTCGATCTGGCGTCCCGAGCGATCGACGCCGAGCAGCGTGGCGCGCGGCAGGGCCGACGCCATGGGCAGCAGGTGGCCTCCGCGACCGCAGCCGAGCTCGAGGACGCGCGCGCGCTCCGGGTCCGGCGCTTCCCAGCCCGACAGCCGGGCCACCACGGCGAGGCGGTCCGGGTGCGCCTCCGCGTAGGCGTGATCCGTGTAGGGCAGCTCGTCGTAGGGATCGACCGCAGCGGGCACCGGCCCATGGTAGCGGCTATCCTTCGGCCCGAGAGATGTCGGCTGCATCGCTCCTGCCTGCCGGCACGGTCGTCGCCGGCGAGTACACCGTGGTCCGGCCCCTCGACGAGGGCGGCATGGGCGCGGTGTACCTGGCCGAGCAGCGGAGCACGGGCAAGCAGCGCGCGCTCAAGGTCATGCACCGCGAGATCGTGGCCGATCCGTCCCTGCAGCGTCGGTTCGAGCAGGAGGCGCGCGTCGGTGCCCGCATCCCCAGCGAGCACGTGGTCGAGGTCCTCGCCGCCGGAGTCGACGCCGGAACGGGCTTGCCGTACCTGGTCATGGAGCTGCTCGAGGGGGAGGACCTGCGCCACCGCGTCGACGTGCGCGGCGCCCTGTCGCACGAGGAGGTCCGCGCGATCTTCGAGCAGCTCTGCCACGCCATGGCGGCCGCGCACGCGGCGGGCGTCGTCCATCGCGACCTCAAGCCGGAGAATGTCTTCCTGGCGCGCTCACGCCGCGCCGGGGGCGCGCCCTTCACGGTGAAGGTGCTCGACTTCGGCATCGCCAAGCTCGCGGCGGAGGCCGGGACGCGGTCGACCAAGGGGGCCGTGGGCTCTCCCCTGTGGATGGCCCCCGAGCAGACCGCCCCCGGGCCCGTGGCGCCGTCGGCCGACGTGTGGGCGCTGGGCCTCGTCGCCTACGAGCTTCTCACGGGCAAGACGTTCTGGCGTGCGGCGAACGAGGCCGGGGGGACGACGGCGCAGCTCCTGCGCGAGATCGTGCTCGATCCCATCCCGGGCGCCGGCGCGCGCGCGACCGAGCAGGGCGTCGCCGGCCGCCTTCCCGTCGACTTCGACGCGTGGTTCGGGCGATGCGTGGCGCGCGAGCCGGCGGCGCGCTTCGCCGACGCGGGGCAGGCGTGGCGCGCGATGCGCCAGCTCCTCGCGGCGCCGGATGCCCTGGCCGAGACGCTGGTCGACCCCGGCAGCGGCCCGGCGGCCGAGGCCTCGGAGACGGGGGACGCGACGCCGTTCCTGGCGGGGGAGGCGGCCGCGCCGCCGGTCCGGAGCTCCGCGCTACCCCAGGAGACGCCCGTGGCCAGCGTCCAGCAGGTCGCGCCGGCGGCGCCGCGTCGCTCCGGGAGGACAGGGATCGTGGTGGGTATCGCCATCGCCGCGGCGGGCATCGCGACGGGGTGGATGCTGTCGCGACGGGCGCCGGTCACGCCCGCGACCGCGACCGCGACCGCGACCGCGACCGCGACCGCGACCGGGTCCGCGCCCGCGACCGAGTCCGCGTCCGCGTCCGCGCCCGCGTCCGCGCCCGCGCCCGCGCCCGCGCCCGCGCCCGCGCCCACGCCCGCGCCCACGCCCAGCACGGCAACCGCGCTCCCCCGCTCCTCCGCCCGCCCCTCGCTCCCCGGCGGCTTCACCGATCCCCCGAGCCCCAACGGTCCGACGCAGTGGAAAGTGCAGGACCACCACGTACGGCTGCTCTCGCGCCTCGTCTCCAACGACGGCAACGTGGCCGATGCGACCGTGCGCAAGGCGATCGAGTGGGACTCGTGGCAGTACCTGCAGTGCTACGAGCGGAGCTTCGCCGGCGCCCGGGACCTCGCCGAGGGGACCGTCACCATCGCCTTCGATATCCTCGGCCAGCTGCCGCGCAACGCGCGCCTCCAGTCCTCGACCTTCGCCAGCGCCACCTTCAACGACTGCGTCCTGGGCACGCTGGTGGGGCAGACCATCAACGCCGCGGGTCCGGACGGCACGGGGCACGTGGTCGAGGCGTTCCGCTTCGTGCCGATGAACTGACGTCCCGCCCCCCCGCTGCGCACGAGACGCGCGGCGTTGCGCATCGTGCGCACTCTCCACGCGCACGCCGCCGGCGCCACGACGCGCCAGAGCGCACGGCCTGCTCCTTGCCACCACCGCGCGGCATGAGACCCTCGTTCTCGACCGCGATCGTGCCGGCGCTCGTCGCCCTGGCCTCCGTGCAGGCATGCGCTCACGGCACCGAAGATCCCGGCTCCTTCGCGCCGACCTCGTCCGACGACTCCGGCGTCGACAGCGGCGCTCCGTCTGCCGTCGACGCCGCGGGGGGGGACGCCCGGTTCGCCTGTGGGGGCGTCGGCCAGCCCTGCTGCGGGGGCAACCTCTGCCACGGGGCGCTGGTCTGCACGCCCACCGGCGTGTGCGTGGCCATGCCGGGCGGGGACGACGGCGGTGCGGCCGACGGCCCGGCGTCGGGCGACGACGGACCCTCGCTCCCCGAGGCGGGGGGCGGCTGCTCCGGCCAGGGGATGCTCAGCTGCGGCGGCAGCTGCGTCGACGGCGCCTCGGATCCCAAGAACTGCGGCGCCTGCGGGCACGACTGCCTGACCACGGCCTGCAACGCGGGCGTGTGCGACTCGATCGCCATCTCCTCGCAGTTCGTCCCGCCCGGCCGGCTGACGATCGACGCGACCGGCGCGTACTTCACCAACGGCGACGGGACCGTGCGCTCGGTGCCCCTCGCCGGCGGGACCACGGCGACGCTGGCGCAGGGCCTGTCGCAGCCCATGGGGATCGCCGTCGACGCGCAGTACGCCTACGCGGCGAGCCAGGACGGCCGCATCGTGCGCGCGCCGATCGCCGGGACGCCGACGCTGGACGTCCTGGCCACGGCGCAGCCCACGCCCTATGCGCTCGCGGTGGACGCGACGAACGTCTACTGGACCAACCGCGCGTCGGGGGCCGGCAACGGCTCGCTGATGGCCTGCGCCAAGGGCGGGTGCGCCAGCGCGCCGACGACGCTGGTGAGCGGGCTGCACGTGCAGGAGCCCAAGGGGCTCGTGGTGGCGGGCGCGTCGCTCTACTGGACCAGCCTGAACTTCGGCGGGGAGCTGAACCAGGTGCCCACCACGGGCGGGCCCATGACCACGGTGGGCTCGGGCCTCGGGTACCCCTACGAGATCGCCATCTCGGGGACCACCGCGGTGATGGTGCTCTACGGCCAGGGGGGCGCCATCGCGACGCTGCCCACCTCGGGCGGGACCGCGACCAACCTGGTCGGCGGCCAGTCGTTCCCGACCGAGGGGACGACCGACGGCACGAGCGCCTACTGGACGCTGACCGTGCCGGCGGCGCAGACCGGCGCCACGCTCATGAAGTGCACGCTGTCCGGCGGCAGCGCGACGACGCAGGTGCTCGCCACCGGCTCGCAGCCGGCGGGCTCCGTCGCCGTCGACGCGACCTG
This sequence comes from Polyangiaceae bacterium, assembly GCA_036560665.1. Classification (GTDB taxonomy): domain Bacteria; phylum Myxococcota_A; class Polyangia; order Polyangiales; family Polyangiaceae; genus Palsa-1150. The sequence goes on from DATBQU010000175.1 coordinate 8,320, forward strand.
GGTGTACTGGCTCTCCAACGACGGCACCGTCCGGAAGACGGCGAAGTGACGCCCTCAGAAGGCCAGGCCGGCGCCCCCCACCAGGGCGCGCTCCCCGAGCGGCGCGCCCTCGAGCAGCAGATCCACCGCGCCGACGCGGACGACGACGCCCGCGCCCAGCTGGTAGTGGTAGGCGTCGGTGCCCGTCGTCGCTTCCCCCTGGTACCGCCAGAGCACCGGCAGGCCGAACGCCCGCGCCAGCAGGTAGGGCGTGACCACGTTCGCGATGGTCTTGCCTGCGGCGACGCCGAGCCGCCCGTCGAACGCCACCAGCGCCTCGGAGCCCGGCCGCGTCCAGGCGATGGCGGCGCCTAGCGACGCGGTGAGCAGCACGAAGGGGGCGACGGTCCCCTCGTCGAGGGCGCGGAACGAGGCGGTCACCGTCAGCAGCGGCCCCGGCGACAGGTCGAACGACTGCCCGCCCTCCGACAGCGTGCCCACCACCGTCGAGCCGAGCGCGCCACCCAGGGTCCAGCGCTCGCCCACGCGCCGGTCGAGCGCGACCGAGGCCGCCTGCTTCTCGAGGTCGGCGTCCTGGGTGGTGCCGCCGGTCGTCATCTTCAGGCGCGTCACGACGTACCCGTACGCCACACCCGCGCGCCAGTCGCGGGGCGGGCCGTCGTCGCCGGAGCAGTAGCGGAGGCCCGTCGGACCGACGGGCGGCGAGAGTCCTCAGGCGCGCGCGTCGCGCGACCACGCCAGCGCGAGCATCGTCGCCGCGAGGGCGAAGAGGACCCGGAGCATCGGTTGGGGTCGTAGCCCGGGAGGCTCCCGCCGGCTACCGCTCGACCACGTCCGGGCAGGTCGCGGTGGGCGTCTGCCCCGTCCGGGGCTCGACGGTGGCGCGCTCGGGCGCGCCCCACGCCGCGAGGAGCGCGAAGTGCTCGAACGCGCAGGGCGTGACGACGGCGCCCTCGACGCCGCGCGCGCGCAGCTCCATGCCGCGGGCGATCTGGGGCTCCCGACGCTCCGCCTCGCTCCGTCCGGGCGAGCTGCCCCACCGCGCCGGCAGCGAGACGCACCACGCCGCGCCCAGCGTGGCCGCGACGGCGGTCAGCCAGACGGGGCTCCGGTGCCGCCGCCCGATCTGCGCCAGGGGGGCCCCGCTGGCGAGCAGCGTGAGCCGCGTGAACAGCGCGTCGATCCCCATCGCCGCGAGGACCCACCACACCGCCGTCAGCGCGCGGGCGGGGTGGTGCGTGGGGGCCCCGTCGCGGACGTCCCCCACGACGAGGAAGGCGACGACGGCCAGGACGGTCAGGGCGGGCCAGCGCCAGCGTTCCCGCAGCGGCCGCGCGGCCAGCCCCAGCAGCCCCAGCGCCCCCAGCACCGCCACCTCCGGGGTCTCCTCGACCAGGGCGCGCGGATAGCCGAGGAGCTTGTCGCCCAGGGGGACGTCCGCCGCCCCGATGGCGCGCCGGAACGTCGTCACGCGCGCGAGGAAGTGCAGCGCGTCGCCGTGCGCGTGCGCGTTCCACGCCAGCCACGCCGCCGGACCGGCCAGCGCCACCGCCGCGCACACGAGCTCGCGGCGCCGGGCGCCTCCGTGCGTCGCCCGCCACGCGCAGAGGGCCGCCAGCACCGCGCACGCCGGCCACGCCTCGTAGCGCGAGAGCGAGGCGGCCAGCAGCGCCGCCGCCGCCCACGGTCGGGCGACGTCGCGGTCCATCGAGACGATGCCGGCGGCCGCGACCGCGCCGACCCATCCCTCCGGCACCGTCGCCACCCCCAGCCACGCATTCCAGGGCAGCGCCATGGTCACCGCCGTCGCCACCATCGCCGCCGCGCGCCGCATCCCGGCGGCCCGCATGGCGAGGTAGGGCGCCGCGACGCTCGCCGCGCCCAGCACCACCGCCACGGCCCGCGCCACCCCGAGCGTGCGGCCGGCGACCGTCATGGCCGCCCCCTCCAGCCAGAACGGCAGCGGCAGCCAGCTCGTCGCGCTCGGGTCGAGGCGCGGGGCGTGCGCGAGCTGCTGCGCGATCACCGTCCGCGCGTAGTCGTCGTCCGAGACGTGCGTGAACCCCTGGTGGAGCACCCACGCGCCGACGGCGACCTTGGCCAGGGCGAGCACGAGCGCGTCGGCGACGCGCTCGCGCGCAGGCGTCACTTTCCGCCGGCGCCAGGTGCCGAGTCGGCCGGCGCCGCCGACGGCTTCGGCTTCGCGGCCTTCACGCGCGTGCCCTCGTTGCCCTTGCCCTTGCGCTGCTCCTCGACGATGCGCGCCTTGAGCTCGCGATCGCCGGAGGAGGACACGTAGGCGAGCGACACGCTGGTCAGCATGAAGATGCCGGCGCAGACGGCCGTCGCCCGCGTCAGGATGTTGCCGGCGCCGCGTCCGCCGAACACCTGCTGCGTCGCCCCCCCGCCGAAGGCCGCGCCCATGCCGCCGCCCTTGCCCTGCTGGAGCAGCACCACCAGCATGAGAAAGAGGCAGACGAAGATGTGGAGGATGTCGAGCAGCGTGGTGATCATCGGGGGACCTTGGGAGGCGTTCAGCGGGCAGCGAGGGCCTCGGCGGCCTGCGCGATGGCACCGAAGGATGCCGGATCCAGGCTCGCGCCGCCAACGAGGGCTCCGTCGACGTCGGGGGCCGCGAGCAGGTCGCGCGCGTTGTCGGGTTTGACCGACCCTCCATAGAGGATGCGGGTCGCCGACGCCAGCGCGACGGAGGCCTGGCCCAGCCAGCCCCGGATGGCCTGGTGGACCTCCTGGGCCTCCGCGGGCCCGGCGTTCTTGCCCGTCCCGATGGCCCACACCGGCTCGTAGGCGACGGCCACGGGGCGCGTGGCGGCCGCGACGGGCCCCAGGACGGCCCGCACCTGCCGCTCGACGACCTCGAGCGTCTTGCCCGCCTCGCGCTCGGCCAGCGTCTCGCCCACGCACACGATGGGGGTGAGGCCGCCTCCCAGCGCCGCGGCGACCTTCTGCGCCACGAACGCGTCCGTCTCCCCGAAGACCTGGCGCCGCTCGCTGTGGCCCACGATGACCCACGCGCAGCCGGCCGCCACCAGCATGGGCGCGCTCACCTCGCCGGTGAAGGCCCCCGAGTCCTTGGGGTAGAGGTTCTGCGCGGCCACCTCCACGCGGCTCCCGTCGCACTCGTGCGCGCACGCCGCGAGCGCCGTGTAGGGCGGCGCGATCACCACGTCGACGTGCGGCACGCCGGGCGCGAGCCGCACCAGCGCCGACGCCAGATCGACCCCCGAGGGACCGCCGTGGTGCATCTTCCAGTTGCCCGCGATGAGCGGGCGCCGCTCGGCCTTCACTTGGTGGGCTCCTCCGCCGTCCGGAGAACCTCGATGCCCGGCAGCTTCTTCCCCTCGACGAGCTCGAGCGACGCCCCGCCGCCGGTGGAGATGTGCTTGATCTTCGCCGCCACGCCCACGCCCGCCGCGTGCACCGCCGCCGCGCTGTCGCCGCCGCCCACCACCGTGAACGCCCGCGACTCGGCCATGGCGCGGGCCACGGCGAACGTCCCCGCCGCGAAGGGCGCCTTCTCGAAGAGGCCCATGGGGCCGTTCCAGAAGATGGTCCTCGCGTCGCCGAAGCGCCGGGTGAAGAGCTCGACGCTGGCCGGGCCGATGTCGAGCGCCATCTTGCCCGCCGGGACGGCGTCGACGGTCACCGTCTGCACGTCGCCCTGCGCCGCCTCGGTGCTGGCCGCGACCACCACGTCGACCGGCAGCAGCAGGTCGACCCCGCGGGCCTGCGCCTTCTCGAGCAGCGTCCGCGCCAGCGGCAGCTTGTCGCCCTCGACCAGCGAGGCCTGCATGTTCTTGCCCTTGGCGGCCAGGAAGGTGTTGGCCATCGCCCCGCCGATGACGAGCGCCGTCACGCGCTCGAAGAGCGCCTCGACCACCGCGATCTTGTCGCTCACCTTGGCCCCGCCCAGCACCGCCACGTACGGCTTCTCCGGCGCGCTCACGATCTTGCCGAGCGCCGCGATCTCCTTCTCCAGGAGAAAGCCGCACCCGCGCTCGCGGTACAGCCTGGCCAGGCCGTGCACGCTGGCGTGCGCCCGGTGCACCGCGCCGAACGCGTCGTCCACGTACACGTCCGCCAGCTGCGACAGCTCGCGGCAGAACCCCTCGTCGTCCTTCTCCTCCTCGGGGTGGAAGCGCAGGTTCTCCAGCAGGCACACCTGGCCGCCGCGCAGGTCGTAGACCACCTTCTTCGCCGCGTCGCCCACGCAGTCCTCGGGCAGCGTCACGTCCACGCCGAGCAGCTCCGCCAGGCGCAGCGCGCACGGCTCGAGCGAGTACTTCGGGTTGGGCGCCCCCTTGGGGCGACCGAGGTGGCTGGCGCACACCAGCCGCGCCCCGCGCTCGAGCGCGTGCTCGATGGTGGGCAGCGCCTCGCGGATGCGCGAGTCGTCCGTGATGCGGGGGCCGTCGAGCGGCACGTTGAAGTCGACGCGCAGGAAGACGCGCTTGTTCTCGATCGGCAGATCGCGGATCGAGCGGATCCCCTGGAGCGCCTCCATCTCAGAGCCTCGAGGCGACGAGCTGCGTCAGCTCCACCATGCGGTTCGAGAAGCCCCACTCGTTGTCGTACCAGGCGAAGACCTTGGCGAAGCGGTCGCCCATCACCTGCGTCAGCGTGGCGTCGAAGGTGGACGACGCCGGATCGCCGATGAAGTCGCCCGACACCAGCGGGATGTCCACGTACTCGAGGATGCCCTTCATCGGGCCCTCGGCCGCGGCCTTCATGGCGGCGTGGATGGTGTCCCGCGTGACCGGCTTGTCGGTCTCGAAGGTGAGGTCGACCAGGCTGACGTCCATGGTCGGCACGCGGATGGCCTGCCCGTCGAACTTGCCCTTCAGCTGCGGGATGACCTCGGACATCGCCTTGGCCGCGCCGCTGCTGGTGGGGACCATGTTGACCGCCGCCGCCCGCGCACGTCGCAGATCGCCCTTGCGGTGGGGGACGTCGAGGATGGGCTGGTCGTTGGTGTACGAGTGGATGGTGGTCATCAGGCCGCGCTGGAGGCCGAAGGTGTCGAGCAGCACCTTGGCCACGGGCGCCAGGCAGTTGGTGGTGCACGAGCCGCAGGAGATGATGACGTGTTTGGCCGCGTCGTAGGCCTCGGTGTTGACGCCGAGGACGATGGTCACGTCGTGGTTCTTCGCCGGCGCGCTGATGATGACCTTCTTCGCGCCCGCGTGGACGTGGGCGATGGCCTTCTCCTTGTCGGTGAAGAGGCCGGTGCACTCGAGGACGACGTCGACCCCCAGGTCCTTCCACGGCAGCTTGGTGGGATCCTTCTCGGCCAGGATCTTCGGCCGGCAGAAGCCGAAGTCGATGGCGCCTTCGAGCGCCTTGGCCGGGTGCGCCGCGCGACCGTGGACGCTGTCGTAGTTGTAGAGGTGCGCCAGCGTCCTGGCGTCGGTCAGATCGTTGATGGCGACGACGTCGTGATCCTCGACGTTTCGCTCGGCCATCGCGCGGACGATGCAGCGACCGATGCGGCCGAAGCCGTTGAGGGCGATCTTCGTGGGCATGGGGTGCGGGAAGGTAGTCCCGGGCCCGGCGTCGAGCAAGGCCGCGGGCTACTCCTCGTCGTTCGCGCGCGCGTGCCCGACCACGTGGTGCCGGAACACGGTCTCCTTCTCCCCGCGCGGGATGGCCTCCGGCGTCGGGAACGCGGCCTTCTGCCCGAGGAGGAGGCGCTCGACCAGGAACCCGAGCAGCTGCGCGTCGTACGCGTCGTCGGTGCGCGTGTACTCCTCCGGCGCGCGGTTGGCCCACGCCTCGTCGACGACGCTGCCGCCGCCCTCGCCACCCTCAGCGCGCAGGTGCAGGGCGTAGATGCACGTGCCCGTCCAGCTCCGGTGGAAGTAGAGGGCCCCGTCCTCGAAGAAGATGAACCACTTGTCCTCCATCTGCGCGGGGACCAGGCCCTGCACAACCCGGCCGTGCTCGGCCGCATCGAACTGCCTCGAGTACGGGATGCGAGCGCGGGCCTCCGGCATCGGGCGGTTCTTCCAGGAGGCGCGCGTGGCGGGCGGCGCGGACGTGGCGGGCGGCGCAGGCATGATGGCGGGCTGCGTGGAGCGTAGCGCAAGGCTCGCCGGAAGGTCCGCGCGGGCGCCCGTGTTGGGTGGACGCGGCAGGAAGCTATGATGACCGTGATGCGATCTCCGAGCTACGCCGTCCGGTTCCTCGTCATGGGGGCGCTGCTGGCGTGGTTTCTGGTCGCCTACGCCTTGGGGCGCCTCGCGGTGGCCTTCGTGCACGGGCGCGAGGAGCGCCGGCGGGCCGTGGCCGCGCTGCGCGGGCGGGTCCTGCGCAGGGCGATGACGGCGCTGGGGGCCACCTTCGTGAAGCTCGGGCAGGTGATGAGCACGCGCCCGGACCTGCTGGAGCCCGAGACGATCGACGAGCTCCGCGCGCTGCAGGACCGGCTCCCGGCGTTCCCCGCGGCGAAGGTCCGCCGCATCCTCGAGGAGGACCTCGGCGCGCCCGTCGAGGAGCGCTTCGCCGAGCTCGACGACGCGCCCATCGCGGCCGCGAGCGTCGCGCAGGTCCACCGCGCGCGCCTCCGGAGCGGGCGCGAGGTCGCCGTGAAGGTCCTCCGCCCGGACGTGCGCGCACGCGTCGAGCGCGACGGCGCCATCCTCGGCCTCTTCGCCCGCCTCGCGGCCCTGCACCCGACGATCCGCCTCTCGGACCCGGTCGGCCACCTCGACCACCGCTTCGCCGGCATCCTCGACCAGACGGACCTCCGCCTCGAAGCCGCCAACTACGTGCGCTTCCGCGCCTCGTTCGCGGGCGTCGCGGGCGTCCACTTCCCCGAGGTCCTGCCGGAGCTGTCGGCGACGCGCGTGATGACGATGGAGCTGCTCCACGGCACGAAGCTCGACGCGCTCCCGCCCGGCGACCACGGCCCTCTCGCCAAGCGCCTCCAGCTCATCTTCCTCAAGATGTGCTTCGAGGACGGCTTCGTGCACGCGGACCTGCACCCCGGGAACATGCTGCTCCTCGACGACGGCGACATCGCCATCTTCGACGTCGGGCTCGTCAAGCACCTGTCCGCCGAGATCCACGAGCAGTACATCGACTTCACGCGCTGCCTCTCCATGGGCACGACCCAGGACTTCGTCGGCCACATCAAGCGCTACCACTCGTACCGCGGGGAGCTCGACTGGGCGGCGCTCGAGAAGGACCTCGACCGGCTGCTGACGCGCTTCCGCGGCCAG
>DATBQU010000176.1:0-4754 GCA_036560665.1 Polyangiaceae bacterium
CATGGCGGCGCGATCGTGATCCGTCCGGCTCCGTTCCGATCCGGTCCGATCCGAAGATCCGAAGATCCCCCCGCCGTCGTCGTAGCGGCGGCTCAGGGGGCAGCAGCAGCTCGCCCGGGTGCAGGTGGTCCGAGGGGGGGCGCGGGGGGGAGACTGAAAACTTGTGGCCGGCTGTGGAAAGCCTGTGCGTCGAGGCGGAGGGCCTCCGCGACGGGCTGCTCGCGGTGGAGGCCGACGTCGGACTCCACCGCGGCAGGGTCAGCCGCCGTCGGCCTTGCCCCTGGTGGGGTGCTTCTTGGCGCGCTGGTCGGCGACGTGTTGGCGGTAGCTCGGGCCGTCGACGTCGATGCGCAGCGCGTTCATCGCCAGCCGGTCGAGGATGGCCATCGCGATGGTGGTGTCGCCGAGGTAGCGCCCCCAGTCGCTCAGCGCGATGTTGGACGTCACGGCGGTCGACAGGTGGCCGTGCCGGCGATCGAGCAGGTTGAAGAGCGTGTGCGCGGCGGTCGGCTCGTCGTCGCGCCGCTTCACCTGGCCGAGGCCGACGTCGTCGATGATGAGCAAGTCGGGCCGCGCCCAGCTCTTGAGCCGGCGGGTGTAGGTGTTGTCGGCGAGGCCGGCGTGGAGGTCGTCGAGCAGGTCGGCGCATCGGGCGTAGCGCACGGAGACGGCCTGCTCGCAGGCGCGCAGGCCGAAGGCCATGAGGATGTGGCTCTTGCCCGTGCCGCTGTTGCCGGTGATGACGAGATCGTCGCGGCGGCGCACGAAGTCGAGGCGCCCGAGCTCGACGATGGCGGCCTTGTCGAGCGTGGGCTGGAAGTTCCAGTCGAAGGCCTCGAGGGTCTTGCGCTCGCGCAGACCGCTCACGACGAGGCGCCGTTCGATGCGCCCTTCGACCTTGCTGCCGACCTCGGCGCCGAGGATGTGCTCGAGCAGCGCCGTGGGCCCGGCGCGATCGCGCGTGGCCCCGGCGAGCAGCTCGTCGAGGTTGCCAAGGATGTGGGTCAATCCGAGGAAGCCGAGGTGTCGTCGGAGTCGGTCGAGGGTGAGGTCGCCGCCCTGGGGCGGGTCGTTTCCGCTGCTGGATCGTTTGGGCATGGGGTCTCCTTGGTGTCGCCGGCGCGCGCGGCGCCGGGAAGGCGGTCGTATTCGGCGAGATTGCGGGGCTTGGTGCGAGCCTCTCCGAGCGCGTCGGCGACGCGGCGCACGGTCTGCTCGGCGACGTACTCGTCGAGCGAGCGGGGCGTGGCGCGGGCGGCGAGGATGCGCTCGATGGCCTGGTGCTCGAAGGCGCCGAAGGTCGCCGCGTGGCCGAGGGCGGCGTCGAGGTCCTCGGTCGCGAAGCGCTCGCGCAGCAGGATGATCTGCCGCGCCTGGTGCCCCCAGATCCGTGTCGGTCCCGCGCTCATGAGGCGGAAGAAGCGGGCGGCGTGCTCGCCCATCTGGTCGAAGGTGACGCGGAGCTGATCGAGGTCGACGGGGCTCTGCCGGCCGGGCCGGGGGTGGAGCCCCTGGGGATCGAGCCTGAGCCCCTTGCCGCGGGGCGCGAGCTCGTGGCGGGCGACGCAGGCGAGGTCGGCGGCGTAGACGAAGAGCTCGTGCTGGGTGATGCGGACCGGCAGGATGTCGGTGACGTGCGCGTAGGGCACGGCGTAGGCGTTGCCCTCCCAGGCGACGAAGCCGTCGATGGAGCAGACGCGGTAGATGACGCGCGCGGTGTCGTAGGGGTGACGCGGCAAGGGCACGAGGCGCTCGCGCTCCCGGGTGAAGCGATCGAGGGCCGTCTCGCCGTGTCGGCGGCGCTGATCGACGATGGTGTCGAGCCAGCGCGCGAGCTGGGCCCTCATGTCCTCGAAGTCCGCGAAGGTGCGGCCGTTGAGAAACGACCTCTCGACCTCCCAGAAGCTCCGCTCGACGCGGGGCTTGGCGTTGGGGTCGCCGCGCACGGCGCGCGGGCGAAACTCGTAGTGCGCGATGAAGGCGAGGAAGCGAGGATTGTAGATGGGCTGCTGCCCCTCCCAGCGCAGCACGACGGGCTTCTGGCTGTCGTAGATGCAGGCCCCCGCGCAGCCACCGAATCGCTTGAAGGCCTGGACGTGCCCGTCCATGAGCGCGTGGAGATCCGCATGCCGGTAGAGGTCGAAGAATTTGCGCCGGGAGTAGACGAGCACGTAGGAGAATGCCTGCACCATCTCCTTGTGACCGTCGGCGAAGGTGACCTTGTAAGGCGACCAGTCGTTTTCGCTCATCTCGCCGGGGCCATACTCCGGCGTCGTCAGGCTCGGCTCCGGGCGCGGCGGGGGCCGGAGCACGCGCACGTACTTCTTGACGGCGGTGTAGCCACCGGCGAAGCCCTCCTCGCGCAGCGTCTCGAAGACGCGCTGCGCGGTGATGTCAGGATATTGCTTGAGGAGCGCGACGATGCGCGCCGCATGGGCGTCGACCTTGGACGCCCGCGGCGCCCGCGCAGGGCGCTTGGCGACCGCCGGCTGGCCCTCGTCGCGCGCCGTGGCGTGGGCGGCGACGAGCACCTTGACGGTGTTGCGGCTGATGCCGAGCGCGCGTGCGATCGCCCGGCGCGACGAGCCCTGTCGGTGCAGCGTCACGAGCTCGTGAATCAGCTGCTCACGCGTCTGCCAGGTCGCGGTCATGTCGTCGTATCCTTATCCGGTGAAGAGAGAGGTCGTTTGCGCAAAATCGAGCGGAGGACGCTTTGCGCAGGTGTAGGCAGGGAGCAGCCGTCTCACGGTGGAGTAGCTGACGCCGAGCTCACTGGCGATCACCCGGGACGGCAGATCCGCCAGGTGAAACGTCAGCACCAGACCCACCAGCTCCTCACGAGAGCGCTTCCTCGCGATCATGCGACGTCCTTGTCAGGTGTGGATGCCTTCGAAGCACAGACGAGGTCGATGGTGCGCCGGAGGGCGTCGAGCACCGGCACCAGCCCGACGAGGCTCGCCCGGGCGTGCACGGCGGCCTCCGGGCCGATGGTGTGGAGCGAGCCGCCGGTGAGGCGCGCTTCGAGCCGGGCCGCGACGAGCCGCACGGTGCGGACGTCGCCCGCCAGCCAGTCGATCTCGCTCTTCGCGGCGCGCGTGGCGCGCACGCCGGGGCCTGCGCCGGGCGCGGGGCCTTCGAGCCGCCGCGCGATCTGCTGCGCGCGGGCGGCGTCACCCTCGAGGTCGAGCAGCTCGGCGACGACGAGCTCGGTCTGCCGCACGGTGAGGCCGCGGCGGATCACCAGCCCGGAGAGGGCGTGCTGGTTGCCACGTGGCAACTGGCTGACCGCCACCGCCGCGCGCGGCGCGAGGAGGCCGAGCCGGACGTCGGCCTGCACGGCCGGGTCGAGGGCCTCGACGAGCATGAGGCGCCGGGACACCCAGCTCTTGTGGCGGCCGAGTCGAGAGGCGATCTTTGGCTGCGAGAAGTTTTCGTCGCGGTACAGGGACCGGATCAGCCACCCCTCCTCGAGCTCGGTGAGCCCGCGCCGCTCGTGCAGCGCGAGGAGGAGGATCTTCGCCTCGGCGGTGTCGACGTCGACGACGCGGGCGCGGAGCGCGGGCCACTGGAGAGCCCGGGCGGCGCGCACGCGCTTGAAGCCGTCGATGATCTCGAGGTGGCCGCGCGTGACGAAGACGGTCAGCGCGTCGAGCTGGCCGTGCCGCGCGAAGGAGCGGCGCATGGCCTCGATGGCCGAGGCGTCGCACAGCCGCAGCGCCGAGAGGCCGTCGCCGAGCTCGGCAAGGTCGAGGTCACGCTCCTGGTCGCCCGGGGTCTGCACGCCGGGGACTGCACCATCCACAAGGTCTCCGCGGCGATGGTCATGCGTGACGCGTCGCCAGATTTGGGTCGGATCCTCGTGGAAGATCGGGCACTTGGCCGCCGAAGCTGGCGCGTGACGCGCTCCCATCCTCCGAAAGAATCTTGCGCAAAAGAGGCCTGATTTGGCTCAGATCGCGCTTCAAGGTGGCGCGTGACGCCTCGACGAGGCGATGTAGGAATCGGACGACTTCTTCGAGCGATTCCGAGGGCTTGGGCGCCGAAGGTGGCGCGTGACGAGGGCCATCGGCCGCAGCTTTGCGGTCGCGAACCTCTTGCTGCCGCACGGCCTCGTCGGCGCGGTAGCCGGCGATGTCTCCACGACGACGCTTCCGTGCGAGCTTGCGATCGCGGGCGGCGCGGCACTTCGGGCCGCAGACCCGCTGCGTCGAGCGGGCGCGCGGTGAAGGGGTGAACCGGCAGTCGCACTCGGAGCATCGCCTGCGCGTGACCATGCGCAGAGCGTCGCGAGGGCGGCGGAGGTGGCCGCCTTCCCGGCGGAGCTGGCGGCGACGAGCGCCTGGTGGATCACGAAGGCGCCGCCGGTGGCGGCGTCAGGCGGCGGCGCGGTGGATCACGAGAGCGCCGTGGGGTGGATCAGAGGGAGGGCGCCGCTGAAGGTCGGGTGCGCCCTTCCGCGCGGGCGTCATCGCCCCCATCGAGAGCTTTGTGCTGCGCGGGCAGACAAAGAGCTACGTGAAGGTCGCTCAGAGCGGCAACAAGCGTGCGCTGGTCTTCTGTCCGGAGTGCGGCACGCCGTTGTTCGCAACCGCGGCGGAGAATGCAACTCAGGTCGTCATCCGCCTCGGGTGCGTGAAGCAACGTGCAGAGTTCACGCCGACGGCTCAAGTCTGGCAGCGCTCAGCGCAACCTTGGCTGTCCGAGCTTCATCGCATTCCAGGTTCGCCGGAGCAGTAAGCCTTCCTGGCTCGAGC
>DATBQU010000177.1:0-6430 GCA_036560665.1 Polyangiaceae bacterium
CGACGATCCAATCGATGACGCGCTGGTCGAAGTCGTCGCCGCCAAGGTGGGTGTCGCCGTTGGTCGACTTCACCTCGAATTGGCGCGAACCTTCGACGTCGTACAGCTCGAGCACGCTGATGTCGTACGTGCCGCCGCCTAAGTCGAACACCGCGACCTTTTCATCTTTCTTTTTGTCGAGGCCGTAGGCGAGCGCGGCCGCCGTGGGCTCGTTGATGATGCGGATGACGTCGAGCCCGGCGACCTCGCCGGCGTCCTTGGTCGCCTGCCGCTGGTTGTCGTTGAAGTAAGCCGGGACGGTGATGACCGCCTTGGTGACGCCCTCGCCGAGGTAGTCCTCCGCGATGACCTTCATCTCCTGAAGCACCATCGCGCTGATCTCGGGGACGCTGTACTCCTTCTCGCGAAGGACGATGCGCACGTCGTTGTGGGGGCCCTGGACGATGCGGTAGCTGGAGGTCGCCACCGCGTTCTTCACCTGCGGAGAGTTCCACTTGCGGCCGATGAGGCGCTTGGCCGCGTAGACCGTGTTCTCGGCGTTGGTGATGGCCTGTCGCTTGGCGATGTGGCCCACCAGTCGCTTCCCGGCCTCGGTGACCGCCACCATCGAGGGCGTCGTCTTGTAGCCCCCTCGGTTGGGGATGACAGTCGGGACACCGTTCTCGACGATCGCCACGCAGGAATTGGTCGTCCCCAGGTCGATCCCGATCACCTTCTCCATCCGTGCGCGTCTCCCTTCGGGTGGGGAAGCCCGGCGTTCAGGCCGACTTACCCACTCTCTTCAACATCGCCTGGATCGTACCATCATGCGGCGCCAGCTGCGCGGCCGTCTCGAGCTCCCGCCGGGCGTTGAGAGCGAGTCCTGCCGCGAGGTAGACGCTGGCGAGGGTCACCCGGTATTGCGGGTTCTGGGGCTCGAGGGTGCAGGCGCGCTGGGCGAGGCGCGAGGCCTCGTGCAGGTCGGTGCCGGCCTTCGAGAGCGCGTCTGCGGCCCGCTCGTGCGCCCGTGCGTCGTCCGGCCGCGCCTTGCAGACGCGGGCCCACGAGCGGGCGGCCTCCCTCCACTGTCCGTTCTTCTCCTCGTAGTCCGCCTGGCGGGTGTACGTCTCCGCCAGGATGACGTCGGCGCGATCCTGCGCGTCCTTGGCCAGAAGCTCGAGCTCGGCGTCCTCCGGCGACAGGGTCTTCGCGATGCGGAAGGCGGTGGCGGCCGCGACGGCGTCTCCCGCCGCGAGCGCTGCCTCGCCGTTGGCGATGTACTTGCGCGCCTGCGCCTGCTTCGCCTTCGACAGGCGCTCCTCGTAGCGCCGGCGCAGGGCGCCCATGGCATCGGCCGTGGACGGGACACTCGGCGCAGAGGGGGTCTTCGCCGGGGCAGGCGCGCTCGGGCTCGGGGCGGGCATCGAGCGCCCGCCCAGCAGCCGACGCGCGAGCGCATCTCGCCGGGCGGACACGCCCACGCTGGGCGACGGCGCGGCGGGCGGGGCCGAGGACGTCGAGGCTCCGGCCGCCTCCTGCGCGCGCACTTCGCGCTCGATGGTCTCGGTTGCGCGCTTGACCTCGTCGAGGGCGTCCGCCAGGAGCTCCTCGATGCCGCGGGCCCGGCGTTGCTCGTCGAGGTAGGTATCGTACTCGGCGCGCTTCTCGGCGCTGGTCAGCGTGTCGTGCGCCTGGGTGATGCGCCCGAAGATGGTCTCCATCCGCAGCTTGTACGACCCGAGCCTCTTGCGGAAATACTTGTCCGGATGGAACCGCGCCGCCAGATCGTAGTACGCGCGCTTGATGGCCTTGCGGTCCGCCGCCTTGTCGACGCCGAGGAGGGTGTAGTGGTCGAGCTCGTCGAGCGTCCGATAGGTGAGGAGCACGCGGCGCCGGATCTCCGGCTCGAGCTCGGCGTCCTCGCCGAAGATGACCTCTTCTTCCGCCGTCAGCGGAGGGTCGGAGCGAGGCGTCCCGGCGATGGCTGCGCGCAGCTGGGTGGACGACACGTGCGTGGGTGCCGACGAGCGCGCCGCCCCGTCGAACGTGATCAGCCCGAGCGACTCGAGCTTCGCCAGCGACCCTTGCACCTGCTCGTCCGGGAGCCCGGTCAGGGCGGCGATCGCCGTCTCGCTCAGCACGCCGTCGACGCGTGACAGGACGAAACCGTCCGTCGGCGACAGCGGAGCGCTGCGGAGATCCCTGCGGTCGGCCACCGGCTTCGGCGTGCGCACTCGCGCGTCGGACAACGACTCCCTCCGGCACCCATCATACCCCGGTTCCCGCGCTCCACCGATCGTGCATCCAGACCCAGGCATGGGGCAGGGCGAGAATGCGGCGGGACAGCTCGGCGTTGATCCGCGCCGTCAGCTCGGCCGCGCCCAGGTCGTTTCGGGGGAGACCCGCGGTTGCGATGCGGGAGGCCGTCACCACCAGAGAGCCGTCGGGGCCGGGGGCGGCCGTCCCCACCACGACGGGCGCGCGCGCGCGCAGGGCGATGCGCGCGGGGCCGACGGCCGTCTGCGCGCAGTGCCCCAGGAAGGGGACGTCGCAGGAGGGCACGCGCGACCGCAGGTCCATCGGCACGCCGAGCACTCCCCCGCCGCGCAGCGTCCGCAGGATGCGCGCGGCCGCGCCCGGCGTCGCGCGCCACACCACCCGCACGCCGTTGCCGCCCCGCAGGCGGTCGTACAGGCGGGAGAAACGCGGGTCGTAGCTCTCGCGCGCCAGCGTCACCAGGGGCACCCCGGCGGCGACGAGCGAGGCCGCCACACGCTCCCACGGACCCAGGTGGGCGGAGGCGAAGACGACGCCGCGGCCCTCGGCGCGTGCCTCTTCCAGGAGCGCATGGGCGTCGGGCGACAGCTCGAGCGGCGGCGGGCCGCCGTGGGATCTCAGCAGCGCGACGGTCTCGCCGAGCAGCTCGCCCAGGGTGGCGAAGCAGCGACGCACGAGCGCGCGCCGGGCCATCGCGTCGAGCTCCGGAAAGACACGCGCCACGTTGGCGAGCGCCGTCCGCCGAGCGCCGGGCACGAGCGCATGCGCGGTCAGCCCCAGCGCGCGGCCCGCGACACGGAGGGCGGCCAGCGAGAGCGGGCGCGCGGCGGCGAGCACCACCGAAGCCAGCAGCCACAGCGCGTCGTTCTTCGAGCGCTGAAGCGTGCTCCAGTCGCCGCCCAGCCGCAGGTCGCCGTCGGGTCTCACGAGCACGCGCCGCACGCGGCCCGAACATGGTTGCGTGCGGTCGTCAGGCGCTGTCTCGCGTCATCGCACCGCCGCTGATCATCGGTGTCGTCGGCGATCGAGCAGAGGTGCAGCGTCGCCCTCTCCATGGACGCCAGCGCGCGGCACGCAGCAGCGCAGTCGCCCGTGGCGGCCTCGAGCTCGCCTTGCGCCCGGTCGAGCTCGGCACGCGCCGCCGCGCGGCGCGCATCGCGCTCGTGCTTGCCCTCCTCGGGCGCTGGGGGCGCGCCGGGCGGCGGCGGGGGTGGCGCGAACTGCATCCCGCTCGCGGTGGGAGCGGGGCCGACGGCCCCCGTGGGCTCGGCCTGGTCCGCGGCCGGGGCATTGCCGGGAGTGGCCGGCGCGCTGCGGCCGTCGGCTGCGCATCGGCAGAGGGTCAGCGACAAGCACACCAGGAGCAGCGGGGCGACCCTGCTCATCTCGTCCCCGCGTCCGCGAGAGCACGCTCGATGACCTGCTCTTGAACGTGGACGGCCTCCTCGAGCAGCCCGACGGCCCTGGCCTTCGCGCGGGCAGCCTCGTCGCCCTTGCCGGCGTCCGCCAGCGTCGCCGCGCGCGCCTCCTCGACGCGGCCGGCGACCTCGAGCAGGTGGCCGCGGAAGTACGTCGCGCCCTGCACGTGCGCCAGGCCCTCCGTGACGTCCCGGCCCGCACCCTCCACGTCGCCGAGATCGAGGCGCAGCTCGGCGAGGCGCGCGTGCGCGTCCGCCAGCACTTCGTCGACCTCCACCGCCTTGGGGGCGGGCAGCGCGACCAGGCGCTCGAGCGAGGCGATCGCGCCCGCCGTGTCGCCGGTGCTCTGGTGGATGTCCGCCTGATGGTGAAGGGCGCGCGCCGCCGAGAGGAAGGCCATGACGGGCTCGTCGATCGGCGGAGCCGCGGGCTCGGCGCTCGGGCAGCCGGCGAGGGGCGCCTCGCCGCGACACGCGGCGAGTCCGAGCGCGCCCCCGGCCATCACGAGCAGGGCCAGCGTCGCGAGCACGAGCCACCGTAGTTTCATCGCACGCCCCACTTGGCGAACTCGTTGTCGCGCAGGTCGGCCCCCCGCGCCATCGCAATCCGATCGATCCGCGCGGTCTCGCCCCCCATGGGCGCGAACCGCTCGGGGAAGAGCGCCTGCGTCGAGCGGCTGACCGCCAGGCCGGCGCTCGCGGTCGCCCTGCCCCCGTCGGGCGGGCTCTTGCCGTTCCAGACGACGAGCAGGACCCCCGCGGCCAGGGCCAGCACCGCGCTCGCGCCGAACGACACGCGGATGATCCTGCCGCGACGACGCGCCCCCTCCCTCACGGTCAGGGCCGTCTCCATCAGCCGGCGGTGGTCGTCGGCTGCCAGATCGCGAGGGGACCAGGCCGCGGAGAGCGCGCGGGCGAGCTCCGCCTCCTCGCTGCGGCGCCCGGGATCGTCGAGGGCCGCGCGCAGCTTATCGGCGGCCGCGATCTCCTCGTCGGTCGGCGGGGCGTCGGGATCGTCAATGCGGTCGCGCGGATCAGACATCGGGTGCCTCGCTGGACGGGGGAGTGTCCTCAACGGCTTGCTCGCGCTTCACGCCGGCGGGCGCCTTCGCGTCCCCGGGCGCGCCGAGCGCCTTACGCATCGCCTGCAGAGCGCGGTGGAGCACGACGTCGAACGTGGCCGGCGTCACAGCCAGCTCGCGTGCGACCTCGTCGCGCGGTCTCTCCTCGAGGACGCGCAGACGGATCGCGCGCGCGTAGCGCGGGTGGATCCGCGCGAGCGCTTCTTCCACCTTCGCGCGCGCGGCCTGACGCTCGCGGTGCTCGCCGAGCTTCTGGTCGAGCGGCGTCGTCGTCTGGGCTGCGTCGACCTCCCGCGCCACGTCCTCGGCCTCCCAGAGCACGAGCCGCTTTCGTGCGCGGAGCTGATC
This sequence comes from Polyangiaceae bacterium, assembly GCA_036560665.1. Classification (GTDB taxonomy): domain Bacteria; phylum Myxococcota_A; class Polyangia; order Polyangiales; family Polyangiaceae; genus Palsa-1150. The sequence continues at coordinate 5,105 of DATBQU010000177.1, forward strand.
GAGGGCGACGCGAAGCCCGACCGTCCGTAGCCAGGGCCAGAAGCCGACGTTCTGCCAGGTGAAGCGGTCGAGGCGCTCGACGACGCGCGCGTAGACCTCGGAGAGCGCGTCCCGGGCGGCGGCCTCCGAGCCCAGGCGTGGCAGCAGCACGCAGCGGTAGAGCGCGGGGCCGTGCGACGACAGGAGCTCGCCGAGCGCGGTCCGGTCCCCGGCCTGAGCCCGCTCCACGAGACGCCGCTCGCGCTCGAGATGGTCGTCGCTGTCGGCGGGTCCGGCCACGCGCGCGAGGATAGTCGGTAGGGCGACCGCCAGGCTCACCAACGAGAAACGCGCGGCGCGCCGCGCCCTTACACGGCTTCAGCCCCGGCACGCCAAGCACGGGCATCCGTGGGCGCGCCTTCAGTTGCACACCGAATAGCCCGGCAGAACCTGGCTGGGCTGGCAGGTCGTACCCTGCGGGCAGTCACCCACGTGCGGATCGCAGAACTGCACCTGCTGGAACCCCTGTCCATTGCCGCCACACTGCTGCTGGGGGCGGCACGAGACGTCGGAATAGAAGCCGTTGTAGTCGGAGCCGCAGCAGACGTCGCCGGGGGCGCAGTCAGCCGTCCGATCGCAGTGCACGGTCGTGCCGGGGCCCCCGTTGCCGTTGCAGCTGGCGGGGCTGGTCTCGCACGCGTACTTCGGCGGGTTGCCCTGGCCGGCGCCCGTCACGCAGCAGAACGCAGGTGGCGCGCACGGGCTGGGCGGGCAGAAGATGGTCATGCCGCCCCCTGCGCCGCCGCTGTCGGTCACTCCCGTCTCGGGCAAGCCGGCGTCCTGCACGCCGCCGCCCGAGTCCAGGGGTGGCTGGGCTTCGGGCTGGCTGCTCGCGTCTGCGCCTCCGCCCTGCTCCGAGGTCTCGGCCCCCGCGTCGCTGGCGCCCGCGCCGGCCGCTCCCGCCGAGAGGAGCTCGGAGGAGGCGGCACCGCTGCATGCTGGCGCGAGCGCGAAGGCGACGACGGCGAGACGGGGGAGGTGGCGGCCGCGCATCGAGGGAGCTCCTCTCGTGCCGGGAGTAGAGCCCGAGGCACGGGCGCGCAAGGCGATTCGGGTCGCCAGTGCGTCTCGCCGTCGGCCTTTTTCACGCGAGCTGAAAGATCCGCACTGGCATCTCCCGGCCTCGCACGCGCAGCGGGTCGCGCGACTGCGGCGCCTCGTCGTCGGCGCGGCCCGACGCTCGCCACACCTCCTCGGTCACCAGCATCTGGGAGCCCAGCTCCTTGTTGAGCGCCTCGACGCGCGAAGCCACGTTCACGACGTCGCCGATCACCGTGTACTCCTTGC